>JAQVJP010000054.1 GCA_028695145.1 Eubacteriales bacterium
TAGCTTTTGGTTAGGCAGAATCATTTGAATTATCTCTTTAATTCAAAGAGGCGATCGCGCGTTCGATTCCGTCTCTTCTTATTTTGCTGATTATTGGCTTTACAACAACAATCTATATTATGCTCACAAGACAAAATTAGATACGCCAGCCATTATTAATATCTTAACTTTTCCACACAGGAAAGTTTATATATAAATTTTGCCTTCCTTATTACTTGTTTCGTCGATGACGTTGCGCTACACACTTGGTAGCGCTTGCGTGCAGGAGTCGATATCCGTGTATAACTGCGCGACACACTTACCTACGCTTGACTACGCTTGCCTTCACTTGACGCCGTTTGCTTGCGCTTGGACATACCGGCAAAAGAGCCTACAACGCTTTAATGCCAGTTGTTTCGAGCTGTTTTGTTGAGCGGAGCAAGCGTAAACTGGTTTACGCTTGCATTTTTAATAAAATCGGCTGAGACGCTACGCGCCCAGCCGATTCCGCTGTTTGTTGTCAGATTGTTAGTTGACCCTAACTGGCACCGCGGTGCCAGCTTGCCTACACTTGGCTGCGTTTGAACGCGCTTGGATATCGATATCGTATTTAGACTGACGCTGCGCGACAAACTTGACTACACTTGGATATCGATATCGTTTTTCGACCAGCACTGTACGATAACCTCCGCTGCAGGACAACCTCTATTCTATTTCCAGCAGTTTCTGGTTGATGGTTTTTTTGAGCTCGGCCATTTTGTTGTTGGCTTCGGCCGTGGTTTTGGCACGGGTGTAGATGTAGATTTTTATTTTGGGTTCTGTGCCCGAGGGGCGGAGTGCGTACCAGCTGCCGTCGGTTAGGGTGTAGCGTACGCAGTCGGTTTTTTCAATTTTGATGGTTTCTTGTTTTGTGGGCTGGCCGGTCGCGCTGTTGATGTCAGCGGCATGGTTGGTTTCGCCGACTACGGCCGCGCTTTTGCCGATGTTGGCTGAGTCTTCAGCTTTCCCATCTATTGTTGTTTTGGTGCTTGTTTTATAGTCTATTATTTCTTTTAGCTTGGCGAAGCTGGTTTTTTCTATATAGGTTGTTCTGTAGGTTTGCATCATGCGGCTGATTCTAACTTGTCCGGCTTTGCCTTCGAGGATGATGTTGATGGCGCCGTCGGCTTCGTGGCCGTGTTCGTCATATATTTGATCAAGTACGTCGATCAGGCTTTTGCCGTGGGCTAAGTAGTGTCCGGTCATTTCGGCGAGTAGGAGCGAGGCGCCGACGCCGTCTTTGTCACGGAGGTGGGTGCCTATTGAGTAGCCGATGCTCTCTTCATAGCCTATGATAAAACTGTGTTCACCTGTGATTTCCCAGGCTTTTGCCGGGGCGCAGATGTTTTTGAAGCCGGTGAGCGAGTCGTAGACTGATACGCCGAATTTGCGGGCGATGTCGCCGCCGGTTTCGCTTGTGACGATGGATTTGACGATGGCGGCGTTTGCGGGCAGGCGGTTTTGTGTTTGCAGCTGGGTCAGGAGATAGTTGACAAATAGTATGCCGAGCTGATTTCCGCTGATGCTGTGGTATTGGCCCTGATGCAGTACGTGGCAGGCGATTCGGTCGCAGTCGGGGTCGGTGGCGATGATGAGTTGTGCGCCGATTTTTTGCGCGAGCTGTTCTGCGAGTTGGAAGGTTTCTGGTATTTCCGGGTTGGGCGATGGTGTGGTTGGGAATGTTCCGTCCGGTTGTTCCTGTTCGGGGACTACGTGCACGTGGTTGAAGCCCATGCGGCTGAGCACTTTGCGGACGGGGATGTTGCCGGCGCCGTTTAGCGGGGTGTAGACGATTTTGTAATCGCGTTTTACTTGGTCGGCGGTCGCGCTTCCGGCGGCGTGGGTGGCGCGAGTGGCGGCGTGTGGGGTTGGGGCGGTCGCGCTTCCGGTGGCGTGAGTAGCGCGAGTGGCGGCGTGTGGGTTTGGGGCGGTCGCGCTTCCGGTGGCGTGGGTGGCGGCTGCGTGGTCCGGTTCGCCGAACATGGCCAGATCGCAGGTCGCTTCGTAGAATGCTTCGTCTATTTCTTGGCCGAGCATGATGAATCGGCCGGCTTTTGTGGCGTCCTCGCGTGTTTGGCGCGGGATGTCTTCGAACAGTGGTGTTTTGTTGATTGCCGCGATTATTTGATCGGCGATTTCGTCTCTTATCTGAGCGGCGTCGGACCAGTAGACTTTGTACCCGTTATATTCCTGGGGGTTATGGCTTGCGGTTACGTTGATACCGGCGGCCGCGCCCAGTTTGAGTATGGCGTATGATAATTCAGGGGTCGGGCGCAGCGACGGGAAGAAATAAACTCTTATGCCCATGCCGTTTAGTATCTCGGCGCTCAGGCTGGCAAATTCGGGCGACATGATGCGGCAGTCATAGGCTATGACTACTCCTCGATCGGCAGAGGCCCGGCCTTCTGCCAGGATCGTTTTTCCAATGGCTGAGGCGGTTCTTGCGACAATATGTATATTCATGCGGTTGGTGCCGGCGCCAAGCTTGCCGCGTAGGCCGGCGGTGCCGAAGCTGATATCCTGATAGAAGCGATCCTGGATTTCGCTGGGGTCTTGCTCAATTGCCAGCAGTTCCTTGCGGAGTGTTTCATTCAGGGCAGGTTCTGCCAACCAGTTTTGATATTTTTCTATAGCGGTCATCAGCGATCACTCCTCTTGTTTTTGCGCGGACGGTTTATTTGTCGGTTTATCGGTCGGTAGCGCGGTCGGTTTATTTGCCGGTTTATCGGTCGGTGGCGCGGACGGTTTCTCGATCGGTGGCGCGGTCGGTTTATCAGTCGGCGGCGCGGACGGTTTCTCGATCGGTGGCGCGCCCGGTTTATTGATCGGCCTTTTGCCGGTTTATCAGTCGGCGGCGCGGACGGTTTATTTGTCGGTTTCTCGGTCGGTGGCGTGGCCGGTTTATTTGTCGTTCTCCCTATCGTTTTCGATGAGAACGCGAATCGCTTCTACGGCTGAGCGTACAGCGAGTGTCGTGTCGTGTGACTCCGGATTGCTCATGCCGAGCTTCTCACGATCCTTGTTCCAGACGACATTAAGCACGCAGCCGGCGCGGATGCCGAGGATTTGGCTGACGACAAAAAGCGCGGCACTCTCCATCTCCGAACCGAGAGTGTTGGACTTTTTCCAGGCTTGCCATTTATTGTTGAGCTCGTAGCCGACCGGCATGCGGTCTGGATCGTGCTGGCCGAAAAAAGAGTCTTTGCAGTGAACTACTCCGACATGATATTTTGCCTGCAGCCGTTTGGCTGATTCGATCAGGGCGTTTGTTACTTCGATGTTGGAGACGGCTGGGAATTCGATGGGTACGTATTCGCGGGTGGTTCCTTCCATGCGGATGGCCGCGTTCGCGATTACAAGATCGCCGCCGGTGACAGGTAGCGCGATCCCGCCGCAGGTGCCGATGCGTATGGCCGTTCTTATGCCGGTCTGATAGAGTTCTTCCAGCCCGATCGCCATCGAGGGGCCGCCCATTCCGCTTGACATGACGAGAACTCTCTCACCGGACAGCGTGCCGATGTAGCTTGTGTATTCCCGGTTTTGGCCAAGGAAGCGTGCGTCATCCAGAAATGACGCGATTTTCTCTACACGTCCCGGGTCGCCGGGTATTATGACATATTTAGCGCCGTGTGATTCATCTATTCCTATGTGATACATTTTGCCCATTCCGATTACTCCATTCTGGTTATGTGTTTGTTTGCTTGGTTATCTATTTGCCTTTTTGGTGATCTTCATTCTGTCTGTTTGGGTATCATTCTTATAGGTATTTATCTTATTATAATCCTATTAAAGCCCATTTGTCTGGCATAGTCAGCAAGACATTGCATTGAGTTTGTGGAAGGTGATTCTTTTGTGCGCGTTTGGATGCTTGCGCGCGCTCCGACGTCGATATCCGCCGTCGATATCCGTGCATATCTGTGCGACACACTTGCCTGCGTTTGGACGCGTTTGGATATCGATATCGCATTCCGACCACCCATTACTTCAGATGCTCGATATGGAATTTGCGAACTTCCACAGGCGCAGCCGAGGACCGAGAGCTAATTCCATATCGGCAGCACACACTTGCCTACGCTTGCTTGCACTTGACGCCGCTTGGGCGCGCTCCGACGTCGATATCCGCCGTCGATATCCGTGCATAACTTCGCGACACACTTGGCTACGCTTGGATATCGATATCGCATTCCGACCACCCATTACTTCAGATGCTCGATATGGAATTTGCGAACTTCCACAGGCGCAGCCGAGGACCGAGAGCTAATTCCATATCGGCAGCACTCACTTGCCTACGCTTGCTTGCACTTGACGCCGCTTGAACGCACTTGGATATACCGGAAAAAGTGCCTACAACGCAGTAATACCAGCTATTTTGAGCTGTTTTATTATTCGGAGCAAGCGCAAACCAGTTCGCGCTTGCATTTTTAACAAAATCGGCTGAGACGCTACGCGTGCAGCCGATTCCGCTGTTTTTTGTCAGATTATTAGTTGACCCTAACTGGCACCACGGTGCCAGCTTGACTACACTTGACTACGCTTAGTTGTCGATATCGTTTTTCGATCTACACATTCCGATCACCTGTTACTTTAGATGCTCGATATGGAATTTGCGAGCTTAACCTTAGGCACATAGCAGAGCGGGCGAGCTTCCACAGGAGCGAAGCGACGAGGACGGTCGAGCCCGCGCTGCTATTGCCGATCCCACAGGAGCGAAGCGACGAGGACGGCCGAGCTAATTCCATATCGGCATCCCCACTTACCTACACTTGCCTACGCTTAACTACGTTTGGTTGCACTTGGCTTCGCTTGCTTGCACTTGGCTTCGCTTGCTTGCACTTGACTCCGCTTGCCCACGTGCGTCCGTTTGGATCCATCGCTCTTCTGCTGTACGTTACTGTATGGTGGATAATTACACATGAGAAGCGCCGATTTCGCCGTTGCTATAGCTTTTACCGGTGTAATATGTTATAAGTGTTTAGTTGACTATTTTTTTTATTTGATAATCAAGACTGGAGATTTCATGACTTTTCAAGAACTTAATATTATGCCGGCGATTTTGAGATCGCTGAGAGATGAAAATTATTCGCGGCCGACGCCGATACAGGCTCAGGCGATTCCGCCGATTATTGCCGGGCGCGATTTACTGGGCATAGCCCAGACCGGAACCGGAAAGACAGCGGCTTTTGCCGTGCCGATTTTACAAAACCTGGCAAAAGCTTCTCTATCCGACAGCTCAGGTGACGCACGTGGTCGTTTGGACGAACGCAGTCGTGATACGGATACCACGCGTGGTCGCAAAAGCGGCGTTGCCGGCGGACATGTACGGGCTTTGATCCTTACGCCGACTCGCGAACTGGCACTGCAAATTTTTGATAATTTGTGTGTTTACGGCAGCAATATGCGTCTAAGGATCGGCGTTATTTTTGGCGGTGTTTCGCAAAGACCGCAGGAGCAGGTGCTGGCCCGCGGCGTCGATGTTCTCGTGGCAACACCAGGACGCCTAAAAGACCTGATGAATCAGGGTTTAGTGCATCTTGATGGCGTCGAGATTCTCACGCTGGACGAAGCCGATCGCATGCTCGACATGGGTTTTGCCCATGACGTGAAATACATAATCGCCAAAACGCCAAAAGAGCGTCAGACACTGTTTTTCTCGGCAACAATGCCAAAAGAGATTGTACAGCTGACACGTTCGATCTTGCGCGATCCCGTACGTGTTTCGATCACGCCTGACTCGCCAACGGTCGACAAAATCAGCCAAACGCTCTATATGGTAAATAAGAAAAGTAAATTTGGCTTACTGGAGCATCTGCTCGCCGGCGGCACTGTTAGCGCGAGCGCAGGTACGGCTGTCGGTAAAAGTGTGAGATCGAGCGCGGGTATGGACGTCGGCGTGAGTTCGAACTCGAGCGCGAGCACAGGTACGGCTGTCGGTAATGGCGCGAATTCGAGTGCGGGTATGGATGTGAGTGCTTTGTCCTCAGTTTTGGTATTTACGCGCACGAAACATGGTGCAGACCGCGTAGTTCGTGATCTTAATCGCCACGGCGTCAGCGCTCAGGCGATTCACGGCAACAAATCACAAAACGCACGACAATTAGCCCTTAGCAACTTCAAAGATCGCAAAATTCGTGTTCTTGTAGCGACAGATATCGCCGCAAGAGGCATAGATATCGATGAGCTTTCGCACGTAATAAATTATGATCTGCCTGAGGTTCCGGAGTCATATGTGCATCGTATCGGCAGAACCGGCCGCGCAGGACACGAAGGAGTGGCCATATCTTTTTGCGATGTTGAAGAGACAAAAGCCCTTCGCGATATCGAGAGATTATGCGGCCGCAGCATCCCACGCATAGAAAATCATCCTTTTGTACCGGGCAGCGAGCCAGTTGCGACCGCTAACACAAATAGTGCAAGCAACGACGGTGTAAGCAGGTACGGTTCAAACCGCGGCGGCAACAACCGCGGTAACAACACAAATCGAGGCAGCAACTATCGCTGCGGTGCAAATCGCGACGGCACAAACCGCGGCGGCAACTATCGTGGCGGCAACAATCGTAGCAACAGCATAAATCGAAGCGATGACAACCGTAGCGGTGCAAGCAGATACGCAAGTACAAGCAGCAACGGCACAAATCAGGACAACTCCAACCGTGGCGGCGCAAGCAGAAATGCAAGCACAAACAGCAACGGCACAAGAAGATTCGGTAGACCGGCAATGAAAAATCGCGACCGCGACGAGCGCAGCACCACTAACGGACGTGTCGAATTCGGCCAACGGAACGAACGCAGCGCAAGCGCAGCTAATGGACGTGGTGAACGCACCACGACAAAAACACGGAGCGAGTTTGGCGAGCGCAGATCACCATCTACCCCGACAAACAACAGCCGCAATACCCAAAATCGACGCAGGCAACCAATTGCCATTGGCGTTAATCGACCGATGGAGAGAGTATAAGCAGAACAAGCGGAACCGCTGATCCACTTGTGATTTATAACAAAAACGGCTGGAGCGATCAGCACCCGGCCGTTTTTGTGTTTTTAGATGTATCATCTGCTGCGACATCTGCTGTGAGAAGGCGCCAAATTTACACGTTTGTACGAGCAGCGGTGCTGGGTTGTGCTTGGACGTGCTCGGTTGTTAGTTGTTGGTTGTTGTTGGTTGTTGGCGTTTGTCGTTGTCGTTGTCGTTGGTTGTTGGCGTTTGTCGATATCCGTTCATATCAGCGCGACTCACTTGCCTACGTTTGCCTTCACTTGACGTCGCTTGAGCGCGTTTGGATATACCGACAAAAGCGCCTATAACGCAGCAATACCAGGCATCTCAGGCTGTTTGATCGAGCGGAGCAAGCGCAAACCAGTTTGCGCTTGCATTTTTAATAAAATCGGCTGAGACGCTACGCGCCCAGCCGATTCCGCTGTTTTCAGTGAAATTGTTAGATGACCCTAACTGGCACCGCGGTGCCAGCTTGCCTACGCTTGGCTTCACTTGCTTGCACTTGACTCCGCTTGACTCCGCTTGACTTCACTTGGGTCAGTTTGGCTACACTTGGTTGCATAAAACGATGCATAATCGGAAGATCGTGAATAAAGTCACCAGTCAGGGTCAACTTGACTACACTTGCCTATGCTTACCTACGCTTGGATATCAATATCGTATTTCGATAGACAGTTATTCTATCCGACTATCACTGTGCGACAACGAGCGCCACGTAACAACAAGCGCTGCGCAACTACTACCCGCTACTTAACCTACTTGCTCAGGCTGCCAATTTCTTCGTACATGGCAAGGATATTTTCTGTTGGTGTACCGACTTGTATGTCGTGGGTGGGGGCAATTATCATACCTCCGGACGAGAAGAGTTTCTTGCGGAGTTGGACTTCGGCTCGCACTTGATCCGGGGTGCCGTGTGGCAGCGTGCTCTGAACGCTAATACTGCCGCAGAAGTTTATTTTGCCGTAGAATTCGTTGTGAAGTTTGGTTATATCCATTTTGGCTGCGTCTACCTGTATAACTTCGAGGATGTCGAGACCGAGGTCTATTAGTCTTGTTATCAGGTCATGGCAGCTGCCGCAGGAGTGCAGCATGGCTCGGGCTCCGTGTTTGTGAGCGAGACTGATAAATTCCCGGATGTATTCGGCGAAATATTTGTCGAAGAAATCTGGGCTGATCATCAGTCCATTTTGGTTTCCGTAATCTTCACCGAGACAGAGCACATCTATACCACCACCGGCAGAGCTTAGAACACGGCTGTACTTCTCATAGAGAAATTCAAATTTTCTGCGCACAAGTTCGATATAGACGGGATCTTCGAGTCCGATGTCTATTAAAACCTGTTCTACACCGCGGCAGCGGGCGATGCCGTTCATGAAATCTGGCACTCCGGCATCACCGGTACAAACTACATAATCCTGGAGCTTGAGGCATTCTTTTTGGATGCCGGAATAATCATACCAATCGGCATCGGGAAATCTAATTCCGCCTAATTCACTCATGTCTTCTATTTCCGCGTAAGGCAGGTAAATAGCTTCTGGATATGTGCCACCGGCAAAAGGGTAGTTCACATAGCGCTCACCGTAAAGGCCTTCCCAGCTGCCGTCAGGGAATTGTTTGAGCTCCGGACCGATATAGCGAGGTTCTACCTGACGAAAATCATCTCCAAGAATTTCTAACAGTTCGATATAGTTGTTTGTATTGAAATACTTCATTAATTCGGCTGTTATTTCTGGGGTGCCGTAAAACTTTGTTGGCGGCCTGTCATATCCCTGATAGTTTAGACAGGAATAGAAACGCTCTTTACTTATCATAAATCTTAATACTCCTTTTCACCTTTAATCAGCAAGGCAATCAGCAAGGATGATAGAACGGTTGGCAATATCGTAAATGGTATCGTTAGTTGCACGGCAATCAGCACGATTGGCAGTATCGTTAGTAGTATCGCCATCAAGACGTCTTGCGACCTTAAGCAAGTGTTATTAATAGGGTCTCAAAACAGAAGTCCAAAGACGCGAGGGTGGGACTTCTATCGTTATAGCTGAGGGATATTCAACATATAGCTGATTGTTTTCCTGCTCTGTTCTGCCTCTTGTCCAGCGTATGTTTACGGCGCCGTGAGGTGTTGGCACAGTGGTCTCGCACCAGTCAATATCAGTTTCGGGTATGTCAATTTTCAGTGTCTTCATACCAGCGTCATGCTTTACGATACCTGTGACGTAGCGGCTTAGGAAGTACGCAGGTGATGATGACCAGGAGTGGCAGTAGCTACGGGTTCTGCTTACTTCGTAAAATCCGGGGAAGACCTCCCAGCAGGTTGTGCTGTCATATTTGATCATTTCCTGCCATCTTATACGCATGTCTTCGAGGATGTGTTTGATTCTGCCGGTTCCAGCATAGCTCTCATAGAGGTAGTAGAGCATAAACGGGGAGCCTATCTGGATCATTTCGGCTGAATTGATGAGGTCTTCACCTTCAGCGCGGGTATCAATATTGAGTAGCTTACGGCAAATCGCGAGTTTGTCAGAATCTATAATGCCATCATACAGATACAGCATCGTGTGCGTCTGTACGCTGCAGGTTTTACTGTTTCCGTGCTCAGGAGACCAACCGTCGATATAAGCGTTGTGCCTATCGGACCAGAGATTATTGTCGATATAACTTAACAGGCGTTGGCGTAGCTCTTCGAATTCAGCTTTTATTTCCGGACGATTTCGCATAGCAGCAAAACCGGCGGCTATGCCGTAACAATGAGCCAGTACTGCTTGTTGTGCTGTGACGACACCATGATTGTGAATATCCATGGGAGCCCAGTCGATCATGTTCCAGGCATTGATTAGGAAGGCTCCTGTCTGATCGATGAATTCGCTGTAGTAGCGCAGAACCTCGACAATTTGATCGAATAGCTGCTCGACTATCGTTTGATCTCCGCTTATATTCAGGTAGAAGTTTACGGATTCGATCCAGTTCATTGTCCACAGAGGTATAGAAGTGGTCCAATCGGTTGGTGTTAGCGCGTTAAACAGCGGAGTATTGGCGCGTGCAGTGGTGGCCAGCAACAGGTTATGTCGGATAAGCTCATAATCACCGAAGACCCAGGCATTTACAATACTACTAATCTGCGCGTCACCGATCCAATAAGATTGTTCATATGTAGGGCAATCGGTAAAAGCGTCTTCCATGCTTAGTCTATGTGTATTTACTGATATTTCCCATATTTTATTAGTCAGCTCATCGCTGCAGCGGAATCTGCCGATACTTCCAGTAGAGTAAACTGAATGTTTGATAGCAAAATCGCTTATCTCTACTGTTCCTGTCTGCAAACGTAGCGTAATCATGGCATATCGACAGCCCATGCGTGACATACAGCTGTAGCTTTGTTGTCCTTCCCGGCAAATGTAACGAACAGAATTATTGAGTCCTACCGTGAAATCAATATCTCCTTGATACATATTTTCGAAGCAGTAGATATCCATCATGGTACCAGCAGTAGCTCGTATTGAGAATTCGAGGCTACCGACATAAATATCGCCGAAATCTACAATTATTCGCGAGTAGTCTCCCTGCTGTGGCGGTTCAATTATGGTGGCTGCAAGATTACCGGAGAGCAGGCCGCAGTCGGAACTCATAATTGGTAATTTCCTGACTATTTTCTCTTCTTTTGCCAATGAGTAAATATGCTCATCGTAGAAAATATAGTCAGGATTTGCTGTTTTAATATACTCAGAGTAATGCCACAGCTCGTCAATTGAACAAACCTGCGAAATTTGCGCGAATAGCTGAGAAGGCTGTTCCATGCGGTTATATTCATTTAATCCGCCCAGGACTCTGCTGTGACCATCTACAGGAGCTTCTATTCTATCAATTGGACCAATTAAATAGAAATCAAGACCCAAGGTCTGTTCGAAGCAGAAGGACAAGTGAATATATAGATCGTCAAATTTGCCGGATATGTTCATCAGCATAAGTTGGCGACCGGCGCGCAGATCGACATTAATATCACGGTTACTGTTGCTGACAGCATATTCCTTATCGTCTATACGGAAGTCACCGATGATGCCATTCCAGGTTCTGAAGGGGAAGGATATTTTGCCTTCCATGGCAGTCGGAGCGTCAATTACACAAGCCATGAAGCCGGTAAAAATCGTTTCGTCAGCATCTCTGCGTTCCGGGAAGAATACAGGTCTTGTGTTTATCGTCACCTGCTGGCAACCCTTCTCAACTTCGGCTTTTTCTACTATTCGAAGTGGTCGACGAAGTTCTGTTGTGAACTGGCGAATCGGTCTAACTTCGAGTTGTTCACATACAGATTCGATCTCTTCAGCACAGGGCCAATTTGTCGTTATTCCAGGACATGTAATCCAGTTCTGGTCACAGGCGCGCGCGTCATAATGATCACCGAAACCAAGATTAACATTTCTCTTAACCGTGCGGTTTTTGTGACCGGTATCCAATTTGGCAAGAGTTGTGCTATCCGAGCAGGTCAGACATATCCCGTCTTGTATAATCTCGTAGATTAAACCGCCGGTTGAGGCCAGCGATTGATAAGTTGACCAGCCATAATCCCATACCCTTACAGCCAGATAGTTATCACCTACTGTGAGATGCGAAGACAAATCATATTGATCATAGTATTTTTTATCCTGTGGAGACCTGATCGGTCCCCGTCCGATTTCAGCTCCGTTAAGATATGCGATATATCTTGTTTCGGCGCTTATGTTTAGCAAAACCGGATCTTCAACAGATTCAATTAGAAATGAATCAACGAAACATGCTCTTCTATTTTCTTTCCACTCCTGTGCACTTGGCCAAATCCAGCTTGGTTTCTTTGATGCTCGCATAGCTGATGGCTGTGATGCGATTGCTGGTTGCTCAATACTCTGAACATTACGCGTCTTCATTGTTTGCTGCTTCAAGAGATTTATATAGTAGCGATAGTTTTCCATCGAAACACCGGGCGGTGTCTGATGATCCATTGCAGGCAGATATCTGCCCTGCTCTATAGTCGGCCGCAAGCGTTCAAACTCAGCAGCGATAGCCTCTGGCCCCTTAAACATGCACATTTTATCAAATCCGCCCATCAGGAGCAGCTCCGGCCAGTCTTGTCTCAGCTTGGCCAGATCAACACCTGCCTGACGTTCAAGCGGCAGGATGCCCTCTATACCGGAACTAACAAACCAAGGGACAGCCTTGGTGATGTCACCATCGGAATCTATGAAGACTTTTGTCCCGTGTTTCTTGATTTCAGGTATAAGGCGCAGATAATAAGGTTTCATAAATTCATTGTAGAGTTCTTCTGATAACATAGGCCCGAGATTGTAACTCATATCTTCAGCGATGGTCATGAAATCAGCATGCATGTATTTAGCGAAGTCGTCGATAATTTTGATTTGCCATTGCAGTAAATCTTCACATATTCGATGATATAGCTCCGGCTGATCATAGAAGGCATAGAGATGATTCTCAATGCCGAATAGGACACGAGGCCACCAGAAGAAGCCTTCGATCGTATACCAGACAATAGTCTCGCCACTCTGATAGCTATGCAGAGTCTGCTCTATTTGTTCCCGCATCAGTTCTACAGCATTTTCCGGCAAAATATACGGCCTGATACGCTCATAGTCCTCAAACGTTTCGATTATACCGCTTCCATGGGAGACATCCTGCGGGCAATCTTCTGTTTTATGCGGGAACCAGAACTGGGCGATGCTGTCGAGTTGGAAATAATCGTATAGTTCTTGAGTATCAAGTCCTGACGGCATTCCATTTTGCTCCCAGTGGGTGATTGTTTTATCCCACCAAGACGCCCACTCAAGTGCCGGCACACGATCTATTGGACCTGCACCGGACATTAATCTGCGGAATCTTTCTCTGTTTGTCAGTTTATTTTCAAGATTAAATGCCATATCGAAATCTCCTCGTAAGCTTTATTCTTTTACCGCGCCTCCGGTAAGCCCCGAAACTATTTGGTCAGAGAACCTGAAAAACACAATAATTACCGGCAAAAGAGCGACTACTACCGCAGCGAAAACCAGATGCCAGTTAGCAAGGAAGTTGGCCATAAAAGTATAAACTGCCAACGTAAGCGTTCTTACCGAGTTTTTGGTCAAGAAAACAAGCGGCATGTAGAAATCATTCCATATTGTAACGAAGTTTATCAGCCCCATTGTAAAAAGCACAGGCTTGGACATCGGGATAATTATACTTAAGAATACACGAAACTCGCCTGCACCGTCTATTCTGGCAGATTCGCTGAGCGATGTTGGTATCCCGCGGAAGAATTTAGAGAAAACCAGAAGGGGGAAAGACATATTGGCCGCGTAGAGCAGAGCAAGTCCAGGAATCGTGTTGTTGAGATGTAGTCTTGTTAGCATTATAAACAATGGAAGGATCCCAAGTTGAATTGGAAACATCAGTCCGATCAAAAAATATGTTTGCAGGACGCTGTTGCCGCGGAACTTGAAGGATGACAACCCATACGCCGCCATGGACGCGACCAGTAATAGCAGGAAGAGACTTAAAAACACAAGGAAAAAGCTGTTAAAAAAATAACGCAAGAAGTCTTTTTCTACAAGCAGCGTTCGATAATTCTCAAGAGTAAATCTCTTGGGAATTCCTATTGTATTATTTATAAGTTCCTGTTTTTCTTTGAAGGAAGATAATATGGTATTACCAAACAGGAAGAGCGTTATGAAGGTATACACGACAAGAATCACGGAAATTGTATTTTTAACCAGTCTGACACTGGCAGATTCAGCAATTTTAAATTCTTTTTTTCTAAACACCACGAGCACCTCTCAATTCATTTTCTGGTTATGAAGTCTAAACGTGAAAACCATCAATAATCTATCTTGACCTTCTTGAGAAGAGCTTTTACCAGCATCGACATAGTCAGGATAATAAGGAACATCGTTACACTGATACTGGAACCAAATCCGAGCGAGGTTTCACCAAAATAGGCACCGCCAAAAGCATAGCGATAGAAAACCATGTTTACGAAATCGATCGTATTGTTAACGCCGCCTTGAGGGCCGCCAAGCATGAAGGGGATATCAAACATAGTTAGCGCGAATATTACGCTCAGAGTGATGTTGGTAGATAGGGATGATGTCAGCTGAGGCAGCACCACGTTGAAAAACTTACGTAGCTCACCGGCACCGTCAATGATACTTGCTTCTATCAGGGAGTCAGGAATTTCTTTCATATTTGCATAAAAAATCATCATACCGGAACCAATGCATTGCCAGATGACAACGCCGACAAAAATTTTAAAGGAGAGATCGGGATTGCCAAGCCAGGCACTCTCTTCGAGCCCAAGGCTGGAGAGTATTGAGTTAAGCACGCCGATATTGGGGTCGAACATGAGAGTAGCGAAGAAGCCAACTATTGATGTACTTACAACATACGGCAGGAAAAGCATCAGCTGCAGATACTTGTGAGCCCTGATCTTGATATTTAGCACATAGGCAAAAAACAGCTGAATTGGTGTGATCAGAACCATTACACAGAGCAGATAAACAAAATTGTTGCTCAGTGCGTTGAAGAAAATCCTCGACATGCGCGGCTCTGTTAATAACCGCTTGAAATTGTTTAAACCAATGAATACCATATCGCCGATGCCATTCCAGTTGAAGAAGCTGTAATACATCGCGAACAGAATTGGTATTATCATGAAAACCGTATAGAGGATAAAAGCAGGGGCGATAAAAGCTATGTACTTCTTGCTCTTTTTCATCTCAAACTCCAGTGAATTTTTTTTTGATAAGTGAAGAGGTGGCTGGTCAAGGTCCAGATCCACCTCCCCTTACTCGTCCTTCGTCCAAGCTCTGATTTTACTAATTTACCAGGGCAAGGCACTGCGCTCAGTCTTAATCGGGATTGTGTGTGATATGCGTCCGGCGATCAGTCTGCACAGTTTTTAACAGTTATTCTATCTTGTCATAGATGCCAATGTATCGAGGAATTCTTGCGGCTCAATACCCTTGGACATTACTTTTGTCTGATCTTCTTCCCAGACTTGGCGTGGGTTCTCGCCCTCAAGCTGCTGTTTGCCAAGAATATCGTAGAAACTGGCTGTCTGGAAATCAAACTGAGCTATATCATTGATAACAGGGTTTTCTGACACTATTTCCGGTGTTCCCGGGATACTGTCAAGAGCCTTGATCCAGATTTCCTGGCCTTCGATGCTGGCAAAGAAGTTCAAAAACTCTATAGCTGCTTCAGGGCTCTCTGTTTTCTCACTAATTGAGAAACCACATGAACTGGTACCGACAAAAGGTCTACGGCCATCGGCGGTTGGCAGTTGGAAGGCTCCCAAGTTTAGTTCTGGATTGTTTTCTTGAATAGTCTGGATATTCCAGGTACCCTCGATACACATGGCGGCTTCACCCTTCGAGAAGGCCAACAGAGCACCACCCTCATCAACACCAACGAAACCTGTACCATAATAGCCTGCGTCTGCCCATTCGAGCATCTTGTCATAGGCTGTTGTTACACGTGCATCGTTGATTTTAACGTCCTGAGTTTTTGATTCCTCCAGCCAATCAGGTGACATTGCTGCCAGAACAGGCTCAAAATGGAACAGAACAGCCCATGGATCTGATCCGCTGAAGGACATAGGGATTATACCTGCGTCCTTGATAGTAGGCAACATCGACTCAAACTCAGCGAAATCCTTAGGAATGCTAAGACCGAGATCTTCGAAGATATCCTTGTTGTAAAAAACAGCTCTGCCGCCGACTTCTACAGTCGGTGAAGCATATTGCTTACCATCAATCGTAACGATTTCTTTCATCGTATCAGTGAACAATGACAGATCAACTTTGTCTGTTATGTCCATAATCACACCCTGGCTGACATAGGAGCCAAGATTGGAAGTAGCAGTACCATTTGTCCAGAAGAGATCCGGCGTCTCACCTGCCTGGATAGTTGTAGCCAGCAGATTATAGTACTGATCAGAAGTTTTTATCTGATACTCAATTTTGATGTCGGGGTTCTTCTCGTTAAAAGCTGTGATTAGATCCACAAGTGGTTTTTCGAATTGTGGTGTATGTTCCCAGATTACAAGACTCTGTCCCGCGCCTGGGCCACCTTCAGACTCGCTGGTTTCTGAACCACTCTCATCAGGGGCAGCGGTTGTAGTTGTGCCACCATCCTTTGTCGTGGTCTCATCTGTACCGCCGCAGCCGGCGATAACAACGATCAGCATGACCATAACCGTCAGGATGCTGAGTATTCTGAATTTCATCTTCATAATAGAATCCTCCTCCAAAAACATTATTGTAATGTCAGTGTAGCAAGCCGGAGAGGCATCAGCGATTGCTTATATTTACAACTTGATTCACAGTTTTAGGATATATAGTATAACGCACCATAGAAGGCGGGCATATTGATTCACAATATTAAGGTTTATTAACAATATCAAGCCAAGCGTTTCACTTCTTAGCTGCTTTTTTGCGGTATTGCGTTATTGTTTGCCCGGTCATTTTTTTGAATAAACGGACAAAATAATTGGCGCTGTTAATACCAACTTGCTCTGAAATCTGTTCAACACTGAGATCAGTAGTTTTCAGAAGCTGTCTGGCTTTGGCAATTCTGAGGCTATTTATGTACTGAATGAAGTTGACACCTGTTTTCTGCTTAAACAGCTGACATAAATACACAGGATTTAAATGAAACTGCAGCGCCAGATCATTCAGATTGACTGCCTGATCATAGTTTTTATCAATATACTCAATGATGCGATTAATCGGTCGATCAGATTCCCCTGATTGTCTGATATATGATGTAATGTCTTCAAGCAGCTGGATCAGCCATTTTTCAAGATCCACAGCATGCACAAATCGGCTTATATTATTGTAATCCGGTCGAATATTCAGAGAACATATCTCAGATAAATC
>JAQVJP010000174.1:0-2557 GCA_028695145.1 Eubacteriales bacterium
GATCAATGTATAGTTGATTATAGCCTGGCCTGATACCAAGCATATATTGCGTAGCCGCGTAATATGCCCAGCCGGCTGTTCCGGTCATAAACGGATGTCTGGCACGTCCATAAGCGGTGTGTGCCGGGCCCATAACGAATTGGCAATACGAGTATGGCTCCGACTGTCTTATTTCTATCTTATCATTCTGATGATATGGACAGAGCGAGTCATAGAGTTTCATCGCGATATCTCCCTCGCCAATTTGAGCGGCCGCTGCCCAGACCCAGGGATTAGGATGCGAGAAGATCGCGCCATTTTCTTTGACACCTGGATAAACACGTGTCACAAATCCGACGCCATCATCCGGAACAGTGTATGGCGGCCAGTTTAGCATCAGCCCATATTCAGTGCTCAACTTATCAACCACTGATTCCAATGCTGTATGGGCACGGTCTTCATCTGCTGCTCCACTTAAAATCGCCCAGGCATTGCTCTCAAGGTGCAGCTTGCCTTCATCATTTCTATCCGAGCCTATCGCGCGGCCATCCGCGGTTATGCCACGAGTGTACCAGCTGCCATCCCAGAGTACTCTGCCGCAAGTGTCTTCAACACTTGCTAAAATTTCTGTATAGCGTATGACATCAGTTTCATTACCAAGATATTCCGCAAGTTCAATAAAATGGCGCAGCGCCCAACAGTGCAGAAAACTGACCATAGCGCTCTCACCGCCACCGAGGTTCAGGCAATCATTCCAATCAGCACGCAACCCCTGGCAGATCCCATGATCCCCAATCATCTCTGCCGAGAAATCAAGTATAGTTTTCAACTTGTCGTAAACAGTATCATGCTTATCTGATAGATTTCTCTCAGGACTGAAGAACTGATCCGCATAGGGCATACGCATATTGAGTAGAGAATAATCACCGGTCTCCTTCAAGTAAACGGTTATCGCGCCTACAAGCCAGAGCGCGTCGTCTGAACAGGCATCCTCAAGACCATGCACAATCTGGGCTGCTGAAGGGGTTGGAATAACTGTCGGTGAACGAAAAGACTGTTTCTCTTCCGGATGAAACCAGGCCGGATCAAATAGATGCAGTCCATACCCACGGCTTGTCAGAGCCTGCAGCAGTTCAATAATTCTTGATCTGCATTTCTGCGGATTAGAATGAACAATTGTCATCGCGTCCTGAGCGGTATCACGATAACCAAGTCCTGTCCTTCCGCCAACTTCAATAAAAGATGAGAATCTTGAAAACATCACATTAATTTCACTCTGATAGAGATTCCAGATATTTATATGGGTATTCAGTCCATCATTTGGTGTATTCACCTGCAAACGGCTGATTTTCTTGTCCCAAAGTTCATGCAGTTTCGCGAACTGCGCGTCAACAGCCTGTGCGCTTGCGTACTTGGAGCGCATAACTCTACCAGCGGAGGCATCACCTTCTCCCAGCAGGAAAATCAATCTGATTTCCTGACCCGGCTCAATAGTCAGCTGCTTCATGAGTCCGCCGCAATGATTGCCACCCTTCTCGACGCTGTTGGTGCATCTGCCGGTTTCAACAACTATGGGATTGCGTTCTGTACGATAAGAACCAACGAAACTGTCGCGCACACAGTCAAATCCGTCCGGTTCGAAGTTTGAAGTAAAAAACTGCCAGCCATTCTCTTCGTAGTAGAGGTCATATTCAATAATTCCGTCTTTATAATCTGAACCTGAAGCATAAAGACTCATCTGAAAATTTCGGTTGTCCATATCTATCTGGTGAAAAGAAAACTCAAGATAGCTGAACAAGCTAAGATTTCTTGTTTTATCACTGGTATTTTTCAGTTTGACATCCCAGATCTCGACCGGGTCATCAACAGCTACAAACAAGTTCTGTTCAGCAAAAACACCCTTATATTCGCACTGATATCTGGAATATGATAAACCATGGCGGCAAGTATAGCTCGCCTGATCAAGCGGTTTGCCGACAGGTTGCCAGGACACTGACCAGTAGTCGCCATCTTCATTGTCTCTGATGTAAACGTAATGCCCGGGTCCATCCATGGGCACACCATTAGGTCTGAATCTGGTTATTCTATGGTACTCCGGTGATTTATAGAAGATGTAGCCGCCGGCAGTATGATTGAAAACGCCGCACATATCGCCTGTACCTATATAGTTAGTCCAAGATACCGGCAGAGCGACATCGTTAATCACGTATTCACGGTTTTCATTATCGAAATAGCCATATCGCATGGGAAAATCCTCCTGACATACTGATTTAGTCTAATAGTAAGTCGTCAGGAGGAATCAATCAGCGGCTGTAAATGCTTATTATTGTTTCTGATTGTTCAGATGAGAAGACGGCAGAAGTCGACAAACAGGTATGTCAGGCAAATTAGAGACAGCGGCCAGACAATAGCAGCAAGAACAAGGCGATAAGCTGAACGCTATCGGTATCACACCTATCGCTATGGGCGCTCAATCTACATATATGGCCGGCCATCTGCATGATCAGATTTTCTACAAATGGCTCGGAACAGAAGCACCGAAGCTGCTCGGCAACAGAACCAAGAAATGGACCGACAC
>JAQVJP010000174.1:2657-3859 GCA_028695145.1 Eubacteriales bacterium
GTGTTTCCTTCTCGCCAAGCTCGGCAACAGCAGCAATATTATCAAGTGTATTATACAGGAAATGTGGATTAATCTGCTGCTGCAGAAGTTCCAGAGAAATCCTGTTTTTCTGTTTCTCAGAGTCGACAAGTTCATTTTTAAGTTTATCCTGGGCGACTATCATGTCATTAAATTCCGTAAACAATGTCTCAATATCACTGTAACCTGCCGACTCGTATAGAGGCTGCCAGTCGCCGGCTTTTACCCGTTGAGTATGATTTATCAGACGATAAACCGGCCGTGTAATTGAACCGGCCAGACGGTGAGAAACCAGCAAGCTGGCTACAATAGCCATAACCGCAAGTATGAGTGCCAAACCGAAGGCAGCAAAAGTCGGCCGCAGAAGTTCAAAGAGATTGACCTCACTGATTATATACCAGTCAAGCTGTGGGAAATAGCGTGAGAACACGATATAACCATCATGAAAACTTGAATTGTCCGTGCGAGCACGTATAACTTGCTCGAAGCTGTCATATTCACTCCCAACCACAGGCGCGGCCGCAGAGCTCTCGATCGTGCCCGCCGAGTCGACGATAAACAGACTGCCGGCTCGACTTGATTTACCTCTGTAAATATCTGAGATTGTGCTTTCCGGCACTGCAATTTCCATATAACCAAGCAGAGTGCCGGTTATGTAGTCGTAGAAGGGTCTGACCAGCGAATGAGCATAGAGGACAACCGAGCGATTGGTATTAGAGTATTTGTAGCCTGGCTGCCAGACCGCTTCTTCAAAATCATGATCTTCATCAAGACTACCGGCATATGGATATATCTCAGTTGTAATTATCCGGGTGCGCTCCGGCGAGTAGAGCGTGACTGAATGAATGAAGTCTGTAGACTGGATAATATGACTGATTTTTCGCTTGATATTCATTTCATCAAGCGCGTTGAGATCCGGTCGATCATTATTGTAGCGCAGCATATATGATTGAATCGCGGCATCTACCATGATTGTCTTGGATTGACACTCCCACAGCTAAAGCAATGGGATTCTTGGGTGATTAAACGCCAATCTGTTTCCAGCAGACGAGTATGTCCCCAAGCTAAGGGCATGCCATTGCCCCTCCTAGTATTATTAAGTAGCGCTGTCAAGCGCAAATTTTCTTGTTGCTTGATATAATGCACGCAGGCGCTGTGGACTGGTAACCCCTCCTACCGCTTTG
>JAQVJP010000175.1 GCA_028695145.1 Eubacteriales bacterium
CTCAGAGCTCTTCGTGCAGATCATCAGATTCAGCATAAGCCTGCACAAGCTGCTGCGCGGCGAAACTTCTGGTAAAAGATGATAAACCTCTTTTTATGACCGCGATATTGCGATCAACCTGGGGTGCGATGTCACCGATTTTTTCTGGAGGCGCGGATATTATGCATTGAAAACCGGTCTGCTTAAGCAGTTGGATACTCTCCCTGATTCTCTCACCATCCATTTTGCTGAAGGCTTCATCAAAAATAATCAGACGACTGCAATTCCACTTTTTATCATTTATATGATACAACTGGGCAAAAGAAGCGAGCATCGCTATGTAAAATGGTGTTTGGGTTTCGCCGCCGGATTTTTTTAGAAGAGTTCTGGATAGTCTTTGTTTATTGTCCTTCTCGTCTGTTATTATCATATCAAAACGCAGATATGTTTTGTAATTGGTAAATAAACGTATATTGCGTTCAAGCTCTTGTTTTTCATCATTACTCATATCAGCGCCGGTATCAACGATCCTGGAGAAGAGCTCGTCAATAGCCGCTCCGTGCTTATCGAGAAAAATCTGAGAGGTGAGAGAATAACCTTCCATCAGCATTGGGTCATTGATCATGTCATAAAAACGCTTATAATCTTGATTTTCTGTTATTTGAAAACTAAAACGATCTGTCCCGAAACGATTATCCCTAAGCGCCCGATTTAGCTCATTTATTCTTGTTCGCACATCATTGATACTTGCTTTCATCTCAGCCAGGAACTGATTCGCGAACTGCTCATAAGCCATTTTCTTGGCGACTTCAATTTTCTCTTTGTACTCCGGCAATTTCTGTTGACTCAATTCTTCAAACTGCCGGTCATAACGCTCATTCGTCGCGTCTGTAACGTCAAAAGTATAGTTATAATTTTGATTATAGAGCGAACGTGCGTTATTAAGCTCTTTTTCACGAGAATTAACTGCGCTCTCACGCATTCCAAGTTGGGAACGATAGGCAGAAGACACCCTGTCGGCATTGCCTTTCTCGCTAAGCTCGCTTTGGAATCTCAGCTCACCTTCACCTTCTCTGAAACCCCGTTCGTATTTGTCTTTTATCATTTGCTGAGCGTTTAATAGTTTCTCTTGCGCCTCCGGCTTTTTATTCTCCAGAAGTTCCCTTTTTTCTTGCTCCAATCCACCTGTACGCGCTGTAGTCGCACGAAGTTTAGCACCGACCTCTCCTATTTCCTGTTTGATTTTTTCTATATTTGCGCTCAACTCAATAATCCAGGATAGGTCAAGTTTTGCCAGCTGATCAACAGTCTCATTTCTTCTTTGCCGAAGATCTGGCAAATTTTCGCTATCAACCAGTAGCTGCAGCCTGTCAGAAATTTCATTTTCACTCATGACCGCTATATCCCGCACATTCGCGAAATCATCAGTAAGCGACTCAATTTCAGCATACTTCTCCCTTAATACCGGCAAAAGCTTCCGCAGTTTGTTTAATTGCTGTTGAATTGATTTCTTACCAATTAGATGATCAGCCCACAGCTTCGGATTGATGGAGCTAATGACATAACTCTGATATAACAAGCCACTATCAGTTACAGCACGATCATGCAATCTTAATTCTGCTGCTGTATCGCATTTAATAACACTGCCTATCAAGAAATCTACATAGGCGCCGGCTTCACGATTATCAGTAATTATCTCTTCCGCAAGACTTCCCTTCAATCTGCGCGGATTACTTGCCAGAACTTTTTGCCCATCAATTAAACTGACATCATAGTACTGATTCTTGTGTCTGTTTTTATCATAATAAGAAACAGCCTCTTCGTACCATTCACTCTCAATGAGAATAAACTGTTTCTGTCGATGCAGATAACCTTCAATTACGTTAACCCAGCGCTGATCATTAATTTCAATAAGATCAGCAAGTATATCAACCTCGACCTTCCTGCCGGCCACATTAAATAGATGTTGTTCCAGCTCCTGTCTGAAGCGTATGATTCGAGGATTGAAGTATTTTATATTTTGCTCAAGATCAGATATCCTGTCCTCGCAATCTTCCAAATCATGCTGAGCTTCCTGCTTCTCCTTAATAAGCTCATTTCGCATCAGAGTCTGTTGAGAACGGAAAGAATCACCGATTCTCCTAAAACTCTCAAAACTCTCTGCGCTAAGAATATCCTGAGACACCTGGCGAATATTTAATAATAATTCTGACTGCTCCTTGATAGCGGGCAGGTTACTTCTCATGCCAGCCAACGCGGATGGCAACTCGTCAAAAACGCTCTCTGCCTTTTTCAGAATATCCTGTGTCTCATCAGCAGCTTTGCGCCAATTCAAACCATAGATATTAAGCTGATTAACCATAGCCTGCAAAGACTCTTCGTATTCTGCTATTTGCTTATCAAGGCGCGCGCGTTCTTTTTGCAAATTCTGCTGTTGCTGATAAATATCATTCTGACCTCTGCGCTCAACAAGACTATCATGTTCATTTTGCAGTTTTTCCTGTTGCCTAATTAACTCCTGCTCTTCACGAATACTCTCATCAAGCTGTTTGGAAGCTTCTACCAGTTTCTTATCGATATCTCGCAAAGAATTAACCGCGTTTTCTAAATCACAACGATCAATCAGAAAACGATAGAGTCTTCTTTTGCCAATTTCCTGTTGTAATAATTTGAACAATTCCCGGATTTTGTTCAGGTCTTCAATTCTTGCCCGCATTTGTTCTGCTTCCTGTTCCAGGCGTCTATATTGGCGCAGATTATCCTGCATCCCCGTAAGGTCCGGCGGTCTGCGGCTATCACAAATATGCTCGGTAATAAACTCCTCAATATCTATAATAGGGGTAAAAGAAACCGCCTTTTTCATCAGGGTAAAATATCGATCTGGCTTGAAACCGCCAAGATTGCCGGTCAATTTATTGCGATATTCACGAGCTGTTGTGCAAATATCAAAACTATCACGTTTATAATTCTGGCGCAGATATTGCTTAAGATCACGGATCTCCATCGCGACATCATCTCTAAGATAACCGTTATCCGGAATTTTGTCTTTTACTATAAAAAAACAATTCTCATCTGTCGCGGTATAATTACAGTCAAAAACTACGCCGATAGTCAGATATTTTTTATTAACTGTATCGAAAAACTCGCAAGCTATATACGTGGAAAAAGGTTGATTGCGCAAATATAAATATCCACTGCCGCCATCATCACCATATTCACCGCGCAAGTAACCTTTCAGACTACGCCGGGAACGATCATTGGCCGCTTTGTTAAAAAAGTGCTGTCCATTGGTGTCACCTAACAAAACAATCTGCATGGCATCTATCAGAGTAGACTTGCCTGCGCCTGTTTTACCGGTAAGGAAATTAATATTGTCGAAGCTTATCCACTCAACAGTATAATAATGCCAGTTTACAAGCAACATTCTGGTCAGTTTTTTCAAGGCCTCTCCCTCCGTTCAAATTTTATTCATCAGCATCGACAAACAGATCATCTATTTCCATCTCATCATCGTCATTATCGGCATTGTCAGAATTATCAGTCTTATCAGGATTATCGGCACTGTCAGGATTATCAGTCTTATCAGGATTGTCGGCACTGCTTTCATCTTCAAGGCTTCTATAAATACGCCCTATAGCATCGCCGGACAGCAGAAGCGAAACGCTTGGCATAATTAGAAACTGACAATCCGCGGCAGCCCATTCTCCACTGAGCCTCTGGACAATATTATATCTGCTCAGAAGTCGCAGCGCATCAGTCAAATCCTTATCAGAAGGCTTACGCTTGAACGCGTTAAAATGAATTAATCTATCCACAACCTGTGATGTAGTAATATTAACCGCGTTTTGCAAAGTAAGCTTCTCTCGCTCTTCATCGTAT
>JAQVJP010000176.1 GCA_028695145.1 Eubacteriales bacterium
AGGCTTGTAAGTTAGTATTCCGGTTTCAGTATCAATACTGTATCTGCCAAGACTTATGCCGCCCATGCTGACGCTGATACTGGTAAGCTCATCTGAAGAGTAGAACAGGTCGCATATATGCTCTCCCGATGCTTCATAGGTCATGCTGATACCTGTTGTACTGAGTACCTCCATAGTGAATGGACTATCGTGCGGATCTTCATTGATCCATTTGCCGTCATACAATTCCTTCAGCTTTGCCATTTCTCCGTCAACAGACTGGCTTTTGCCCGATTCGGCGGGCGCGGAGCTTTCTGACGGTGATTTACCGCCGTTCTTTTCACCGCAAGCGGCGAAGGTGAGCATAAGTACCAATGATAAAAATATAATTAATGTCTTTTTCATAAGAGAAGCCTCCTCTTAAAATCATTTGACATGACGGTGTGAGCCTTGCCCTAATCAATTTTGGTGCCTTTTATATAGATCGTCGCCGTACCTTTTCCAACGGCAAGTATGGTGCCCGAAATACTTATTCTGCCATTTTCGGAAGAAAACACAAGCGTCTGTGTTATATAATCGCCATCATCAAATGTATGAGTATAGGTTGAAGTACCAGTTATAGGATCGTAGTCCATAGCACCGCCATTGAGAACAAGCTGACCATTTTCATTTTTGCTGTAAACATTTTGGATTTCTTCCGTATCCCCATCATCATTCGATAGTACAATATCATACGTCCCCACGATCTCATCTATGGAAAGCCCACCGATTGCCTCGGCCGGTGGAGCGGTAGATTCCTCGGTCGGTTCTTCGGCAGGAGGCGTTTCCATGGGTTCTTCCTCGGAATCCAAGAACATCTCGTAGAGCAGATTTCGCAGATTTTCTATGACCTCGTTCAGCTCTTCTTCGGTGTAATAGTATTCTTCCTCTATTTCCTCTGCCAGCTCTGCGGCGGTCTTAGGCTCTCCTTCCTCCGGCACGGGCAGACCCGCTTCCTTTAATTCCTTTGCCACCTCATCGGGGGTTTTTCCTTCTGTGCTGATCTCGGTCATGGTTACGGTGGTCTCGCCATCATCGCCCACGGTAATCGTGCCGCCAAGTATCTTTCCCTCGCTGACTAAATCCAGTACGCTCTCCCCGATATAGTTGAGCTTATCCAAAGATCCCATCTGTTTTGAAAACTCCGCACCGGCCTTTATTCCTGCCTTGATTGAGTCTCCGCTGAACACATTGACCCCTCCGGCGATGGATGCGATGGGGCCCACAATATCCTTGAGATCGTTGGCTGCCATTGTCACTTTGTTGTTTTCGCCAAGGATGATGGTGCTACCGGTGGAAGCGATGTCAACAATGGTATCAACGCCACTGATGACCATGCCTCCTGCCTCTAAAATGCCCGTGGCTGTACCTCCACTGGCGATGACGCCACCAATATATAGTCCTGTTTTACAAGCGGTCTTTGTCGCCATCGCCGCATTTTCGTACTTCTGAATCGTATCGGCTTCATCGTTATAAGCCGCACCTTCTAAAATAGCCTGCGCCATTTTAAGCTGGGCAAAGGCATTTTTTGCATCGGTTCCAAGGTTTTCCGAAAGTTGCTTGACCTTTTGCCCCGCGGGGTAGGAGTCGTATTTTTCGGTCAGCTCCTTTGCCCATTTTACAGCGGCGTTTTCCTCAGCTGCGTAGGCCACCATAGTAAATAGCCCAATCCTCGCAGGGCTTGATGAGGTATAGGACATGGTTGCCGCCTGCGTAGACGCGGAGCTGCGCAGACTTTGAGCATAATCTGCCAATTCCGCTGCTTGGACACTGGCCAGCTCACAGAGCCGCCATGCCTCCAGCGTGTCGTCAGTCATAGCTTTCAGCTCGTCAATACTGCCGTTTTCAATGTCATACTCAATCAGCGCCTCAGTTTTGAGCCGGGCGATGATGTACTGCTGTGTCGCTATCGCGCCCGCCTGTTCCACGGCGGCGCGTTCTGTGGCTACTGCGGGAAGGGATACCGTGGTGTTTTCATCTGTTCTACCGCCGCAGCTTGCAAGGGTGAAAATCATAATAAGAGCCAGAAATAAAGACACATATTTTTTCATTGCATTACCTCCATTGTTTATATTTTGCTTCTTGTGTTACCATCCGGTGATGTCTGCCGTTACGCCAGTTTCATGAAGCAGCTTTTGAGCGGCGTCCAGTACTGCCTGCTTTTGAGTCATTCCGTGCAGCAACTCTACCTGCATGGTCTGGGCCGAGTCGCCAAAGGTCAGGTACATCCGTTCCTGATCAATATGGGCGGTGTGCAGCCGCACGCCATGTACCCCATCGAGACCCCACCGGTAAATTTCACTGCCGATGAGGATACCAAAGGTAGATACTACAGTTTCCTCAGTATCTTTTTTCATTTGGCGACCCGGCATGGAGATGAGCGCAGATGGCACCGCAAGGATGCGATTATCCCAAATGAGTGTTGCGTCATAGAGCAGACGGCTCTGCCTCACCAATAACAGGAGAGAGATAAGGCTGATAGCTCCAAAAGCGAAAACCACTTCTAACATAAATGTTACACCGAGCCACACCGCCAAACAAATACCGGCTGCGAATAATAAGGCATATCCATTGCGTCGTTTGCGGATTAATTTCATTTGCACTATACCTCCTCTAATATAGATTTTAAGGAAAAAGTCTTTAAAAAACATCATTCTAAAGGATGATTTTACGAAAAAAGCCTCTCACCCAAAAGGGTGAGAGGCGGGTTAAACCCAGTATTTATGCGGTTTTATGTATCATCTAACCATTTGGTTTTTCAGCAAGGTGCTGATGAGCTCCGCACGGCTTGAAACATCGTATTTTGAAAAAATACTTCTTGCGTGTGTTTTAACGGTATTCTCACTGATGAACAAAGCCCCGGCAATCTCACGGTTGGATTTGCCGGAAAGGATGAGCTGCAATACCTCTTGCTCCCGGACGGTCAGCGGGTCAAGAGTTTTAATTTGACGAACAATGTCAGTTTGCTGTGACTGACTCATATTGTCATAAGCGGCAAGGTAGGCATGGCTTTTCAGCAGTAAAACAAGCTGATGGTTCAGCGGCGGCAGCATAACCAGTGTAACGCAAACCACAGTAAGGGCAATCACCGCAACCTCCGCACTGGGAAGCCCAATGGATGTTACGGTCATTCCCAAAACGCCTCCGCAAAGCACGCCGAATACATTGGCGGAAAGCCCAATACCAAAGGTATGTGCAGGGTTGTCGCTATAATCCAGCATTTCTCCAAGGATGCTCCACCAAAACAGATCGAAAATACCGCAAGCACCGAGCATCAGCGTATCCACAATCAGATAGTCGGAAGTGTTTCGCCCTAACAGCATAAAGCTGATGAACGCTCCTATAATCATTGCCATCCCAATATACAAAATTCTGGAACGCTTTGCTTTCATAGGTAGGTTGCGCATAATGGCGAGCGCCACGATATAAGGCACTGCCCAATACCAACTCACCAGCCCCGTCAGATGCTCAAAAGCGGGGTTGATGACCTGATACATCAGTCCGGAATTAATTGTAATGATAAAGACAAAAAGACACAGCAATATTAGCGGGTTTTTAATACCGCCATGCGTCTTATTTCTAAATGTTTTGTTCTGCTCATTATCCCGCTCCAACGGCAGCATCCAAATGAAGACCATGCCAATCACAAGGCAAAGCACAGAGAAGCCAAGCCCGATAAAGGTTGACCTGTTCATGGCCACCACGTTAACTGCAATCATCAGCAAATTGGAATAAATCAGAACGTCGGCACAGGATTTAATGCGCTCGTTCTTGGGAGTAAAGGCCCTGAGAAAAAATCCCCATGCCGCCACCGC
>JAQVJP010000055.1:0-4890 GCA_028695145.1 Eubacteriales bacterium
TGTACCGTAGTTAAGACAACGACCCCTAAGAAGCCGAATTCAGCGCTGCGTAAAGTTGCCAGGGTTCGTCTGACAAACCAGATTGAGGTCTCGGCCTACATTCCTGGTATCGGACATAATCTGCAGGAGCACTCCGTTGTTCTGATTCGTGGTGGTCGTGTTAAGGATCTTCCCGGTGTTCGTTATCACATCGTTCGTGGAACATTAGACACGGCCGGTGTTGCTAACCGCCAGCAGGGTCGTTCCAAGTACGGAGCCAAGAGACCTAAGGCTGCCAAGGTTAAGAGCTAACAGCTGCTGCCGGTTGGACAAATGTGATCATCAGTACACTGTCATAGAGCTTATAAGGGCTATGGCATGTTCTGCACTGACACGGTCCATAACGTGAGTACCTGTGGTATCGAACCATAGAGGTTCGTATTATCATGAGAGGAGGGAAGACAAGTGCCAAGAAAAGGCCATGTCCCGAAGAGAGAAGTGCTTCCTGATCCGATCTACAATGATGTAAGAGTAAGTAAACTCGTAAACAACATCATGCAAGACGGAAAAAAAGGAACAGCACAGAAAATTGTTTATGGTGCCTTTGATATAGTCAAAGAGCGCACCAGTCAGGAGCCCCTGGAAGTCTTCAATAAGGCTTTGGAGAACATCATGCCCGTTCTGGAGGTAAAAGCCAGACGTGTTGGTGGTGCCAATTACCAGGTTCCGATCGAAGTGAGACCGGAGAGAAGACAGACGCTGGGTCTGCGCTGGCTGGTTGCGGTTGCAAGAAACCGCAACGAACGTACCATGCGCGAACGCCTCGCTAACGAGATTATCGATGCTTTCAACAGTACCGGTGGAGCTTTCAAGAAAAAAGAAGATGTACATCGTATGGCAGAAGCCAACCGTGCTTTTGCTCATTACAGATGGTAACCTGTTAAGGGAAGGAGCTTTTACCGAATGCCAAGAGAATTCTCGCTTGAAAACACGAGGAATATCGGTATTATGGCGCATATCGACGCTGGTAAGACGACTACTACCGAGCGTATTTTGTACTACACAGGCAGAATACACCGTCTCGGTGAGACGCACGAAGGCGCCGCCACCATGGACTGGATGGAGCAGGAGCAGGAGCGTGGTATTACAATCACATCTGCCGCTACAACAGCCCAATGGAATGATACCCGTATAAACATCATCGATACACCGGGACACGTTGACTTCACAGTTGAAGTTGAACGTTCACTGCGTGTTCTTGATGGTGCCGTAACCCTGTTCTGTGCCAAGGGCGGTGTTGAGCCTCAGACTGAGACAGTCTGGCGCCAGGCCGACCACTATGGTGTTCCGCGTATGGCCTTCGTCAACAAGATGGATATCCTCGGTGCTGATTTTTATCGCGCTGTTGATATGATGAAGGAGCGCCTCAGAACAAATGCCGTACCCATCCAATTGCCAATCGGCAAGGAAGAGACATTTGTCGGAATTGTTGACCTGATTACTATGACGGCCAGAATTTACGGCGATGATGAGGGTAAGGATATTCAGGATGTTGATATCCCCGAAGATATGAAGGCTCAGTCTCAGGAATGGCACGATCAGATGATTGAAGCCATCGCTGAAACCGATGAGGAGCTGACCATGAAATATCTCGAGGGTGAGGAAATCACCATCGACGAGCTGAAGGTCGCGCTGCGTAAGGCAGTTATAGCCTGTGAAATCACTCCTGTTCTGTGCGGTACCGCATATAAGAACAAGGGTGTACAGATGCTGCTTGACGCGATCATTGAGTACATGCCATCTCCGCTTGACATACCGCCGATCAGCGGTGTTAACCCGGAAACAGAAGAGGAAGAAGTACGTCCTTCAAGCGATGAAGAGCCATTTTCAGCTCTTGCGTTTAAGATCATGACTGACCCTTATGTCGGTAAGCTCTGTTTCTTCCGTGTGTACTCCGGTACACTTGATTCCGGTTCTTATGTCAAGAACGCGACAAAAGGCAAGCGTGAGCGTGTCGGTCGTATTCTTCAGATGCATGCCAACCACCGTGCAGAAATCGACCGTGTTTACGCGGGCGATATCGCTGCTGCGGTCGGCCTGAAGGATACAACAACCGGTGACACTCTCTGCGACGATAACCATCCGGTTATCCTTGAGTCGATGGAGTTCCCCGAGCCCGTTATTTCAGTTGCTATCGAGCCCAAGTCAAAAGCCAGCCAGGATAAGATGAATGTCGCTCTGGCTAAGCTTGCTGAAGAAGATCCGACCTTCCGTACCTTTACTGATACAGAAACAGGTCAGACTATCATTTCAGGTATGGGTGAGTTGCATCTGGATATTATCGTTGATCGTCTCTTCCGCGAATTCAAAGTTGAGGCCAACGTAGGCGCACCTCAGGTTGCTTACAGAGAGACTATCCGCAAAGCAGTTAAGGCAGACGGTAAATTTGTCCGTCAGTCAGGCGGCCGCGGTCAATATGGTCACTGTGTACTTGAGGTTGAACCACTCGAGCCGGGTACTGGTTATGAGTTTGTCAACAAGGTTGTTGGCGGTGCTATTCCTAAGGAATATATCGCGCCGATCGACGCCGGTATTCAGGAAGCTATGAACACTGGTGTTCTCGGTGGCTATCCTGTAGTTGATTTCAGAGTAACTGTTGTCGATGGTTCATACCATGATGTTGACTCATCTGAAATGGCCTTCAAGATCGCCGGTTCAATGGGCTTCAAAGAAGCTTGCCGCAAGGCTGATCCGGTACTGCTTGAGCCAATGATGAGAGTTGACGTTGTTGTACCTGAAGAGTATATGGGTGACGTTATGGGCGATATCAGCTCAAGACGTGGCCGTATCGAGGGTATGGAAGCCCGTTCAGGCGCACAGTCCATCACAGCCCAAGTACCGCTGTCTGAGATGTTCGGTTACGCTACAGTATTGCGTTCACGTACACAAGGTCGCGGAACTTTCGTTATGCAGATCGATCACTTCGAAGAAGTGCCCAAGAGCATCCAAGAGAAGCTTCTTAAGTAAACTGTTCGAAATCGGTCAGCTGACAATACAAAAATCAGGCGGGTCACGAAGCAAGGTTTGCCAAATAGAGAGTTTTGTGTAAAATGAACTATAGCGGCTGTCTTGCTGACTGCTCTGCTGAAGAATAATAAAAATAAAAAGGATAAAATCAGCAACAGAGATTTGCTGAAAAAAAGGAGGATTATTTCAAATGGGTAAAGCAAAATTTGAAAGAACAAAGCCCCATGTTAACATCGGCACAATCGGCCACGTTGACCATGGTAAAACTTCATTGACAGCCGCTATCACGAAGGTTCTCGCTATGGGCGGTGCAGCTGAGTATGCTGCATACGACAATATCGATAAGGCTCCTGAAGAGAGAGAGCGTGGTATCACAATCAATACATCACACGTTGAGTATCAGACAGACTCACGTCACTATGCTCACGTTGACTGCCCAGGCCATGCTGACTACATCAAGAACATGATCACTGGTGCTGCTCAGATGGACGGTGCTATCCTGGTTGTTTCAGCTGCTGACGGCCCGATGCCTCAGACACGTGAGCACATCCTGCTCGCTCGTCAGGTTGGCGTTCCTTCAATCGTTGTATTCCTGAACAAGTGCGACATGGCTGATCCTGAGCTCATCGAGCTGACAGAGATGGAAGTCCGTGAACTGCTTAACACATATGATTTCCCAGGCGATGATACCCCGGTTATCCAGGGTTCAGCTCTTGACGTTCTCGAGTGCGCGAGTACAGATCCTACAGATCCGAAGTACAAATGCATTCATGAGCTGATGACCGCTGTTGACGAATTCATCCCAACACCTGCCCGTCCGACAGATCTGCCTTTTGCAATGCCTGTTGAGGACGTATTCACAATCACCGGTCGTGGTACAGTTGCTACAGGCCGTGTTGAGCGTGGTATCGTTAAAGTTGGTGATCCGGTTGAGATCGTTGGTCTTGCTGACGAGCCCAAGAACTCAGTTGTTACCGGTGTTGAAATGTTCCGTAAATTGCTCGACCAGGCTGAAGCCGGCGACAACATCGGTGCACTTCTCCGTGGTGTAACACGTAAAGACGTAGAGCGTGGACAGGTTATCGCCAAACCCGGCACAATCAAACCACACACACACTTCACCGGTCAGGTATATGTTCTGACACAGGCAGAAGGTGGCCGTCATAAGCCTTTCTTCAACGGTTATCGTCCTCAGTTCTACTTCCGTACAACTGACGTTACCGGTGTAGCAGAGCTTCCCGAAGGCGTAGAAATGTGCATGCCTGGTGACCACGTAACTATCACAGTTAAGCTGATCACCCCAATCGCTATGGAGCAGGGCCTCAAGTTCGCTATCCGTGAAGGTGGCAAAACTGTTGGTTCAGGCACCATCGCCACAATCATCGAGTAATAATTGATAAACAGTTGATTGAGTGATAGGTGATTAATAATTGATATACAATTGATTGATAATTAATAAATTGTAGCTTGATCATATATATTAAAAATACTCATCAGAAACCCGGCTGGTAACAGCCGGGTTTTTTGCAGCACCGGCGCTCGATCGTCCATGTGGCATGGCTTCTGTGGAAGCAAGCGACGTCAAACGTAGGCAAGTGGGGATGCCGATATGGAATTAGCTCGGCCGTCCTCGTCGCTTCGCTCCTGTGGAAGCTCGCAAATTCCATATCGAGCATCTAAAGTAACTGGTGGTCGAAATGTGCCGATCGACACATGATATCGATATCTAAGCGTAGACAAGTGCAGGCAAGTGTAGTCAAGTGGGGATGCCGATATGGAATTAGCTCGGCCGTCCTCGTCGCTTCGCTCCTGTGGAAGCTCGCAAATTCCATATCGAGCATCTAAAGTAACTGGTGGTCGAAATGTGCCGATCGACACATGATA
>JAQVJP010000055.1:4990-16560 GCA_028695145.1 Eubacteriales bacterium
AATTAGCTCGGCCGTCCTCGTCGCTTCGCTCCTGTGGAAGCTCGCAAATTCCATATCGAGCATCTAAAGTAACTGGTGGTCGAAATGTGCCGATCGACACATGATATCGATATCTAAGCGTAGACAAACGTAGTCAAGTGCACGCAAGTGTAGTCAAGCGGCGTCAAGTGTAAGCAAGCTGGCACCGCGGTGACAGTTAGGGTCAACTAACAATTTACCCAAAAACAGCGGAATCGGCTGCGCGCGTAGCGTCTCAGCCGAATTTATTAAAAATGCAAGCGTAAACCAGTTTACGCTTGCTCCGCTCAGTCTAACAGCTCAAAACGACTGGTATTGCTGCGTTGTAGGCACTTTTACCAGTATATCCAAGTGCAAGCAAGTGGCGTCAAACGTACGCAAGCGACGTCAAGCGTAAGCAAGTGTGTCGCTCTGCGTCGCTCGAAAAACGATATATGCTTCCAAGCTACTTCCAGGCCACTTCCAAACCCACTACCAAGCCACTTCCAAGCTACAGCATTGCACCATAGTTGGCATAACCGCGCGTAAAACTCAATCAAACGATGCTATGAGCTGGACACGTGTAACGTCCAAGTTCGACTGTTAAATTATCATCAGTTACAAATATCGAGAATTTTCTTATTAATTATCACCATTTTTCTATTCATGTTATAATGTATCGCGATTAAAAAAGATTATTATTTGCCTCGGCAAAAATTCTAATAGAGAGGCTTCAACGGGTGATAAATATGGCTGAGAAGAAGACAAATGGAAAAGCAAAAAAAGGGACACAAGAATCTGATAACGATCAAGTGTTTAAGGATAATGTGAAATCGGAAGATAGTAGTTCGGCTTCTGTAGATAAGCCGCGCAAGTCCTCCGCCAGATCCAACAAATCTGCTGTCGGTGATACTAATTCCAGTGCGAAAATGCGTAAATCCAATTCGAGTACGGCTTCGAAATCAACGCCTTCTTCGAAGTCAGATTCGGTTTCAAAATCAGCAACGGCTTCGAAGTCAGCTCAATCTCCCAAGCCGCAGCCGCAGTCGAAGCTGCAGCCGCAGTCGAAGCTGCAGCCAACTTCTGCTTCTAAATCAAAATCAGCAACGGCTTCGAAATCTGCTCAATCTCCCAAGTCGCAGCCTAAGCCCAAGTCGCAGCCGCAGCCGAAACCGAAAACGAATGCTAAGTCGAAACCGGCTTCTATATCGTCGGCTGCATCCCGTAAACAACCGCCGACACGTATGCCGATGGTGCCTTTGCGTGGGTTGACGGTTTTCCCGGGTGTCAGTGTTAGTTTTGATATTGGTCGAGATGGTTCCAAGCAGGCGGTTGAGAATGCTATGGAGCGCAATCAGGTTATTTTTCTTGCTGCGCAGAAGACGGTTGATGAGGAGTGGCCTGAGGCTGATGAGATTTATGAGGTTGGCTGTGTTGCCAGGATAAGACAAGTTCTGGAGTTGCCCGGTGAGAATATGAAGATTATGGTTGAGGGTAAGAAGAGAGCTCGCATTACTCGTGTTGTTCAGGAAGATCCTTATTTCGAGGTTGATGTTGATTATCTGACTTACCCGGATGAGTCACAGCATGATCAGAGCCTGATCGAGGCGCATCGGCGCAAATTGCTGCAGACTTTTGAGAAGTATGCGTTGAGTACTAACAGATTCCCACCGGAGACAGTTATCGCTCTTGGTGCTCTTAAGTCGCTTTCGTCGTTGGCCGATACTATTGCCAGTCAGATTAATGTGCCGATTGAGACGAAGCAGTACCTGCTTGAAGAAGATCTGGTGCAGCATCGCGCTCAGGAACTCATTATTATTTTACAGCGTGAGCAGCTTGTTTATGAGCTGGAAAAAGAAATTGAGACTAAGGTGCGTTATAACCTTGATAAATCTCAACGTGATTATTTCCTGCGTGAGCAGTTGAAGACAATTCAGAGTGAGCTTGGAGATCAGGAGAACTCGGCAAAAGAGCAGGAAGTTTGGAATGAGCAGCTTGAGAAGCTTAATGTTTCCGATGAGTTCAAGTTGAAAATCCGCAAAGAGATTGCCAGACTTAGTAGAATGCCGGCCGGATATCCTGAGGCTTCCGTTCTTCGTTCTTGGGTTGAGCTTATCTTTGAACTGCCTTGGGGTCGTATCGACATTGAGAAGGTAGATCTTAAGCGGGCGCGTCGTATTCTTGATAAGGATCATTATGGTCTGGAAAAAGTTAAGGAACGTATCCTTGAATACTTGGCGGTGCGCAAATTACGCGATGAAGCCGGAGATATGACGAACAAAGGTCCGATACTCTGTCTGGTTGGACCTCCTGGTGTTGGTAAGACTTCGATCGCGAAATCCGTCGCTGAGGCTCTTGGCCGCAAATACGTGCGCATGTCTCTTGGCGGTGTGCGTGACGAGGCTGAGATTCGTGGTCACAGACGGACATATGTCGGAGCTATGCCAGGTCGTATTATTAACGCGATTCGCCAGGCTGATACCGACAATCCACTCGTTCTTCTTGATGAGATTGACAAGCTGGGTAATGATTTCCGTGGTGATCCATCCTCAGCTCTGCTCGAGGTTCTTGATCCTGAACAGAACAACAGTTTCCGTGATCATTACTTGGAAATACCTTATGACCTCTCGAAGGTTCTCTTCATAACCACAGCCAACTCTGCCGATACGATCCCGCAGCCGCTGCTCGATCGAATGGAGATAGTCAGACTGTCCGGTTATACCGAGGCGGAGAAACTTGAGATCGCTTCGAGACATCTGCTGCCGAACCAGATCAAGCAGAATGCTCTTAATAAGAAGCAGCTGCAGATTACTCGTAAGGGTATGAGCAACTTGATCAGTTGGTATACAAAAGAAGCCGGCGTACGTCAGCTTGAGCGTGAGCTTGCCCATGTTTGCAGGCGCGCGGCAATCCTGATAACAGAGAAGGGCGAAACCCGGGTAAAAGTTACTCCCGATAATCTTGAGGATCTGCTTGGTAAGAAGAAGTTCCGCTTCGATATGGCTGCCGATAATGATCAAGTTGGCATCGCAACCGGGCTGGCCTGGACTTATGCAGGTGGTGACACACTGACGATTGAAGTTAATGTTATGCCAGGTTCCGGTAAGTTGGAACTGACAGGACAATTGGGCGATGTTATGAAGGAGTCTGCTCGTGCGGCTGTTACCTATATCCGCTCACGTGCCGCTGATCTTAAAATATCGGATGACTTCGCAAGCACCAAGGATATACACATACATGTTCCGGCCGGTGCTATACCAAAAGATGGTCCTTCCGCCGGTATTACTCTGGCAACCGCCGTTGCCTCGGCTTTAAGCGGACGTGCTGTCAGGCATAATGTAGCAATGACCGGCGAGATAACTCTGCGCGGACGTGTTCTGCCTATTGGTGGACTCAAGGAAAAAGTCATCGCCGCCAGCCGTGCCGGAATTGATACAATTCTGGTGCCTTCTGAGAATAGTCGTGATACAGACGAAATACCGGAGAGTGTTAAAAACAAGGTCAAAATTCATTATGTAGAAAACATGAATCAGGTTTTGGAACACGCGCTGGTCAATGTTTGATTAGGGATTATTACAGATCACAACTCCATATTTCCGAATATGTTAGAACGCCATCTATGCTTTCGGATTTCATAAGAGAAACTCTCTTTGCTAATACAGCACAGGCATCCTCCAGAAGAGGTGTCTGTGCTTTTTCCGGAATATTTGTTTTCAGCCGGACACGTCTGGCAAGAGTCAGATGGGGTTTGAATTTGCGCTTTTCTATTGGAAATCCTGCCTGTTCAAGTGCGAGGCTGATCTGTCGCTGCAAGGTATTCAGTTGAAGTGAGTTTTGTGTGCCGAGCCACCAGATGTCGCCACCGCGCATGTTGGTAAATCTGCCTAAGTGGTCGAAGATGATTGCAAAAGGGTTGCCGTTCCAGAGCGCTACTGCTTCCGCCGTTATCTGCTTAATTGAATTAATAAGAAAAATATCGGTTTCTCCGAGAAAAACAAGAGTCAGATGGAGATTATCAAGGCGGGTGAAATTGCCTTTTGCCGAGATCTGTTTGATTTTATCTTGTGATGACTGCAGTCTTGTTTTTTCATCGTAACTTGGATTTATCGCTATAAACAGTCTCATATACACCTGCTTTCATGCCGCATTCATTCTGTTTTCCATCCTAATTAGAAGTATACCGGTAAAAGTAAGCTTCTGCCAACTGTGTTTTGTGTTATAATTTTTTCTGTGTTTTGTCAATAAAATGATGATTATCGGGTATATAATTGCCGAGTTATGACAATTGTTACTCTTTGGAGGTTCTATATGAGATTTGTGCCGGCCCCCTGTCTGAAGAATGGTATGATTTGTGCCAAGAAAATTTACGGCAAGAACGGTGAGCTGCTTCTAAATAATGATGCCGTGATTCAGGAAACATACATCAACAGGATCAGGGAACTTGGCATCAGCGGGGTATATATTGAGGATGCTCTGTCTGAGGGTATCGAGTTCGTTGATATTATTAGCGAAACGCAGCGCTCGACATCAGTTAGGACGGTAAAAAATCTCTTCGAGCAAATCGCGGTTGATGCCCCGGCGGCAAGGGCGCGTGCGCAGCAACTTAGTCAGACTGTTGAGGATATTGTTGATTCCATCATCCAAAATAAGGATCTCAATATTAATCTGGTTGATCTTAAGGTATTTGATGACTACACTTATTATCACTGCGTTAATGTTGGCGTTCTTGCGCTGCTGATCGCGGCCAGGATGAAATGGCCACATAAGAAAATGCATGAGCTTGGTATGGCCGCGATGCTTCATGATGTGGGTAAAATATTTGTTGATAAGAAGATACTAATTAAACCCGGAAGTCTGACAAAAGAAGAGTTCGATGAAATGAAAACACATAGTGAGCGTGGTTTCGAGTATCTTCGTTTTGGCTATCCGAGCTTCGCCCAGGATTTACTGCGTGCGATTAATGAACATCATGAGCGATTGGACGGCAAGGGCTATCCTCAGGGTAAACGTAGTGGCCAGATCAGTGAATATGCCAGAATTATCGCTATAGTTGATGTTTTTGACGCTTTGACATCGGATCGTCCGTACAGAGCCGCGATGACACCTTCGGATGCTATAGAATATATCATGGCTGAAACTAACAAAGCTTTTGATCCGGTGATAGCCAAAATATTCCTTTCGTGTGTTATGCCTTATTCGCCTGGTACAACTGTTAAGTTGTCAAACGGCTGGGTTGGTATTATTGTTAAAAATAATTTCGAAGCAAGTCTGCGTCCTTGCGTTCGAATAATTCGTCATCAGCTGGATGAACTTGAGAGTGATAAGGATTTCAAACCTTATCAGATAGATCTGTTTCGTGATCCGAAGTGTCTTGATATAACAGTTACCGGTAACATTGATCGATAATCAGATTAGCGAGGATAATCAGATGTGTATTAAAATAAACAGTAAAATCGCCAGTGATGGTATGGTAATACAGCGTGGTAGTTCAATAGAGTTTTGCGGTAGTGTTGCTCTTAGTCCACATAAAACTGCAGTAAGTAATAATCAATTAATCGAGAATGTGAATAACATAAAATTGAGCTTCCAGGGCAGAGAAATTGTGACACAGGTTGAAGCAAATGGCAGCTGGCAGCTTGTTTTTGATAAGCCGGAGGTGGGCGGCCCCTGGGACATCGTGATCGAATTTCAGCAGAGCATAGTGCAGAATCAGTCCAGACAGAATAGCTTCGATGACCAGCACAACAAGCAAATAATCAGGGATGTGCTTGTCGGAGATGTTTTTCTCATGAGTGGTCAGTCGAACATGGAAATGGACATCAACAGCGTGTATCATACTTTTGCCGGTATTATTGATTCAGTGGACAATAAATTTATCAGACAGTTCAAAGTACCGACTTCGTATGATTTTAACGCGCCGCAGGAGGATGTCTACGGCGGAAGGTGGCTCAGCGCAGTCGGTGCGGATAAGAAGACTTTTGGCGCGATCGGTTTTTTCATGGCGCTCAAATTATTTGAGCGGGAGCAGGTGCCGATTGGCTTGGTTCAGACCGCGGTGCCCGGCTGCCCGATTGAGTCTTTTCTCAACGTTGAGAATGTGCGGGAATTTATGGATCCGGAGCTGCCGGAGATTTGCTATTCACATGAGCTGATCCGTGAGAGTCAGCGGGCAGATGAAGCCGAATTTGTGTCGGCGTATAAGCGATTGTTGGCAGGTGATACCGCGCTTGATGGCCGCAGAGTATGGCAGAAGTGTAGTATACCGATTCATTTGACGTCCGGAATTGAGAACAGCTCAGGCGTGATTTGGTTTCGCAGGGAAGTGAATCTGCCGGAGAATATCAGTGAAAACGAGCTCAGTAACGCCGTCTTACGTCTGGGATTGATTATTGATGCCGACGATACATATATCAACGGACAACATATTGGTAGAAGTACTTTTCAGTTTGTGCCAAGAAGATATGAGATTCCTGCCGGCGTGCTTCGCCCGGGGCGAAACTTGATTGAGTCAAGAGTGATTTATGGAAACGGTATCTGCCGCTGGTGGGAACTTCAGCCTTATGAGCTCCAACTTGCTTCGGGTAATATCGATCTTATCGGCGAGTGGGAAATGTCATATGGCTATAAACAGAAGGCTTTTCCTGAGAGGATGGTTTTCGAATATCTGCCTTACGGCGTTTATAACGCCATGCTGGCACCGCTCATGCGCTATGGCTTCAGCGGATTACTCTGGTATCAAGGGGAGAGCAACACCCGAGAACCTGCCCGCTATCTTGAGAAATTCCAGACACTGATCGCGCAGATTCGTGATGAATCAGGCCAACCGGAGCTGCCGGTCTATTATGTGCAGATCGCTGATTATATGGTACAGAAACCGGAAGAAGCTGCCGGCTGGAAATCAATCCAGGAGCAACAGGCACAGGCTGAAGCCGTTATCCCGCACAGCACGATGATTGTCTCAAGCGATGTTGGTGATTTGACTGACTTACATCCGCAGGACAAGAAGACACTTGGTGAGAGAATCGCGCAAAAAATAATATCCCGGCAAAAGCCTGTGTAAATCAAACCAAACCAGTATAATCTACCGGCGAAAAATATAAGCAACAGCCTGCCGCGAACTTAGTTTCAACGACAGGCTGTTTTTTAAAAAATACAATTAGAATACAATTTTATCAGTATTCTCGTTTTTATCAGGGTTTACGATTATACTTCGGCAAGTGCCTGATCAAGCTTATCCAGCTGCTCCGAGCTGACTCTGCCGCCAAATTTTTCGGCCAGATCACGCATTGAATAAGCCATATATTGGGCGGGAATGTTATTTGATGGGAATGTTTTCTCCAGGATTGCTCTTGTTTGAGCTTTTGCCAGTAGTTCTTGTATAGGCGTATTCGTACTGTAGCTTTTTTTCAGAGATTCTATAGTTTTATAGTTTATTGAGTATTCTCCGGGCTGCAAGTGGCAGACACCATTTCTGATATCGTTCAGCATCGGGTTAGCTGAATCATTATAGGTTTCGGTTGCCGCCATCGGCAGCTCGATAGTTGCCTCGCAGCCAAAAGGAACGGATACTGACAGGCTGACCTGAGCGGGATCGTTCATTTCCCAGTGTATTTTATACAACCCTGCCGGCGAATCATACTCCGCAGCGATTTTCCGGATGTCCCAATTGAGAAGTGGCTTGAAGTTAATCCTGCGGCAACCAGGCTCCTGAGAATCTATCTGAATACCGGCTGCATGTTTAAACATCCACTCTATGACTGAACCATAGGCGTAATGATTCAAGCTGTTCATACCCGTACCGGAAATGCTGCCGTCATCAAGGACGCTGTTCCAGCGTTCCCAGACTGTAGTCGCTCCAAGCTTAACCTCACGCAGCCAGCCGGGATAATCTTCGTTGAGCAGAAGCTCGTAGGCAAGCTCACTCATTCCGTTTTCCGTAAGAACATTACAGAGCAGAGGGGTGCCGACGAAGCCGGTTTCCAGTTTGTTTCCTGTTTTCTCAAACAGCTTCTTCAATTGTCGGATTGTCAATTCTCTATTATCGGACAGGTTGTATTTCAATGTGAGAAGAAGAGCGGTCTGTGTCTTAATACAACAGCGGCCGGTCGAGCTGTAATACTCTTTTTTAACGATGTCGAATTGTTCTTGGGAAATCGCTCTGTATTTTTCAACTTCAGCAGTCAAACCCAGAACCTCGGCAGCTTTTGCCACAAGTTCAGCACTGGCAGCATAATAAACATTAGCGATGAATTCCTCGTCAGTTGCTCCAAGTACTTGCTCAGGGTTTCCGTTCATATTATCGAGTGCCAGCCAATCACCATAATGGAATACATATCGCCAGCCATGATTGTCACCATCGACACGTCGAACATAGTCAACCCAGCTTTTCATGCTCTCAAACTGATCGGCAAGAATATTCTTGTCTCCGTAGAATTGATACAAATTCCAGGGGATTATACAAGCGGCATCGCCCCAGACGCAAGCTGTCGATTCTACCCCACAGGAAGGCACAACGTCAGGAACCTTGCCGTCAAGGGCTTTTTGCTCCTGCGCCATATCGTAGAGGTATTTTTTGTAAAAGGCATAAGTGTCAACGAGATAGGTTGCCGATGGTGAAAAAACCTGTGTATCACCGGTCCAGCCCATTCTTTCATCACGTTGTGGACAATCCGTCGGTACATCGAGGAAATTACCCTTCAGTCCCCAGCGAATATTGCTGATCAATTTATTGACCAGCTCATGACCTGTAGTCATAAACCCTCTATCCTCAAAATCACTGTACAGAGCCAGACCGACGAAATCCTCCGGTTTCAAATTGGTTATTCCTTCAATCTTCACAAATCTATAGCCGTAATAGGTAAAATGTGGAATGAGAGTTTGCTCACTTCCGTCTGAGATATAGATGTATTCTGATTTAGCCGTTCTTAAATTCTCGTTATAAAAATTTCCTCCCTGCAGTATCTCGCCTGTTTGAATACGAATCTTCGTTCCAGCTGGTTCTGAAATACACAGAGAAAAAATACCGGCGAAAATCTGACCGAGATCAAGTACCGTTTCGCCGGCTGGAGTGTGAATAAGCTCTACAGGCCTGATTCGCTCATGGATAGTTACAGGCAAGCTTAATCTGGCAGTCAGCTTACCTGCCGGCGCTTCGCATAATTCAGCTGCTGTAATTGGCAGCTCTGGCAGCGTATCATCACGATGTTCACCATCATAGAGATTGGAAAACACTATATTGCTTCTTCTTACTGTGAAGCTGGGATCAGTGCCGATAACTTCCTCAGAGCCGTCCTCATAAACGATTCTCAGCTCAGCGATCAGTTTCCATTCACTGCCGTAGAAGCCAACATCATCAAATGAAGAGAACCCAAATCTTGCTTTGTACCAACCGTTGCCAAGTAATATGGATAGCGTACCTTGCTGTTTAAGATGTTCAGTCATATCGAAGGTTTGATATTGAACCCATTCATTATAGTCGTTGCTGTAAGGAGTTAAATACTCATCGCCTAATCTGGTACAACTTTCGCTGCCATCCTCTTGATAATACGCTTCATATAGACCAAGTCCAGATATATATAATCGCGCACTTCTAACTTGTTTCGCCGGGCTGATCTTCTTCTCAAAATAGGGGTGACGCTTCTCGCTATTATCACAGGTGATCCATTTACCAGCCCATTCCTCGTCCATCTTCGCGGTTTCGAACCAATTTATCTCACTCGTCTGTTCCTCACCGGCATCACTGCGAACAGTTACCGCCCAGAAATAGCGGGTGCGTGGTTTGAGCTCCACATTTACCGCATAAGCTAAACTGTCAGCATTTGAGTCAAATCCGGTATCTGCGACTATTTCTCTGAAGTCTTCATCAACCGCCACAACTACCCTGGCCGTTGACTGTTTCTGCCCTTTTGCTTCTGCCACTTTCCATGAAAAAACTGTTTCTTCCATTTTGAAACCCAATGGGTTTTTCAGGTGATTAACCTGTAAATCATAAAGTCGCATTTTGTTCCTCCTTGTGCTCTTTGATATTGTTTTCTTCGCCCTTGCGATTTTTAAAAATATTATTGAAGAATAATTTACGTGTACCTCTTATCTCTCGGTATCTTAGCAGCATCAGACTGAGTCCGAGAATTGTTGCCGCGATATCGGCAAGTGGCTGCGAGATCAATAACCCATCCAGCGCGAAAAAATAGTTCAGTGTATACATGGTCGGCAGGAAAAACAAACCCTGTCGTAGTACTGATACAAGTGTAGCATGAGATGCCTTGTCTGTGGCCTGCAAAAACATGGTGCTTATGTAGTTTATGCCGGCGATTGGTCCTGTAAGAACGGATATCAGTACTATTTTTTGCCCATAGGCAATGACTGCGGCATCATCGATGAAGAACCTGATAAAAGAGCTGCGCCCGATTAGCACCGCAATCGTCAGTGCTGAGCCAAGAATTACGGTGATAAAAGCGGTACGTTTAAGTAAAGCCGCCATGCGTTCGAAGTTTTTTGCGCCAAAATTATATGCTATTACCGGCTGAATGCCCATGGCAAGTCCCATCTGCAGCATACCAACGATCATGGTAGTTTTACCGGCAACCCCCATGGCCGCTATGACAGTATCGCCATAACCAACTACCAGATTATTCTTGAGAATCGATGAGAAACTGACCAGCAAAACACCGATTGCTGTAGGCAGTCCGAGGGACAAGACTTTTACCGAGATTGAAGGATGAAGCGTGAAGCTGCGTGGGCTGACCGTCAGGTTGCGGCTGCGATATTTGAAAAAGATGGTGAAGAAAATCGCGGCTGAGAGGTTACCCAAGATAGTCGCGATGGCCGCGCCGGCTACACCAAGATCGAGTACCAGAATAAATATCGGATCAAGAATTATATTCACAATACTGCCAAGCATATTACCGAGCATTGACTCTCTGACCGCGCCCTCGGCACGCACAATATTGGCAGAAGCGCTGGCATATGTCATGATCGGGGCGCCCAGTGCGATTATTGATAAATAGATACCGGCAAAAGCCTTGGTATTGGCGGTTGTGCCGATCAGGCGGAGTATAGGTTGCTGAAACAGGAAAACAGATATGGTGAATATAAGCCCCATACCTACAGACGCGTACATACTGAAACTTGACATCTGCCGCACTCTGCTGAGATTCTTCTTACCAAGCTCAGTAGCTATAGCCGCACAGCCGCCGCTGCCGACAAGCGTACCAAGACCAGACAGAATTGACATGACCGGTCCCACAAGAGCCACTGCGGCGATTTGCATTGGATCGCCCAGCTTGCCTATGAAGAACATGTCCGCCATGTTATAAATCATCATGACAAGTATGGTTATCATAGCCGGAACACTGGCGTGCAGGATAGTTTTTCCGGTCGACATATTTGTCATCAGGTCATCTTTTTTCATGTTTTTGCACCTCTTGATTAAAACAACAGTTGTTGTTATTATCTGTATTAATTATACTTAGCCATGATTAGAGTGACAATCAACAGATGAGGCTTCAATGTTGCTTTAATGAGCAAATGGTAAGGAGGATGACAGATGAATATGAGAAATAATCGCAGGGCAC
>JAQVJP010000056.1 GCA_028695145.1 Eubacteriales bacterium
GTTACGCCCTGTGGGTATTTTACTTTTAACGCTGGTGATAAAAAAGGATAACCAAAATTCATATGATAGAGCAAAAATACAGGTTCTGCTTCAGATGAATTGTTACTTATAACATCTGAATATTTGATCATGGAACGATTGATGTCAATGGTAATTGTTCTATTCATAGTCAGATTATGTCCGAACAGCGCTGATTCTCTTACACGTCCGCGGAGTATGATCAGCATGTTATCTTCATCAACATCAATACTCACTCTGTCCGCGGCGGTTTGGCCTATTCTGCCATGCAGCGGATGGTAACCATCAGTATCTTCACCATCAGGCCCGGTATTTCTTAAGCCGCAGGTCGCAAGCATTCCAGCCGGCCAGGTTCTCTGAAACTCACCTGGTGTTACCCAACTTCTGGCAGGACCAGCCAATCCATTTTTACTGGAAAACCCAAGATTAATACCTCGATAATGTAGCTCGTACAAATCAAGAGCACGGCTTTCGTTAAACAACGCTCTTATTCCGGACACAGTAGTAATTTCAATCAGATTCATACCGGCAGCGGGACCTTCAGCAAGCATCAGACGCCGCACACTGTAGTATTGATCTGTATTACCGGTCCAACGATATAAATCTCTTCCCTTAAGATCATAATAATTATCCGACATGATAAACCTCCCGAAGATTATTCTCTACAAGATTATATCACGACTAACAGTTTTGGATTAATCATCAAACGATAAACTTAAGATATATTCCGGAAATATCAGAGACCTCTCTGATTGAATCAGATATTGTTCGCTGTAGTTCTTCCGTGACTGCAGAATCAGTACACGAAAAATCGTCAGTTATAATCAAATATAAATTCATAATTCCACTGGTAAAAGCAGGCGTCGGCGAATTATCAAATAGCACTGGTGGATTTGTACAAATCCGGCTGTACTGCGAATACTTCGAAGCATCCTCAACACCGGCGACAGGAACAATCTCCGCACGCAAGCTCACAGGTTTGCGGCCAATCTGCTCACAAACATCACAGACATGTTCAGCCATACGGGCAAGAAGCCGTTGTGCGTCCTGAGGCTTAACCGGTTCAATTTCAGCTTCATAATCTTGGCCGGCTTCACTGCACATACTGCAGGAAATCGTTTTTGCCTTTACAGTTATTTCAGCAGAAAACTTAAATTCTATCTGTTTTTGCCGCAAACACTTCATTACCTGATCAATCTGAATTGGTGTAACAATATTTCCTGCAGCTATCTGAAGATGTTCTATAACAAGCGCAGGTAGTAATCTTATATTAACATCAGAGCTCCAGACCGAATCCGGGGCCTTATTAGTTTCTTCAAGACGCCAATGAAGGCAGCCGCTTCGTGCGGCTGCCTTATTGAGACTCTCAGACAGAGTCCGATCAACAAGCTTACAAGATGTACAAGCGCTCTCCTCAACGAAGAGTACTGCCTGCATCTTATTTTTTTCTGTAGGCTGTATTGAATTGTACTTATTGTGAACAATCACGTTTCCAGACCCTTCGCCTGCATCGCGTCCTTGAGAACCTGCATAAAAGTACTCTCATCTGGAATAATTGATATGAAGCTAATTTTCCCATCAATAACAATTGTAGGTACGTTGCTTACACCAAGCTTCATCATAGCAACCACACCGGCCTTATCTTTGATTTTATGTTCCTTATAGACGATCGCGTCGCCAAGTTTTCGAGAGGCAGCATATACTGCTTCCATCATATACTGACAAGGCGCGCACGACTCTGAATCAAGAGTGATAATATCGATGTAAACTTTTGATTTATCAGAATAATCAGGAAGTTCAACTTCTACGCCTTCAAGCGGATTTGATGATTCCATAAAATCAGCTATTTCACCATGAACGAGAGCACTGACAGCCTCAACATTTTCCGGCGGTACGTCAAAAGGCATATCACATCCTGGGGCCAGCACAAATCCTTTTGTACCGCCGATAGCCATACAGTTCATAGCATCATTAACATTATCGGTAGGAGTACCAAACAACATGGTAACAGTGAGCTTAATATTGCCACCGAAGGAAATATCATATTTTCTGCATATGTCACGTACATAGTCCAGCGGGATATTTTCATCGATGGACAATCCATGAGCGTGACATTTGCACATTTCTTCAATATTATTCTTGGCATTGCCACAGACAAACAAGGTTCCTAGTTTATCCTGTGAACGTACATAATCAAATATCTCTGTCATATATGGTGTAACAAAATCCGAAAAATTATCTGGCGATATTTGTGAAGTCATCGGATCAACAACGGCAATAATATCACAACCTGCTTCAAGATACATTCTGCTGGTTTCAATACCCACTTTGGTCGAAAACCGCATTAACTCATGAACCAGTTCAGGTTCATCAATCATATTGTAGAAAATATCAGTGCCCATAAGATGCAGTGCAAGGGTAAAAGGACCCGTAATCAAACCGTATACAGCTTTTTCCTGACCTACACCCTGACAAATGCGACGCATGGCATCAAGAACTATCGGGAATCTTCCATCATTTTCAGTTGGAATCTTAAGTTCAGACACACTCATAGCGCCGCCTTCAAGTGGGTGGCTGCTAACAGCAGGAGGATTGGATTTTGCCCATTGAAGCTGACAACCCATCGCTTCTGCTTCTATCTGCAGATCAAACAGAGCCGGAATACCATCTGGGCGATAACGCTCAACAGCTGTTTCCATACCTTTGACAATCAGATCGGCTGATTTGAAATACTCATCGGCATTTACACCTATAAGCTTGGCAGCGTGGCAGCCGACAAAAGGCACCCAAGGCGCTCTTTCAGTCTCCTGATTTCTCACAGCAGCCAGAACCATCTCTTTTGAATTCATAATTTCAGACCTCCGCAAACTTAAGTAAAAAATGTTTCTATATACATTAAACGTGATATAGAAACATTTGTATAAGTCATTATTTGACCTTTTTTGTAACTTCTTGCACTCAATTAGCAAGCGCGAAAAATGCCCTCAAGCAACCTTTCAAGTTGATTAAGGGCATTATCTTATTGATCTTAAGCATTAATATTCAGTTATCGAATATCAATCTTCGAAGCTCCATTTCAACGCACCATACATTTTAACGTATTTTTGGTACAGCTTCTCATAAACATCCTTATTATCAGGATTAGGTAATGTTTCACTCTCAGGCTTAATCAAAGGAACCGTAGCCGCCAGATCCGGCCAAACACCCACAGCAACACCTGCTACAAGAGCTGCGCCAAATGATCCACCTTCCGCGGATCCGTACACGGTACGAACAGGCATCTGGAAGAGATCTGCAAAAATCTGTCTCCACAGAGGACTTGCGGCACCACCGCCTGCCAGAACAACCTCACCGGATCCCTCCAAAGTGCCACTCATGCCATCAGCGATTAAATCATAAACCTGACGAAGGGAGTAAGCAACACCCTCAAGAACAGCTCTGGCAAAATGACCTTTTGTATGATGTGATGTCAAACCGATAAATCCACCTCGAGCAGAAGGATCGTTAAGTGGGCATCTCTCACCTGTAAGATATGGCAGATAGATAAGACCATCAGCACCTGACGGAGTTTCTTTTGCCAACTGATCAAGCAGATAAAACGCGCTCTTACCTTGAACATGACCCTTCTCAACTTCATGCTGCCCAAGCGCATTTCGGAACCAGTGATATGAACCAGCGGCCGCCAAAGTAACACCCATAGCGGTAAAAGTCCCCGGACTGTTGCCTCTGAATAACTGCAGACTGCCTTCGGGATTATTCATAAACTCCGGCAAACCCATGGCAACAACACCCGATGTTCCGAGGGTAACACCAACTCTGCCCGGTTTAATAAGACCAAGACCGGTTGTTGAGATAACTGCATCACCACCACCACCGGAAACAGGAGTCCCTGCAGGAAGGCCTGTTTCTTCTGCGGCAGCCGGCAGAATTTCACCAGTTAAGTCTGTTGATTCAACAACGGGCGGGAAAATTTCCGGATTAAGTCCGGAAGCTCTGATCAAATCCTCATGCCAGCATTTATTTTTTACATCGAAGAAGCCAAATCCTGAAGCATCAGAGACATCTGTTGCTTTGATCCCGGTCAGCTTGAGTCTGATATAATCTTTGGGATTAACAATCATACGAACTTTGGCATAATTGTCAGGTTCTTCCTGTTTTAACCAAAGTATTTTACCGCCTGTATATCCTGTCAACATCTGATTATTTGTGAAGCTCAGAAGTTTATCCAGGCCCCCGGCTTTTTCCGTAATTTCCTGACACTGTTTCTCTGTTCGCTGGTCATTCCACAGTATTGCTCTGCGTACTACACGGTCGTCATCGTCAAGAGCGACCATTCCGTGCATCTGTCCTGAGAAACCTATACCACTTATTTTATAGTCGATACATGCAGGAAGTACATGTTTAAGGGCTTTGACAGTAGCCTGCCACCAATCCTGCGGATCCTGTTCAGTCCAGCCTGGATGAGGTGTATACAAAGGATACTCCTCAATCGCGGTCGCGAGTATCTGACCATCATTGGCCAGAGCAAGCACTTTGACGCCGGAAGTACCTACATCAATTCCTATCAGACATGCCGGTTTTGTCATATTGTGATGGCCTACTGCTATGGGGCAGCAGGCCGCCCCCTTTCTCTATAAAAAGTTCTCTACACTTATTATTTTACGCGAACAATAATGAATTGAGAATACCTTCGAGATATTCCTGACGGCCGGAGCCGACTTTAACATCGCCCATTTCAAGTGCATACTTCTCAAGCTCAGCAATACTCAGCTCACCTTTAATAATTTTCTGTCCCATATCCTTCTGCCAACTGGCATAGCGTTCTTCAACAAACTTATCAATTTTACCGTCATCTATCACCTTCTGTGCCATTTTCAGTCCGAGCGCGAAGGTATCCATGCCGGCGATATAGCTGTAGAAAATGTCTTCGTTTGTGTTAGACGCACGACGTGCTTTTGCGTCAAAATTCAGACCGCCGTTGGTAAATCCACCAGCCTTGAGCAGCTCATACATAGCAAATACGGTGTCATAAATATTGGTCGGGAATTGATCGGTATCCCAACCAAGAAGCATATCGCCCTGATTGGCGTCAATTGAACCGAAGAAGCCGGTCTCACGTGCCAGTCTCAATTCATGTTGGAAGGAGTGGCCGGCCAACGTAGCATGATTAGCTTCGATGTTAAGCTTGAAATCTTTATCAAGTCCATAATTACGCAGGAAGCCGATTACAGTTGCCGAATCGAAGTCATACTGATGTTTGGTAGGTTCCTTGGGCTTAGGCTCTACATAGAAATCACCTTTGAAACCAATGCTGCGGGCATAATCTTTTGCCATGTGCATAAGCCTTGCGAGATTATCAAGCTCCAATCCCATATTGGTGTTTAAGAGAGTTTCATAACCTTCTCGGCCACCCCAGAAAGTATAGCCCGCGCCACCAAGTTTAACAGTTAGCTCAACTGCTTTTTTCACTTGAGCCGCAGCAAAAGCAAATACATCAACACTTGGCGATGTACCGGCACCATGAGCATAGCGTGGATTAGAGAATAGATTTGCAGTACCCCAGAGCAGTTTCTTATCGTATTGCTTCTGCAAATCAAGAAGAAGATCTGTTATTTCATCAAGTCTCTTGTTGGACTCAGTCAGAGATGCACCTTCCGGAGCGATGTCACGATCGTGGAAGCAGTAAAAATCAATGCTCAGTTTGTCCATCAGTTCAAAAGCCGCGTGGGCTTTGTTTCTGGCCTGCTCCATCGGATCATCAGAACCATATTTCTTGGCCAGTGTTCCGACACCAAACATATCTGTCCCTTCAGCTACCATTGTATGCCAGTATGACATAGCAAAACGCATATGGTCGCGCATACTCTTACCTGCGATCATCTCATCAGGATTATAGAATCGGAATGCTAACGGATTGTCGGTTTTGTTTCCTTCATAATTGACCTTCTTAATTGTTGGATAAAATTCAGACATAGTGTGACCTCACTTTCCTGGCTGTAAGCCAAAACAAATTACAAAAGACTTATTTGTTGTATGCTTCACTTCTCAGTGAAGCGGGCCGATTGATTCATGTTCTCGCTGATTACTATCTCATTTCTGGTCCAACTGCAGGCTGGGGGCCTCGTGTTGTCCAGCAGATAATCAAACAACATTTTCACAGGAAGATAGCCCTGCAAATATGGTTCCTGTTCTATCGACGCCGTAATAACGCGATCAGCCAAATACTGTTCCATACTTGGGGTTCTGTCGAAGCTGATTATCTTGATAACGCCGGCCAGGCCGGCTTCGATAACAGCCTTGCAGCAACCGGCTGTACCACCGGCAGTTAGATAAATTGCATCCGCCGGAAGCTCAACGCTTCTTCCGCCGGCAGCTGCTGCCGGTGACAAGAATTCTCGACAAATCTGATAAGCCTTGTCATCATCATCTTCAGTTTCAAATATATCTACAACCTTGATATTACTGTAATGTTCTTTGATAGTACTGTGGAAACCATGGATTCGTTGATTATGTCCAAGCATACTCACAGAACCTGTCAGCACAAGCACTCTCCATTCCCTGCCATCAGCCAGTCGTCCAAGCAGACCGGCAGCTGTAGCTCCACTTTTAAGATAATCATTACCGACATAACAAATTCTGTCAGAGTCTGCTATATCAGTGTTGAAAGTAATAACCGGAATGTTCTTACGTGCAAGTTCAGCCAGTTTCTCATGAATTATCTGATGGTCAATCGGAACCAGAGCTATAGCTTGCACGCCTTCTTCTATAAGTTCATCAATCTGTTGTGCCTGTCTGCGTGCTGAGAAACCCTTCATTGTCCGCCAGTACAGCCTTAGACCGAAGTCTCCAAGCTCAGAACCTGCCTGCCGTTGTCCAGCTGTTATAGCTTCAAAAAAATCGTTGCCTTCGGATGGCATTTGAATACCTATGCTCATTGGAGCCTTGTGCAGGCCAAGAAGTTTACCAGCTCTGTTTGATCTGTATCCAAGACTGTCAGCTATTTCGAGAACATGCTTCTTAACTTCAGGTTTAATTCCCGGACGATCATTAAGCGCGCGATCAACAGTGCCTCTTGAGACACCTGCTATTTCTGCTATTTGCTTAATCGAAACGCCCATGAAGTTTCTCCCGTCCTGTTAGATTTATTTTACTTTACATATTCTGCGGTTTTCCGTGCTCGAGCACGTATAATAGTATAATATAACGCCTGACTTGGCATGTCAAGCGTCATACTTACTGTAAAAACATCAATTAATAACTATATTGTTTAATTCACCTATGCCTTCAATGATAATCGAAATCTTATCGTCGTTGTTTAACTGCCCGATACCTGCAGGAGTACCCGTAGTTACTATATCTCCAGGATTCAAAGTCATCATTTGGCTGATAAATGATACAAGCTCATAGACATCCCACATTTGAAGTGAAGTTCTGGCCTTCTGCCGGACTATGTTATTTTGAACGGCTTTAATCTCAACATCAAGAGGATTTATTTCGTCAGTTATCAGCGGACCTACAGGAGCAAAAGTATCGAAACTCTTAGCTCTTGTCCACTGGCCGTCAATTTGCTGGATATCTCTTGCTGTAACATCATTTAGACAAGTATATCCAAGGATATTGCCTTCGGACATTACCTGCTCTCTGGAAACATTTTTTAATTTTCTACCTATCACAAGAGCCAGTTCCGCTTCGTAATCAACACGACGAGTTATTTCTTGCGACGGTAGAATAATACTCTCACCCGGCCCTATTACACAGTCGGCCGGCTTAATAAACAATACAGGAAACTTCGGCAAATCATCATCTCCGTGCAGTTCACTTATATGGTCAAGATAGTTCTTGCCAACAGCAACAATTTTTCCTGGTTCCGCGGGAGCCAGCAAACGACACTCTTCAAGCCTCACCTTTTTACCGGTTAGTTTACCGCCGGCATATGGGGCATCACTCATCAGATGTGCCTCTTCACCAATCAATTGAGCCCAGGAATTCTTGTCATTTTGAGCAACACGTACATATTTCATAATTAATTCTCCGGCTTAGTTACTGTGAAGAAACAGGCAGGATTTTCCGGATCCTGCAATTTACCTTGCAGATATGTGTCAATAGCGGAGGCAGCCTGTTTTCCAGCTCCCATCGCCAAAATTACTGTAGCAGCCCCTGTAACAGCATCGCCTCCGGCAAAAACACCAGGGATACTTGTCGCCATCGATTCACTATCAACAACAATGCCACCCCAATCCTGAGTAGCTAATCCCTGAGTGGATTTAATTAACGGATTTGGACTCTGACCAATAGCCATAATAACAGTATCAACATCAAGCTCAAACTCAGAGTCTTTTTTAGTAACAGGTCTGCGTCTGCCACTGGCATCAGGTTCACCAAGTTCCATTTCCACACATTGAAGGGCTCTGACATAGCCGTTTTCTGTACCGAGTATGGCTGTAGGATTTGTAAGAAACTTCATTTTTATACCCTCTTCACAGGCATGATGATACTCTTCAGCTCTTGCAGGCAATTCCTGTTCAGATCTTCTGTAAACAATATACACATCTTCGGCACCAAGCCTCTTAGCGCTGCGGGCCGCGTCCATGGCAACATTCCCGCCACCAATAACAGCTACCTTGCGCCCGACTTTTACCGGTGTGTCACAATCCGGGAACTTATATGCCTTCATCAGATTGATTCGAGTTAAGAACTCATTTGCTGAGTAGACACCATTGAGATTTTCTCCCGGGATTTTCATAAATGAAGGTAATCCAGCGCCAGTTCCAATGAACACTGCTTCATAGTTTTGCTCACGCATTAATTCATCAATATCATAAATTTTACCAATGACCATATTAGTTCTGATTTCAACGCCCAGAGTTTTTAGATTGGCTATTTCTTTCTGAACCAGCGCTTTGGGCAGCCTGAATTCAGGGATGCCATACATCAGAACGCCGCCTGGTACATGAAACGCTTCGAAAACAGTTACTTGATAGCCCATTTTTGCCAAATCACCTGCACAAGCCAAGCTTGCAGGACCTGATCCAACAACGGCGACTTTCTGATTACGTGTCTCAACTTCAGGTTTTTCAAGATGACGGTTTGCCATATACCAATCCGCGACAAATCTCTCCAATCGACCAATAGCGACTGGTTCTCCTTTGATCCCTCTTACACAGAGCTGTTCACATTGATTCTCCTGAGGACATACCCGTCCGCATATGGCTGGAAGATTATTTGTGGAAGCGATAATATCGTAAGCCTCACCGAAATTGCCCTGTGCGACTTGTTCGATAAACTCTGGTATTCTCACTCTGACAGGGCAACCGTTCATACAAGGTTTGTGCTTACACTGCAAACACCGTTCGGCCTCTTCCATAGCCATTTCCGGCGTATAGCCTTGTGCTACTTCATGGAAATTACCGTTTCTAACTTGTGGATCCTGTTCCGGCATTGGTACTTTTTTATTTGATATATTAACCATCATTCTCTACCTCTCCTGTCAGGCGGCAGACATGACGCTCAAGGGACTTCTTCTCGTCTTCTTTGTAAAATTGTTGTCTGCGCATAGCTTCATCAAAATCCACCTGATGCCCATCGAAATCAGGACCATCAACACAGGCAAATTTTGTCTCACCGCCAACCGTCACACGGCAGCCGCCACACATTCCCGTTCCATCAACCATAACAGGATTCATGCTAACTATAGTTTTTATGCCGTATTCAAGTGTAAGCTTGCTGACAAATTTCATCATAATCAACGGGCCGATAGCAATAACCAGATCATACTTATTACCATCTTCGATTAATTTCTTAAGTACATCAGTAACAAAACCCTGATTGCCATTCGAACCATCATCAGTCGTAACAAATAGCCGTGTACATGATGCTTTCATTTCCTGCTCAAGAATAATCAGATCTTTGTTTCTGAAGCCGCAAATCATATCGACTTCAGCTCCATCACGATGCAGTTGTCTGGCTTGTGGCCAGGCAATAGCTGAACCAAGACCACCACCGATTACAGCTACCTTCTTATAACCATCCAGCTCTGTTGCTTTGCCCAGAGGTCCGACGAAGTCAAGAAGATAATCACCCGATTTCATCTCTGACAATTGACGAGTTGTCTTGCCGACAATCTGGAAAACTATGGTTACAGTACCTTCCTGTTCATCATAGCTCGCAATGGTAAGAGGTACTCTTTCACCATCATCATCAACACGCAGAATAATAAACTGTCCCGGTTTAGCCTTCCTGGCAATTTCCGGCGCATGAATCTCCATAAGCGAAACGCTTGGATTAAGATCTATCTTTTTGACTATTTTATACAAAAAAGCAGCCCCCTTCATTTAATCTGTTAGATCATTTTCTCTCTATATTATAAGAACTTTGACCAAATTTGCAATGTTGACGAGTTAAAATTGCAAATCAAAGCAAATTTGCATAGTTTTTCACAACTTAAAATGATATATATCAATCAAACTTATTTCTGTAACATTTTTTGTTGGTTTGTATTGCACGATTACCTTATAATGGTAATGTAACATTTCTCTAAGTAATATTTCATGGAAACGTGAAGAAAGAAGGTTATTAATTATGAATCAAGAACTATCTCAGGCAATGAGCGATCAAATCAACAAAGAATACTATTCAGCTTTTCTATATCTATCAATGGCAAACTGGTGTTCGGCAGAAGGTTTCAAAGGTGCTTCTAACTGGATGTATGCCCAGTATCAGGAGGAACTGGCACATGCCCAGGGACTCTACCAGTACATGCAGATGCGTAGTGAGCCTGTAAATTTTAAAAGCATTGATGATCCGAGCGGCAGCTGGGATAATCTTCTGGATGTTTTCAAAAAAACACTGGCACATGAACAGTTTGTTACAGAATCGATCAATAACCTTGCTTCTGTAGCGATGCGAGCTAATGATCATGCAGCTTATATTTTCCTGCAATGGTATGTAACTGAACAGGTCGAAGAAGAAGGCAACGCAAATGATCTGATTGATAAATTAACACTTGCGGCTGATAATACTAACGCGCTGTTAAATATTGATGATCAATTGGCAGCAAGAGTATTTGCTGCTCCGGTTATTCCTTATCTTGAGTAAGCATATAACCAGATAATAAGTGTCCGAAGCAGTTCCCCTCTGGAACATCTTCACAATGAAAATGATCGGCGTTTTGTCGGTCATTTTCTATTCATAAACACAGTAATTAGGTCCCTATCGAAAAATTTGATTATAAGTCTGTCTGAACCACTCATGGTTCAATTCTTCCGTTCTATTAATAGAAGTAATTCGCGTATCAGATTCTTGTGAACTTAAGTACTGTTTCATGATATTATACTTGTCTGACTCAGGTTGTTTGGTCAAAAATATCAGAAGCATTTTTACATCATGCCATTTACCAAGATTATCTTGCACTGACTTCAGGTGAGATAAGACACTCTGAGTATCAAACTCATTTTTCTCAAGCAGTTCCAATAGATAACGTAATTCCTTGTATGCTATTCTAACCTTATGAAGATCGACATCATGAAGATCGACATCATCTTCAACCAACGAAATAATTCTTGCCGCCAATTGAAAATATACCGATGATGCAGCTTCAGCAAGCGGCAGATTAATCTGCTGCCTTCTCTTGAGAATTAATTTAAGCTCATTATCGATCGTCTTAAAACTACCTGAACCTGATGAAGTAAAAATATTCTTCTTCAATTTGCCATATTCAAGGAAATATTTCTGATCCAGCAATTCTTTTACCGGTATCTCAGCAGATCTAATGGCAGAAGCCTCCATCGGAATTGAGATGTCAGGGCTGGCAGCATTCGCGATTATTTCTTCAAAAACACTTATATCCCGAAATTTATTAGTTTTGTGCAGAATTTTGCGACAGAAATTAAATGTCTGGTCAAGTGATGACTGATTTTGAGATAAATATCTGATATGCCTGATTATAGAAACAACTCGTCTGGCAGAAGTTCTAAGTATATGTACAGATTCTTTTATCTCATTGGATTGCCCACCGTGTTTATGCAATTGTCTAAGCAAGTAAAATTGCAGTCGTATTTCAGCGATCTGAGATTCAATATAACTGATCGCAAGTGGCATAAACTTCTGACTTTGCAACTTATCAGACACAAAGACTCACCTCAGTGATATTTTAACATGTCAACGATTATATTGCGCTGTTTTTTGTCTCTCATTGTTTTTCCTTGTGAAGATTTCGTGTATAATACGATGTGATGTTTATCGAAATTATTCGGAGGTGACCTTATGTCTGACAATCAACGTCTGGACCAGTTGGCAATTGATGCGATTCGCATTTTGTCCGCTGAGAGTATTCAAAAAGCAAAATCGGGACATCCCGGCCTAGTAATGGGTTCTGCTGCTATGGCCTACGAGCTGTGGGCAAACCATATGGCTCACAATCCTGCAGATCCCCAGTGGATTAATCGAGACCGTTTCGTGCTGAGCGCCGGTCATGCGTCAATGCTGATTTATTCACTATTGCATCTGTTTGGCTATGGCTTGAAGAAGGAAGATCTCATGAACTTCCGTCAATGGGACAGCAAAACACCCGGACATCCTGAGTACGGACACACAGCAGGGATCGAAACAACTACCGGACCGCTTGGACAAGGTATCGCTACAGCTGTTGGTATGGCCATGGCTGAAGCGCATTTGGCAGCACGATTTAATCGTGACAGTGATACAATAATTGATCACTACACTTATGCCCTTGTTGGTGACGGTTGTATGATGGAAGGTATCGCCAGTGAAGCTGCGTCTCTGGCCGCTACTCTTAAGCTTGGCAAACTGATCGTCTTTTATGATGATAATGACATTTCTATTGAAGGTGATACCGATGTATCTTTCACAGAAGATGTCGGTGCACGACATGCTGCTTATGGCTGGCATGTTGAACATATAACTGATGGAAACGACCGTGCCGCGATCGCTGCAGCAATCGAGAAGGCAAAAGCTGAAACTGATCGTCCTTCTATGATTGTTGTCAAAACTCAAATAGCTTTTGGATCACCGCTTGTCGGTCTGGCCAAAACTCATGGTGAGCCTCTTGGCGAAGAGAATGTTCAGAAGACAAAAGATAATCTCGGCTGGACAGCAGATCCATTTGAGATCCCGTCTGAACTTACAGACTGGCTGCAAAAGAAACAACAGGAACTGGCTGCCGAGCAGACTGAATGGAATAAAAAATATGAGCAGTGGAAGCAGAAATATCCGGAGCTGGCAGTTGAACTTGACACCTGTTATAGCAAGAAGCTGCCTGATCTTCTTAATGATGAAGAGTTTTGGTCCTTCGAGGGATCACAGGCAACACGTGCTACCAGTGGTGTTGTGCTGAACAGACTCGCTGATCGTCTGCCAAATCTGATCGGTGGAAGTGCTGATCTTGCCCCTTCAACAAAAACTGAACTCAAGGGCAAAGGATGGTTTGGTGCCGGTGCTTATGAAAACGCCAACATTCACTACGGCGTTCGTGAGTTCGCAATGGCTGCTGCAGCTAATGGTTTGGCTCTGCATGGAGGGCTTCGCACCTTCTGTGCTACCTTCTTCGTCTTCAGTGACTACCTGAAAGGCTCGCTGCGTCTAAGTGCATTGATGAAGGCACCTGTTATGTATGTTCTTACTCATGACAGTATTGGCGTGGGTGAAGATGGTCCTACTCATGAACCAATTGAGCATCTGACAGCTCTCAGAGCTACTCCTAACGTTTGTGTATTCAGACCGGCAGATGGCAAAGAAACCGCTGCAGGCTATTTGTCAGCTCTCACCTACGAAGGACCTACCTGTATGGTATTGAGTCGTCAGAACCTGCCTACATACGAGAACAGCGGACGTGAGGCTCTCAAAGGCGGCTACGTGCTCATGGATTCTGAGAATCCGCAAGTCATTATTATGGCCAGCGGCTCAGAAGTTGAACTCGCTGCAAAAGCTTATGAAGAATTGAAAGCCCAAGGAATAGCTGCTCGTGTAGTGTCCATGCCTTCAATGGAGTTATTTGAAGCTCAGAGCGCTGAGTATAAAGAACAGGTACTGCCATCTTCAATACGTGCAAGAGTCGCAGTTGAAGCCGGAGCAACCATGCCTTGGTACCGTTACACAGGATTTGATGGTGCAGTTATTGGTATTGACCACTTTGGAGCGTCAGCTCCTGCCAATATCCTGTTCAAGGAGTTTGGCTTCACAGTTGAGAATGTTGTTGAGACTTCAAAAAAAGTAATAGATAAGCAAGCTTAATATTCATATCTCGCATATAAACTCTGTTTTATTAAACATTTCAATCAAGCCTAAAGAGGTGAGCAAGAGCCTTGCTCACCTCTTTTCATGCTTTTTGCACAAAAGAACCTATACTTTTGGAATATTATTTTTTGCAATTTTGTATTGTATTTCTTGCATTATTTGTTAAAATTAAACACATAGCATTCACTATATATTGATCAGAATCAGTTTTAGCAGATATATCTGTTGAAAATCAGAAACGAAGACGTTTCGGATTGCTTCGAAGGCATCCAGACGTCTTTTTTCATTTTCTAAATTTATTGGGCAAATCTGATTCAAGTAGTTTTGGAGGTATCTTATGCAATATGATTGTGGAATTGCCGCTGGCACAGCATTAAGTCAGGTTTTCGGCTCAAATGTTTTTAATGACTCTGTTATGCGCCAGACATTACCCAAGGCAACCTATCAAGCACTGAAAAAGACAATAGAAACAGGCAGTTCTCTCGATCCTCAAGTAGCCGAGGTTGTCGCTTCTGCTATGAAAGACTGGGCAATCAGCAAAGGTGCCACACATTTTACTCACTGGTTCCAGCCAATGACGGGTATTACGGCGGAAAAACACGACTCATTTATCTCGCCATCATCGGACGGCAAGGTAATCATGGAGTTCAGTGGCAAAGAGCTTATCAAAGGCGAGCCTGACGCGTCTTCTTTTCCTTCAGGAGGATTGAGAGCCACTTTTGAAGCCAGAGGATATACCGCATGGGATTGTACGTCACCGGCCTTCGTTAAGGATCGCTCATTATTTATCCCAACGGCATTTTGTGCTTATACCGGTGAGGCTCTTGACAAAAAAACTCCTCTGCTCAGATCAATGGATGCACTCAGCAAACAAGCTGTGAGAGTTCTTCACCTTCTCGGACAAAACAATATTAAGCGCGTCACAACTACTGTTGGTCCGGAACAAGAGTATTTTCTAATTGATAAAAAGTATTATGATCAACGTCTTGATCTGATCATGACAGGTCGAACACTGTTTGGTGCGAAACCACCAAAAGGCCAAGACCTGGAGGATCACTATTTTGGTCAGATAAAAGATCGAATTGCTGCTTATATGTCAGATCTCGATGCTGAGCTCTGGAAGATGGGTGTATCGGCAAAAACAAAACATAATGAAGTAGCACCTGCGCAGCACGAGCTGGCACCAATTTTTAACACCACAAATATCGCTACCGATCACAATCAACTGACAATGGAAACTATGAAAAAGGTAGCGCTCAGACATGGTCTTGTTTGCCTATTGCATGAGAAACCTTTTGCCGGTGTCAATGGTTCCGGTAAGCATAATAACTGGTCGATGAGCACTGATGATGGTCAAAATCTGCTGGAGCCCGGAAAAACACCACATGAAAATCAGCAATTCCTTCTGTTTTTAACCGCTGTTATCAGAGCTGTAGATGAATATGCTGATTTATTGCGTATATCTGCGGCCAGCCCCGGAAATGATCATAGATTAGGAGCAAATGAAGCGCCTCCGGCAATTATATCAATCTTCCTTGGGGATCAGCTTACAGGCATCCTTGAGCAGATAGCAGCGGGGAAAACAGCCAGCTGTGAAACTGATGATATTCTCTGTCTGGGTACTTCCTCCCTGCCCGATCTCTTTAAGGATAGTACAGATCGCAACAGAACTTCGCCCTTCGCTTTTACCGGTAATAAATTCGAATTCAGAATGGTTGGTTCATCTCAATCTATTGCACAATGCAATTTTACACTGAACACTATCGTCGCCGAAGTACTATCTGATTTCGCGGACAAACTCGAAGGATCAACAAATATCGTAGAAGATATTGACAAGCTTATTCAGGAAGCAATAAATAAACATCAACGAGTTATTTTTAACGGCAACGGCTATTCAGATGAATGGGTAGAAGAAGCAAAATTACGCGGGCTGCCAAATATCCGAACTACAGTTGATGCGATAAAAGCCATCCGCGAAGAGAAAAATCTGTCTCTTATGGAGAAACATGCTGTACTCTCTCGCAAAGAAATGGACGCAAGGTGCTTTTACCGCCTCATAATGTCCGTAGATAACCGAACTATAATGACACAAAACTACCGAACAAGCTGACAATGATAAATTCAAGAAAAGGCGCCGATCAAGGCGCCTTAAGTATGAATCAGGGCA
>JAQVJP010000177.1 GCA_028695145.1 Eubacteriales bacterium
AAGTGCGCGCTCATAAAAACATCCTTTGGCTGTCCTTACAATTGCAATTTCTGCTTCTGCAAAGAGATCTCATCTTACCAAGCGAGAGCGATTGATGATGTCATCACTGAGCTGCTGCAAATTCCGCAAAAGGAAGTTTACATTGTTGATGATGATTTCCTCTTCAATCGCGACAGACTGCTGGAGTTCGCCGCCAAGCTGCAGGAAAACAAAATCGAGAAGAATTTTCTGGTATATGGCAGAGCGGATTTTATAGCCGCTAACGAGGATATAATCGAAGCATTATCTCAGGTTGGACTTGGTTCGGTCATCGTGGGCATAGAGGCCGCCTCACAGAATGAGCTGGATCAGTTTAATAAGAGATCCAAGCTGGAAGATAATGAGAAAGCTGTCAGAATACTAAGGAAGCACGACATAGAATGCTATGCTACCGTTATTCTCGGCGTCGACTGGGATAAGAGCGACTTCCGCAATCTTTATCGCTATCTGAAGCGTCTTGGTCTGGTTTTTGTTAATCTGCAGCCCTTCACGCCCATGCCGGGAACGCCTTACTTTTACCAGTATCAAAATCGTCTGATCATACCTTACGAAGAGCATGAGAAGTGGGATATGGCTCATCTTGTAATTAAGCCGGAAAAAGTATCCGTCGGCAGGTACTATTTTGAAATACTGAAGCTATACTACAAAATAACGCTGATGCCGCGAAATGTCGTCTACATGTTCAAGCGCTACGGCGTGAGAACTACCCTGAAGCTATCTCTTGGCGCAGGCCAAATCAGCTGGCAATATGTCAAGAAAATGGTTGGAGGCAGCAGGGTATGAAGGTATTGCTGATCCGTCCTCAAGCTCCCAACAAATTGAGCTTCATCAATATTCTCGATAATGAGCCGCTTGAACTGGAATATCTCTATACGGAGTTGCTTCATAGGGGCTTCGAGGGCTACATTTATGATGGTTTGATAGAAAACACAAGTGTAAAAGACACCATCCTGTGGGAATCACCTGATGTTGTTGCGGTTACAGGCTATATTACGCAGCAGAAGCTGATGATTGATTACTGCCGTCTCGCTAAGGAAATTAACAGCAATATCATGACGATCGTCGGCGGCGTTCATGTGCAAATGAATTATGAGGCGTTCTATGACGAGAGCATAGACTACCTCATGAGAAGCGAAAGTGTCTCAGCTTTTGGCGATTTGCTTGCCGGATCTGATTTATCGACGATCAATGGACTAATTTACAAGAAGGATGGCAGGTTCATTCAAAATGAGCTTATCCCAATAGATATCAACACCTTGCCGATCCCTGACCGGAGTTTTTTTAACAGACACAAAAGCAAATATCACTATCTCCATTTGCAGGAGGTAGCAACGATCAAGACCGCGTTTTCCTGCCCCTTTTCCTGCAACTTTTGCTATTGCACGCTTCTGGCCGGAGGCAAATACCGTGCCCGGGATCTGTCTCTGGTGATCGAGGAGCTAAAAACGATCAAGAGTAAAAATATCCAGATCGTAGATGACGATTTTCTAGTAAATAAGAATCGTTTGCTGGAATTCATTCGATTGGTCAGAGAAAATAAGATAGATAAAACCTTTATCTGCTATTCCAGGGCAGATTTCATAGCAAATAACGAGGATCTGGTCAGGGAGCTCCGCAGCATTGGCTTCATCTATTTCCTGGTAGGTCTTGAGGCAATCAGTAATGAAGAATTAGTGGCAATGAACAAGCAGGTCAGTATCGATGAGAACAGAAAGTGCATCGAAGTTCTTAGAGACGCTGATGCTCACTGTATTGCCCTGATGATCGCGCCTTTGTCCGCAGATAAGGCATACTTCCGTAAGCTCTATGATTTTGTGAAGGAAACGAAGCTTCTATATGTGACAGTGTCCATGTTTACACCGATTCCAGGAACGCCATTATATGAAGAGTACAAGGATAGAATTGTCTCGGATGACATAGAGGATTATGATTTTCTGCATCTGGTACTTGAGCCGGAAAAACTGACGAAGCAGCAATTCTACAGGGAATATAATAAACTGGTCTTACGACTGTATAACCTGGCGAAAAAATCAGGAATATATGACTTCATGGATATTGAGTTTTATAAAAACATGCTGACCGGCTATTTGAAAAGAAAAATGAGGGGCTATTAATGAAGATCTATTATATTCAATCAACGCCATATGCCAAGGGTAGAAAGCTGATCAAGAAATCACGCCTCTATTTTGTCGGGCTTGCCCCGGCTATTCTGGCAGCGCTTGTTCCGGATTGTGAGTTCGAGTGTTGTCTGGAAACAATTGATGATGTTGATTTCGAAACGGATGCGGATATCATTGCCATCTCCGGTATGGGGCATGCCATAATAAGAAGTCTCGATATCGCCACAGAATTCAAGAAGCGCGGAAAAACAGTTGTCATGGGCGGCTATATGGCAAGCCTGATGCCTGAAGAAGCCAAGAAATATTGTGACAGTGTAATTATCGGCGATGGCGAGCTGGCTTTTCCCAAGATGGTAGCGGATTATGCAAATAATGATTTGCAGGAATTCTATGATATGCCACTTGATAACTTGAGCTATCCTCTTCCGAAGTATGAGGTTTTTGCCGGTAAGAAAATCGGTAATTTTCTTCCTGTCCAGGCGGGCAGAGGTTGCCCTAACTCCTGCTCATTTTGCTCCGTATATTGCCTCTATAAGAATCGCTATATGCGTCGGGAAATATCCGAGGTCATCCGTGACATCCGGGAAATCAAGAGGTTGGGATACAAGAGATTTCTGCTTCTGGATGATAATATTCTCTCGGATAGGAATTATATGCTGGCACTTTGCGCCGAAATTGAGAAGCTTAAAATGACCTGGCTCTCTCAGTGCCAGATCTCCATCGCTGATGATGCTGAGGTTTTGGCTGCTGTCGCCAGGAGCGGCTGCATTTCTTTATCCTTCGGCATCGAGAGCATATCCCAGGAGAGCCTGAACTCCATGCACAAGTCATGGGCAAATGTATCGCGATACGAAGAGCAGTTTAAGCGAATTCAAGCCGCCGGTATTGATGTCTCAACTGAAATGGTTATTGGTGCGGACGGAGATACTGTCGAGAGTATTCGGGCAACCGCGGATTTCATCACAAAGAATAAAATAACAGTTCCGCGCTTCTATATACTGACTCCCATTCCAGGAACAGTCTTTTACCAAGAGATGAAAGCTGCAGGCAGGATGACCAGCAAGGATATTTATGAGTTTAATGGAGCTTTTGCCGTTCATAGACCCAAGAACATGTCCCCGGAAACTCTGACTGAGGAATATTGGAAATTGTACAAGGATGTCTTCTCAACTGGAAGTGTCATTAAACGCACCTTGCTGAGAAAGGATTCTCTAAGACATCCGCTGAAAAATCTGTTTTACTTCTATGTAAATCTATATTATAAGTATCAGATCTCACACGGAATAACGCCGAATATAATCTAAAGGTGGTAAGTTTTGCAGCTTGAAACAATTGAACTAAGAGAATATCTCTCCTTCATGAGAACTGTCTACAAGGGTGACGCTAATTTCAAGGATAACAAAACCGGCATCATCAAAATCGCCTGTCAGAAGAGTCGCCCGTTTTATCGAGCCACTCTGCAGGAGATCGTTTGCGTTAAGAATAATGGCAGAATCCTATGTGCGGGTGTGCTGATCATCAACAAAAGAGCATCCGGAGATCTATATCTGTCATTTTTTGAGGCCCTGCCGGATTGCAAAGATGCGGTC
>JAQVJP010000178.1 GCA_028695145.1 Eubacteriales bacterium
TTCGCAGTTACAGGTTTCGTTGGTAAGGATGCAGAAATCCGTCAGTTCACTACCGCAAGTGTTGCAAGATTCTCTTTGGCAGTTAGCCGCACAGAGAAAACAGGTGATGATACCACCAGGGTATCAGCTTTTATGGCCGTTGAGACTTGGCGCAAAAATGAGAGTGCCTCTTTCGACCTCTTAAAGAAAGGTCAGATAGTTACTTGCCGTGGATTCTTCAAGCCCGAAGAATGGTCCGATAAGGATGGTGTCAAGCATAACCGCATCATCATGGTAGCCACCTCATTTGGTCCTGCCGAGGAGAAAGAAGAACCTGCTGGACAGGAAGCAAAGACTTCAAAGGCCAAGAAATAGTTCTTGGTTTCTCCCATAGATAAAGCGGCTTTCGGGTCGCTTTTTTCTTGCTCGCTCTCGGTTACTGTTATATTGTTATTCGATACTGTTAGACCTATTCTTTATCGTACTCTTATACATGCTGCTCTCAATGTTTGTTCGCAGCATGGCATTTCTCTGATTCCCGTCGTCAGCCGATTTCATGTCGTTGATGCCGCAAGCACATTTCTCTTTATCGTTGCAAAGGTATTTATCCTGGGATGTACCGCAAGGTCGGACGTGGTTTCCATGCAAATCTCCACCTTGCAGGTCGTATTTACATGGAAAACCTTGCTGTGATACTTCTCAGGATACCTTCTGGGGCAACATAAAGGCGAAACGATCTACTGGCGACAGATGACGGAATGAAAAAAAACTGCCTACGGGGAGAAATGTTTCTATTAAAGGCTCTTCTCCCTTGGCTCAAGAATCAAGAATAAATAATTAAACAGCAAGAGTATGAATACAATTTTCGACAATGACCTACGCAATCTATCAGACAATGAGTTGATTTACAATATTTCCAATAAGCAGGTGGAGAATGAGCAACCATCTTTCGAGGAGTTTATCAATTCGCTTTCACCATCCAAGAAAAAATTGGCTCTGAATGTGATTGAGCTTTTCAGAAGAAATGTGGAGAAGAAGAGTGAGCAAACTACTATCACTTGTTCAAACTCTATCTATAGTCTGATGAAGCCAAAGGTATATGGATTAGACCACGAAGAGTTTTGGGTTATCTATATGAATCAAGGTAGCAAACCGATTAAAGTGGAACGTTTGAGCAAAGGTGGTTTGACGGCTACATTGGTAGATGTTCGCTTGATATTGAAGACTGCATTTCTCTGCAATGCTACATGTGCAGCTATTTGCCATAACCATCCAAGTGGTAACACACGCCCCAGTATGGATGATGACAATATGACTAACAAGATAAAGGAGGCTTTCAAGACTTGTAATATCCGTTTGTTAGACCACGTCATTGTGAGCGATGAGAGTTTCTATAGCTATGCCGACGAGGGCAGACTCTAAATATCAAGATTAGATTCAGGCGACTTTCGGGTCGCTTGAATTATTCATGCCCCTGGTGTTTCCATTTTTAGGTTCCTTGTCTTCTTCTGAAGAATACTGTTATACTTGCTTCGCTTCTATTCTTTTATAGACTTTCACCCACACCGGAATATCTGAAATAGTTTGCGCATAGAGTCTCCACTATTGCATGGTTTCGACACTATGCAGCAAAGAGCCAAACAGAATCGTCTTTCTTCCTTTGCCTATAGGGGCAATAGTGACTGCGTCATTATTCTGCCTCAATAGTCTGCTTTACGAAAGACCATTCTCTTATGTTTGGCTTGGCTATTACGGATATTCCTGCCCACCCAAAGAATTGGACTGTTATATATTCTTTACTAGGATGTCCTTTTCTATAGGGGCTCTATGATTACCAATGAATACCATTTGGCATTGCACTATTAGGTTACAATAAAGGTTTATCATGCCTTTCTGTTTTCTCACTGCAAAGGTATGTACGCTACATTCCTACCAATGAACCATGGTGGTTATTTGTGATCCTTTCAGGCAAATAACGACGATGAACCCTTGGCTTGAGAATTTTCAGCGCACCTTTTGTGGCAGTGTAAAACGAAGGCTTTTTATTAAACCTTCCATTGTCTAACTAAATATTTTTACGCTATGCCAAACTGGTGTTCAACTGATTATCAGATAGTAGGGAAAAGAACTGAAGTTCAAAATCTCTACAACAAGTTCAAAAAAGTGATTGCTACAGACCGCAGTTACGAGAAAGATGGTACTACCTTCTTGCCAAATTCAAGTTGGCTTGGGTACGTTGTCAAAGACATTCTGGAGATTGACCCAGAAACGGAAGTAATTCCTTGCAGAGGTACAATAGAGTGGTTACAAGAGGAACTGGACATAGATGAAGCCAATGATACAGCTTCTTTTCAGCTTATGACAGAGACGGCTTGGTCCGACTGCCGAAAACTCTTCTTCACCTTGATGGAGAAATATGACGTTCAGATATTCTTCATTGCTGAAGAGCTTGGATGCGGTATTTTTCAAGGCAATGACGAAGACGGACGTTACCTCACATCCCGTTACATTGTAGATGATTTCGATGAAGGTATGGAGTACTATTCCACCTTTGATGAAGTAGCCGAGATTCTTGAAAAACTCACAGGTAAAGTCGTCTATGATTTTAAGCAAGCCGAAAAGCTGATTGAAGATTGTGAGTTGGATGAGAAGATTGCCATCCACGAGATTGAATATGTTTCTTTGAGTGATTTCTAATCCCTTTGCTTATCCATAAACAGAGAACCCCGATTGCTTAGGTAGTTGGGGCTTTCTGCTTTCAAAACGCAGATTACTTTTATAATTGTCCTTTGGACTTCTAACCGTAAGGTTTCCTCTTATAGGCTTTTATACTGGGCTTCGCTCTTTCCTCTTTTACATCCTTCTTGATTTCCTATTTATAGCTGATAAGACTATCATCTTGTTCACCAGAGCGATGGAGTATTTCTCTGCAAAGTTATCGAGTGTCTTTGTCAAACGTCAAAACACGCCATGGCTTGATGATTAAAAATCTTCCTCTGTAGCTAAAGCTATAGAGCGTATTTTCTATATCAGTTTTGCCTTATTGCTGCCACTCACTTTGCCGGCAGAAAAATAATCCCTCGTCAGGTTGAAAAGCTTGAATGTAAGGGAAATGAATCATTTAACTAATTCATTTTGAATATGGCAATAACAGATGAGAACATTTTGAAGCAGCTTAGGAAATTGAAAGTTTATTTCCTCAAATACTATCCGGTACGTGTAAAGAAGAATATAGGTGCAGAACAGATTGTTGCCCGTCAGTTGGTGTGGGACTTCAAAGATGGTAAAAGCTTTGAAGTGGTGGCGCAGAGGGCTGCCAATGAATTGAAGGCTCAGTTTGGTGACAAGGTTAGTGAGATTGTGTTTTGTTGCGTGCCGGCATCAAGCGCAGAGAAGAACGAAATCCGCTACAAGGCTTTTTCTGAAAGGGTTTGCGAACTTTCGGGTGCTATCAATGGCTATCCACATATCAGTGTACAAGGCGAACGTTTGGCGGTGCATGAGCATAACACGGAGAAGAGCATCACCAAGGTTCAAGTGGTGGATTTTGACGAACCATTCTTTGCTAACAAGTCTTGCTTGGTGTTTGACGATGTAATAACAAGAGGTATCAGTTTTGGAACATTCGCCAACAAGTTAGAGGCTTTTGGAGCCAATGTCTTAGGCGGTTTCTTTTTAGGTAAAACAACATATAAAGTATCATAAGTATGGAGAAATTATTTTTGAATAAGAGTCAGTCTGTTGCATTCACAGGACATC
>JAQVJP010000003.1 GCA_028695145.1 Eubacteriales bacterium
ATCATTGATTTTGTATATGAGAGTTCAAGACCGGAGGTCGAACAGGCCGTGTTCAAAGTGACTGCCAGATATCCAATGTCAATCATCGGAAATGATTTGAGAATGAAGGAGGAGTTCATATCACTGAGATTCGAAATATCTTATATTGTTCAAAATCAGGCAGAGTCAACAATGCCGGAAGTGACTCCGAATGTTGCTGTAGAGAACGATCTGCCGGTTATAAAAATTGCGTTAAGAACTGCCGAGGTTTTGTAGATATCGCTCTTCTTGTTTTTGCGATTCCTCTCCTGATTATGCTGCCGATTCTCTGTAATCTCATAATTGCCAGTGCTGATTATTGCCGCATGGATGCAGCGTCCAGTATAGTTGGCTTGGTTTTAGCTCAGTCAGATCAGTTTGATGCGGTTAAACGTCAGGTTAACGTGAACGGTCAGGCTACAGATTGCTTCGATTTAACTGATGAGCATCGGGATTTTTTGCTAAACACTGCTGAGCAGGCTTTTGAAGCTAACGCGATCGGTGACGCGGTAATCACAGATTTGTCATTTTACCGGACGATGGAACAATTTTCTGCTGATAATGTGCTTCTGACTACCATGATTGATTCTACCTATGGAATCGCTGATCATGATGGCAACATGCTGACCGATTGTAGATTTCACGTCTATTTCCCGGCAAACCATGATCAAGTCGATAATGGAGGTTTGGAAAATGTCCAGGATTAGACAAGTTATATTTGCTGTTGCAGCTGCCCTGATCATCGGTTTAGGTCTATGGTTGATGAGGCCTGTAGCAGATAATTATGAGAGCAAAATTATTTATAAAATGAAAGCAGATGTAAGGGCAGGTCAAGAAATCAAGAAAGATGACCTTATTGAGGTTCAGGTGCCGGCAGAAATGCTAACCGAAGGATATATTGATTCGCCTGAATCAATATATGGCTATTATGCCAGCCATGATCTTGCTTCAGGTGAGTTTATACATCAGGGGAGTCTGAGTGCGCAACCCTCGGGTTTAGTTTATGAGCATCAACCAGCCGGGGCACGACTGATGACACTTAAACTGAATTCGGATCAGGCAAACGGCTTCTGGCTGGCGGCAGGTAGCAGAGTGGATATTGATCTGGTGGCCAGAGATCCGGACATTAAACCCCGTGTTATCAGTCTTGAAAATGTTGAAGTCGCTGCGGTGTTGGGCTGTGATGATAATACCGCGGCTACTGGATATAATAATCCGACAGCTGCAAAAACACCTCTTATTTGTTTGTCTCTTGAACGAGATCAGGTCATGATTTTGTCGTCGGAAATGATAAATAGAGAGATACGCCTTAGTGTAATTTGTAACAAATAAACTTGTTGACTATCTGCGTGCTGACATATCAACACGAGTAAGTTTACACACACCTGCTTTTCTGATATTATGAAGAGCAGGTGATTTTTATGTTTGAGGATCTTTTGCCAGCTGTTGAGCGTGGTGTAATGGACGTTGCCGGGTCTATTCCAGTTGTTTTCAAAGGAATAGAGAGAACTTATGAAAAAGGTACTGTTTTATCAGGTCCCAGTCGGCACGACTACCATGAACTAACATATATGCGCAGCGGACGGGCTGAGTTTGAAATAGAAGGTAGAAAAATGGCGCTGGAAAAAGGCGCTACTCTTGTCATACGCCCAGGCATGGCTCATACAATCAGACTTGATGACAGTTATGCTGATATGATCGTTCTGTATTTTGGTTTCTCCAAGAAGTTCTCAGAGAATATCAGACGTGGTGATATGCCCGGCAGAGCAGATATCGCACCGGAGACTATTGAACAATTTGTCAAGTTTGCCAGCGGCAAGGATCAGCAGTCAGAAGAAGAACGGGTAAAAGAACCGTTTTTACTGATCAAGGGTAAGAGCCGGCAGGATATAGCTGCTTTGGTAGAGCGGATTTTGCGCGAAAATAGACAGGAAGCTTATGGCAAGGATATCATGATGCAGCTTCTGGCTATGGAACTTCTTGTTGCGCTTGCACGTGGTTTGCGTGAGGAATGGGAAGAGAGTCTCAGAGTTAAAACCGGTAAGGCCAGGGAATTGGTAAAAATAGCCCGTGATTTCATTATCAGAAATCATGACCGCGATATTTCTGTTGCTGAGGCGGCTTCGTACGTTTTTTTAAGTCAAGGTTATTTTACCAGAGCTTTTCGAGATGAAACCGGTATAAGTCCGATGGCTTTTCTTATGCAGGTTCGTGTAGATCATGCCTGTAAGCTGCTTGAACAGCAGGATATAAAAGTCAGTGGTGTGGCTGCGCAAGTTGGCTTTTCGAGCCCGCAGAGATTTAACGCTGCCTTCCGCAAATTGATTGGAATGACACCTATGGCTTACCGCCGTAAAATTATAGAAGCTGGGCCTTTGGCAAGATCGGCAGATTTGTCTGATTAGCAAAAGCTCCCGAATAGGACAGAAAGACGTGCAAGTCAGAATGGTTTTTACATTGTGAGGTTAGGATATGAGTGATTATAAATTGAGTGCTGATTCGGTTGGTTCAGGTGTTGACCAGGAGAGAGTTAAAAAAGCTGTGAGAGAAATTCTCTTCGCAATCGGTGAGGATCCGGACAGGCCGGGACTCGTGGAGACTCCTGACAGAGTCGCCAGAATGTATGAAGAGATTTTTGCTGGTCTACATAATGATGTCAGAGATAGTATCAAGGTGTTCAATGAACCAGATAATGATGAAATGATTTTAGTTGGTGACATTCCGTTTTATTCGATGTGCGAACACCATCTGCTTCCTTTTGTCGGTCGTGCCCACGTAGTATATATACCACATAAGGGTAAAATTCTCGGCCTGAGTAAAATTGCCAGAATTGTGGACATGATGTCACGAAAACCACAATTGCAGGAGCGTATGACATCGCAGATAGCTGATATGATTGTGGAGGCTGTAGACCCGCTTGGAGTAGCTGTTGTCCTGGAGGCGGAACACTTATGTATGACTATGAGAGGCATCAAAAAACCTGGATCGGAAACAGTGACCTCCGCGCTTAGAGGGTTGTGTAAAAAAGACGCTCGATCGCGTTCTGAAGCGATGGCTTTGATTCATCGAAAATGAAGCATGACTGTTTAGAATTGATGCAAATGAGGAATGGAAATGATCATTAACGCAGGACGTCACAAGATAGAAATCGGCAGAAGAACTCTACTGATGGGTATTCTTAATACAACACCGGATTCTTTTTCTGATGGTGGTGATTTTTATGCGTCGGTCGATGCTTATGAACAGATTGATAGAATGATTGCTGAGGGCGCTGACATTATTGATATTGGCGGAGAGTCGTCAAGGCCGGGCAGCGAGCCCGTAGATGCTCAGCAGGAAATTTTAAGAATTAAACCGGCGCTTGATTATCTGCGGGAGAATTATCCTCATATTCCAGTGTCGGTAGACACATGGAAACACGAGGTGGCACAAGCCGCGCTATCTGCGGGAGCATCCATTATAAATGACATATATGGCTTGTTGGCTGACCCGCAGCTTGCCCATGTTATCAGCCGTTTCAATGCGGCGGTTGTGTTGATGCATAACGCTGTGTCCTACAGAACTGATCAAGCGAGTGTGGGGGCTTTTGCCAATGCTTGGAGGATGCAGGTGGACCAGGCAGAAAAATATAGCCGTTCGAATCTGTTCGAAGCAATACATCGTCAACTTGAGGATAGTATAATTGTTGCCAGAGCAGCCGGAATATCTGATTCTTCTATTATAATTGATCCGGGTCTCGGTTTTGGAGTTGAATCGGGAGAAAATTTTGGAATTATAGAAGGTCTTGCTTCTTTAAAAACATTTGGGTTTCCTATTCTGGTGGCACCGTCACGTAAACGATTTATAGGTGATGTTCTTGAACTGCCTGCTTGTGAAAGAGATATAGGAACAGCTGCTGTTTTGGCTATTGCTATTCGGCATGGTGCTGATATTGTCAGGGTTCATAATGTTTCTATTTGCAGACAGGCCGCGTTGATAGCCGATAAATTCAAGAGTGGATTTGGATCAGATTTGTTTTCGAAGGGTTCTGTCAAGAGCGAAGATGAACATGACCGAATAATTATGAAAGGCATGGCATTCTATGGTTATATAGGCTGTTTGCCGGAAGAACAGCGACTTGGACAGCGCTTCGTGATTGATTGTACTATTGGTCTTAAGACAAATCAGGCTTCGATAACCGATAATTTAACAGATTCAGTGAGTTATGCCGATATTTATTCCATGATCAATGATATAATGACCGGGAGCCGTTTTAACTTGATTGAACGGTTGGCAGGATATATAGCTGAAAAAATTCTGTCGGAATTTTCCGGTGTTGCCTGCGTAGAGGTTTGTGTCAGCAAGCCGCAGGCGCCAGTTGCGGGATTGTTCGAAAATATGCAGGTTTGCGTGAAACGGACAGCTCTGTAAATTAATACGAGGTTGATAGAACGCTTATGAATAATTCGTGGCTCGAGGCGGTACTCTCACTTGGTTCAAATCTTGGAGATAGATTGCTCCTGCTTAGGGAGTCTCTGCATCAGCTTGAACTGGATTCCGGTATCGAGATAATTGCTGTTTCTTCTGTGTATGAAACAGATCCGGTCGGGTATCTTGATCAACCGGCATTCTATAATATAGTTATAAAAATTATGACTGAGCACAGTCCGGAGCAGCTTCTGACAATATGCCAGAAAATTGAGAAAAAATTTCATCGTGAGCGCAAGGTGCGGTGGGGGCCAAGAACAATAGATATTGACATTCTTACTTATGATGATATAAGTATTGACAAGCCGGATTTAACTATTCCTCATCCAAGAATGAATGAGCGAGAATTTGTTATGCTGCCTCTTCAGGAGTTAATAACCGGCCAGGTACAGGTTTCGGCAGCTGTAAGACCCATCTTTTCAAATTGGTATTGAACTTATCGTATTTATCGGGAGGAACTATGAGCCAGGAAAGTAATGCACAAAACAAAACCACAGATAATAACAATCAAAATAACAATCAAAATAACAATCAGAATAATAATCAGAATAACAGTCGGAAAAACAGCAGAAACAATAGCACAAGAAGGCATTATCGAGAAATCAACGGTAATAATGATAATTCTGCGGCATCTGGTGCTGTTGCGTCTTCGGATAACCGGCAATCCCGTGATGACAATTCTGGGGGTTCCGTAAACCGGCAGGGCGGTAATCGTCCGCCTAAGAACCGTCGGCCGCGAAATCGAAAACCAGCATCAGGAAATAATGCCGCCGCCGGTCCTGTTGAACGCAAAGAGAACCCAACATATGCCGCGAAGAACAGCGGACAGAAAAATAATTCAAATAACGAGAATGGCAAGAACACGAATGATGCTGTAAAACAATCGAGACGAGATAATAATGGCAATCCAAACAGAAATCAGAATCGCCAGAATCGCCAGCCTAAGAATCGGCCGGTTCAGGAAGCCCGCACTCATCGTTGGGAAAAACGTGTTAAAGCTGAAGAGACAGTAGATGATATTAAAAGAGATATTGAGCGTATTGAGAAAGAAATCTGGCTCGATATTGCTGGTATTCATACAATAAAACTTGATTTTTAATCTGGTGATTTTGTCGTATGTTGCCTTTTGATAAGAAAATGAACCTGCCCTTGACAGACGCCCTTATGCAGTTTAATGCATCGGGGCGGTTTTCGTGGCATATGCCGGGGCACAGAAATGGCAGGCAATGGCCTGAACTCTTTCGGGAGAACTTGTATTTGCTTGATGCTACAGAACTGCATCAGACTGATGATCTTTTAAATCCAGTTGGACCGGCTGGGAAATCTCTAAAAATGGCCGCACGGTTTTGCGGTGCCGGTTGGACTCGTTACATAACCTGTGGAAGTACATGTGGTATTCTTGCTCTTCTTGCTGCCTGTCCGGGACATGGAGGTAGAATTCTTGTTAGTCGGGCTTCTCATCAATCTGTGCTTCATGCTGCGATGTTGCTTGATTTACAAATAGGTTGGATTGAAGCCAGCCTATGGCCTGAGTTATACTCGGACGATTCCGTTCCTCAACCGCTTCTGCCTCAGGTTGGTGTTGCTGATTTTCGCCGTGCTGTAGCGTCGTTTGGTAGTTATGACGCTGTTTTCTTAACTTCTCCGGATTATTATGGATCCTGTGCTCAAATCAAAGAAATTGCTGATGAGGCTCATGCTGTGGGCGCGGTTGTTCTCGTTGACGAGGCCCATGGTGCTCATTTAGCCCTCGGTTCCGAATTTCTGCCGGCATCTGCTATGCGTCAAAATGCTGATGCGTGTGTACAGAGCGCGCATAAGACATTGCCGGCGCTCACGCCGGCGTCTCTTCTTCATGTTTCTGAATCAGCGATCGCAAATGGCCGCATTGATCCCGGAACTGTCAATGCGATGCTGAAAATATTTCATACATCAAGTCCTTCTTTTTTAATAGCTGCCAGCATTGAGGTTTCACTTGATTGGCTGAAGTATAGCGGGCATGGTTTTATAAAACAGCAGATGCTTAATATCGAATGGCTGGGTCAAAACCTTGCGGGGGTTGTGCAGGTTACAGGAACAGCTGTAACTAAACCTAATTGTGCTGACAGAGATCCCTTGCGCATTATGATGACTATGCCTGATGCTATATCTGCAGCCGATATCAACTTGAAACTACAAGGACAAAATATTGATGTTGAAATGAGTGATTTAAGACGACTTATTTTGATTCCCGCGATTGACCAGACCCGTCAGGAATATTTGCTCCTGGCAGAAGCACTTCGCTCGATTATTGATGGATTGCCTGAACATGTGTTATATTCGACAGCCAAAAATGAAGGTAAATCTTCAATCGCTGAAACTGAAGCAAGCTGGCGGCAAATTATGTGCAGAAAACCTAATATGATTCTGCAAGCATCACAATTAATGCCAGGACTTATGAAGACTGAGCAGATAGACGTCTCACAGTCCGTTGGACGTGTCTCTGCCCGGGCTGTGGTACCTTATCCTCCAGGTATACCTCTGCTGTGGCCAGGTGAACATATTGATGCTGAAATACTTGCATTAATTACTGCTTTGCGTCAAAATGGTGTAGGTCTGACGGGAATTGAGCATGAAATGGTGACAGTTCTTGTCTGATAAGTTTCATCAGAGGGCATAATGATGTATAATAATGAGCATATACAGAAGTCTGAAGGAGGAGATCGTTTGAATAGAGGACGCTTTCTGACTTTGGAGGGTATAGATGGCAGCGGCAAGACAACACAGATAGCACATATCGCTGAAATTCTCAGAGCTTCCGGCGAAGAGGCTATGTTGCTTAGAGAACCAGGCGGTACCTTGATAAGTGAAGAAATCAGAGGTGTTTTGCTTAATAAGCAGAATACCGCGATGTCAGTGGAGACTGAACTGCTGTTATTTGCGGCAGCCAGAGCTCAGCTGGTTCGAGAAGTCATAGAACCTGCTCTTGCAAGAGGTGTGTGGGTGGTTTGTGATCGTTTTATGGATTCAACCACGGCTTACCAAGGGTATGGCAGGCAGATAGATCTCGACCTGATTAATCAGCTTAACAGTATTGCTGTTGGGGGCTGCATACCAGACATAACAATATTGTTTGATTTATCTGTGGATCATGCGGCGGCAAGACTTGCCGGCAGGAGTGGCAAAACGGATCGACTTGATTTGGAGAGCAGGGCTTTTGCGCAGAGAACTCGACTCGGCTACCTCGAAATAGCGGCCTCGGAGCCTGAACGTTTCAGAATAGTTGACGCAGAAATGACAGAGGATCAAATAGCACAACAGATAAAAAGCATTATAAGGGAGGGCACAAGCCTATGAAACTGATTTATGCGATTGTTCACGATGAGGACAGCCCCAGGCTGATGGCTGAGCTTAATCGAGCCGGTTATCGCGTAACCAAGCTGAATTCTACAGGTGGTTTCCTTAGATCAGGAAATACAACATTGATGATTGTTGTGGATGATGAGCAGCTTGAGGAAGTTCTGGGAATTATTCGTAAATTCTCCAGCAGCCGCCAGGCAGCTATAAATACAAATGTAACACCCTCGTCGATGGGTGGTTCATATATACCATATCCTGTTGAGGTTATGGTCGGCGGAGCAACAGTTTTTGTTTTGAACGTCGAGCATTTCGAGAAAATGTGAAATGTTGTTTCCTCATCTGACAGGACAGGAAGTTCTGAAAAGACGCCTTGCTGCCGCAGCTGAAGCCGGCACGGGGCATGCATATCTTTTTTCCGGAGCTGCCGGTTCAGGCAGACATGTTTTTGCCAAGGCTTATGCTCAGATGCTTTTGTGTGAAAACCCAGGAGAAGAAGGTGCCTGCGGACAGTGTGATGCCTGCAGGCATTTTGTGCATGGCATACATCCGGATTTTAAGAGTCTTGAACTTGTTGAGAAAGAAAAAAACATTAAGGTTGAGAGAGTCAGACAGCTGTGTTCTGATTTGTCCATGCAGCCTCAGATTGGGACACGTAAGATTTATCTTATTGATGCTGACAATTTAAACGAACAAGGACAAAACGCTTTGCTTAAATCGCTGGAGGAGCCACCTGCTTATGTGGTATTTATCTTAATTGCCTCCGGTACGCACAAGCTGTTACCGACCGTGTTGTCCCGTTTGACAAATTTAGCGCTGCAGCGTTATTCCAATGAGCAGCTTGAACAAATATTGACTGAAGCCGGCTACCTGGAAGGTGATAAGCTAAACTTCTTGATACGCTATGCCAATGGATTGCCGGGGAGAGCTCTGGATCTTGCTGCCAACGAACAATTTGGGAAACTTAGACAGGAGACAGCTGACTTCTACCTGTCGATAGCTGCCAACAGCCGGTTGAATCTGCTCAGTGAGGGTTTTTCCTTCTTCGACGAGAGACGTGATAGCTGCAGGTTGATCTTATCGATTATGTCCAGCATGATCAGGGATCAACTGCTGCTGGCATCTCAGGCCGACGAGTCGCTGATGGTAAATCAGGATTTAGCTCAGCAGCTGAAAAGAACAGTCGCTGAACATGGCGTTGAATCACGTACGCATTTGTGGCGGGGATACGACGCCTTGCGCGAAGCTGACCGTGCATTTTCACTAAATGTCAGTTTTGAAGTTTTAGTATGTCAATTATTGCTTTCTTTGCGAAAGGAGCTGGCAAATGCCTAAAGTTGTAAGTATCCGGTTTCATGGTGCAGGCAAGGCCTACCATTTTGATCCGGTTGATTTTGAACTGCATCAGGGAGATGCGGTAATAGTTGAAACTGTTCAGGGTGTGGAACTCGGAATTGTTGCCGACGAAATAATAGAGATTCCACAAGATAAACTTGCTGCACCGCTTAAACCGGTGCTCAGACCTGCCGATGATCAGGATCTTGCCCATTATGAAGAAAATCGCCAAAAGGAATCGGAAGCGTATAAAATTGCCACAGAGAAGATTGAAGCTCGTGGATTGGATATGCATCTTGTTGACGTTGAATACACCTTCGACAATCGCAAAGTGGTCTTCTACTTCACTGCTGACGGTCGTGTCGATTTTCGCGAATTGGTAAAAGATCTCGCAGCGATTTTCCGCATCAGAATAGAGCTAAGGCAGATAGGTGTAAGAGATGAAGCACGCAAAATTGGCGGTGTCGGTATTTGCGGCCGCGAACTTTGTTGCTGTTCTTTTTTGAATGATTTTGTACCTGTCTCAATAAAAATGGCCAAAGAGCAGAGTTTGTCGATGAACCCGGCAAAAATTTCCGGTATATGCGGTCGCTTGATGTGCTGCTTGAAGTATGAGCAGGATGCCTATGAAGATGCGCATTCCAGACTGCCAAGAAACGGCGCTCTGGTCAATACACCGGAAGGTCCTGGTATTGTAATATCTGTAAATCTGCTGAAAGAAACAGTAACCACCAGGCTTGATCGCGGCGGCGAGAATGATGTAGTTGTGTATCCTTATGACCAACTTGAAGTAACGGGCGGACGTGGCAATAACCGCAAATGTCCACCCGGCGGCTGCCCGGGTCATTCGCGTCCTGACAAGACAAGACAGCCTGCGCCAAAATTGTCAAATGCAGAGAAGGATGAAGCCTGGCCTATGCTTGACTCGGATGGTCGGACGCTCAGCGCTGATGAGATAGATAATGATAACCTGTATCGTATGGAAGAACCAGACAGCTGTGCGATCGCGTCCGCGGAACCAGCTGATCAGCAGGATGATAAGCCTGTTGACTTTGAGAAAAAGCCAGCCAAACGGCGTGATAATAATAACAATCGACGCAGACGCAAACCGACAAATAACTCAGATCAACAGCGTAGCGGCCAGAATGCAAATAGAAAAAAAGACTCAGCAAGTTCTGATCGGCAGAATAAACCAGAAAACGGTTCCACGCCTTCCAATCAAACGAAAGGGCGTAGACGCCCTAACAGAAGACCGGGCGGCAGACCTAATCGTGATAACAGAAGCCGTGAAGGCGGGCAGAACAGACCGGTTGAGAGACCACAACAGTGATGAAATAGCGGTATGACTTGTTTGTACTATCTGCTACTTGCCGCTCAAGGAGCTGAGTGTTAGAATATACGAGGCCCAACACGCCAAATTTACCAATATGGAGGTGTGCATAATGGCATATGTAATTACCGATGCCTGCATTTCATGCGGCGCATGTGAGAGCGAGTGCCCGACAGGCGCTATTTCCGCCGGCGATACAATGTATGTTATCGATCCTGATACCTGCATTGACTGCGGAGCTTGCGAAGCCGTCTGCCCGACACAGGCTATCAAGCCTAACTGATCAAAGGCATGATCATAATTAAGAGGGAAGCAGTTATGCTTCCCTTTTTTTAACTAAGCAAGAACCGGCAGTGAAGTCGCTCTGTTCACAATATTTCTTAGTCTAAGCCATGATACATTCAAGGTGGTTATAAAAATGTATAAACCGGTAGAAGATCAAAACCCCGAAGTTCCAGGAACCGGTATCGTTTCGATTCCTGAAACTAAAACACCATTATATGCAGATGAAACGATTGAAGATCTTCAGCGATCGAAATATCGCTTGATCCAGCCGGCTTACGGCTTCAGGTTTGGTGAAGATTCAGTTTTATTGGCAGCGGCGGCGGTACAGCTTTGTCCATTAGGAAGCCGCAAGCTCAAAGTGGTTGATCTTGGCGCCGGCAGCGGCGCGGTTTCTATGCTTATGTCTGCTCGCAAACCAGAGTTAAATGTTGATATGATTGAACTCGATGATCATAGATATGACTGTATGAGAAGAAATATTATTATTAATGGTCTTCAATCAGTCTGTCGCCCTTATAATTTAGATTTAAAAGATTTGGCAGATCGGAGAATAAAACTGACTGCTGAAATGCCAGCTCCTTCTTCATATGATCTGGCAGTTATGAACCCTCCATATCGCGTGCCGGCTGCCATGAGCATGAAACGTTATGAAGAGGGTACTATTGAAGAGAAAAGCAAGCTGTTGGCAGCTGAAGAAATTGCTGTTAACCTGGATGAATTATTGTCTGCCGCTGCGTGGCTGCTCAAGCCAGGTGGAAGAATCATAATGGTGCATCGCCCTCATAGACTCGCTGATATTATTGCTTCAATGCGTAAGCATAGGCTGGAACCAACAAGTCTTCAGGTGCTTGAGTCTTTTGCCGGGCTGGCACCATCAAGAATAATCATAGCCGGGCGCAGAAATATTAGAAGTGGCGGATTTATATTTCATGCACCGCTTGTAGTCTATGATAAACCGGGTGAAATGACCGCTCAAGCGGCGGAATTATACGGACATGAAACACCTTTGACTGAATCTGAACGGTTAAGCGGTCTTGAAAAAATTACAAAAAACTGGCAGGAGGCAAGATAGTTAGATGGATAAGCGAGAAAAATCACACAGCACTCAGAGTTTGCCAGTCGGTCGTCTTACGCTTGTAGCGACTCCTATCGGTAATTTCGCTGATATTTCATTTCGCGCGCTCGAAACCTTAAGAGAAGCAGATTTGATCGCTGCTGAAGATACACGTGTGACAACAACACTTCTAAAGCACTATGATATTGAGTGTCGACTGGAGAGTTATCATGAACACAATCGTGCACAAAAGGGTGAGAAGCTGATCGAATATCTCCGTCAAGGTCTCAATATTGCTTTGGTTACCGATGCCGGTATGCCTTGTATTTCGGATCCGGGCGAAGATCTTGTTAAACTATGCATAGATAATGATATAGAAATATCTGTTATTCCTGGAGCAAATGCCGGACTCAGTGCACTATCAGCTTCTGGCCTTGATACGAGAAGCTTCGCCTTCGAAGGCTTTATACCAGTGCCATCCAGCTCACGCAGTCATATTCTCGAAGTAATTGTTGACGAACCCAGAACTATTATTCTCTATGAAGCGCCTCATCGACTGATACGGACACTAACCGATCTAAAAAACAGTGGGCTTGGTGACAGGAAAATAGTCCTGGCCAGAGAGCTGTCCAAGAGATATGAACAGTGGTTGCGTATGACGGTTTCAGAAGCACTCGATTTATATAACCAGGAACATGAAAAACCTCGAGGCGAATTTGTTCTTGTGCTTGAAGGTAAAACAGAATACACACAACGATGCCCGCCAAACCCCGATGACATTCTTGATCAGGCAAGACTTCTCATGAAGAACCTGCTCGATAACGGAATACCGGTAAAAGAAGCTGCCAGACAGGCTGCGCAATCAGGCATAATGAAGAAAAATGAGTTATACAAAATAGGGTTGGATTTGCAGTCGCGGTTAGATTGAGTATAATGAAAAAGATATGGATCAGCAGATGATTCGGCAACAGGAGGTCTTATTAATGGATAAAAAAACATACTATATTACTACACCTATATACTATCCCAGTGATAAGCTGCATATAGGTCATTCATATACTACTGTGGCAGCCGATGCCATGGCCAGGTACAAGAGGTTACGCGGCTATGATGTGATGTTTTTGACAGGTACTGATGAGCATGGTCAGAAAATACAACGAAAAGCTCAGGAAACCGGAGTGACTTCACAGGCTTATGTTGATCATATTGTGTCAGGGATCAAGGAGCTCTGGAAGCTGCTCGATATTTCGTATGACCGTTTTATCCGAACAACAGATCCTGAACACGAAGCAGCCATACAGCATATTTTTCAGAAGCTATATGACAAGGGAGATATTTACAAGAGCGAATATGAAGGTTGGTACTGTACTCCTTGCGAGTCTTTCTGGACCGAAACACAGCTAAAAGAAGGACACTGTCCTGACTGCGGCCGTCCGGTTGAGAAAACAAGAGAAGAGAGCTATTTCTTCCGCTTGTCCAAATATCAGCAGAAGCTGATAGATCTGTTTGAAAACAACCCTGAGTTTATTCAGCCGGTTTCACGAGCCAATGAAATGCTCAACAACTTCCTGCGTCCGGGTCTTGAAGATCTATGTGTATCAAGAACTACTTTTGACTGGGGAGTTAAGGTTCCATTTGATCCCAAGCATGTAGTTTATGTCTGGATCGATGCGCTTTCAAACTATATAACAGCTATGGGATATCCGGATACTACTGGCGATCTGGCACGCTACTGGCCAGCCGATGTACAGCTGGTTGGCAAGGAAATTGTTCGTTTCCACACCATAATATGGCCTGCTATGCTTATGGCGCTTGATTTACCGTTGCCAAAACAGGTTTATGGTCACGGCTGGCTTCTGTTCAAAGATGGTAAAATGTCAAAATCAAAAGGTAATGTTATTGATCCTGTAATTTTGTGTGAGAAGTATGGAGTTGACTCAATCCGCTATTTTCTGCTGCGCGAGGTTCCGTTTGGCTCAGATGGTAATTTCTCCAATGAAGCATTGATCAGCAGAATAAACAGTGATCTGGCAAATGATCTTGGCAATCTTGGCAGCAGGACTGTAGCAATGATTGAGAAGAACTTCCCTGAAGGCTTGCCGGACAAGCGCAAAACCGAACCTGTAGATGAAGAGCTGATTTCTATGATCAGTAATTTGCCTGGACTTGTAGAAGCAGCCATGGAGAAATTGCAATTTAGTCAGGCACTGGGAGAAATCTGGCGGGTAATAGGCCGCAGCAACAAGTATATTGATGAGACACAGCCATGGATTCTGGCACGCAATGAAGCAGACAGAGACCGGTTGTCAGCTGTACTCTTTAATTTGGCTGATGCTCTTCGCGTTATATCAATCTTAATTGAGCCTTTTATGCCGGGGACAAGTAAGAAGCTTCAGGAAACTCTTGGACTTGATGACTCTGCTGTACTGACCTGGGAAGCAAGCCATCAGACTGGTCTTTATAATGCCAGGCTTGTGCGCAAGGGAACGCCGCTGTTCCCCCGTATAGATTTGAAGAAGGAGATCGAGGCGCTGGAGGCTCTCTTGCCTGCTCAGGAAGCGACTGCTGAAACCGCCGGATCCTCTGATGAAAAACCGGCAGAAGAAGAAAAATTAGAAGGTATTGCTCTGATAGAGTTTGATGATTTCCTCAAGCTTGAGCTCAAGGTTGGTACCATAAAAGAATGTGCCAAGGTTGAAAAAGCTGATAAGTTGTTGTGTTCTCAGATAGATATGGGCAATGAAATACGTCAAGTAGTGTCAGGCATTGCCACATCATATCAGCCGGAAGAATTGATCGGCAAACAGGTTATAGTGGTTGCCAATTTGAAACCGCGAAAAATCAGAGGGTTGGAATCTCATGGAATGATTCTGTGTGCCACGGACAACGGCAAGTACAGAATCCTGACTGTTGATCAAGAGGTCCCAGCTGGTTCAGAGGTGGGCTGATGCGTTGGTTTGATTCACATGCGCATTTACAGGACGAGAAGTTTGCGGATGATCTGCCAAATGTTATAGAAAGAGCCAAGGCTGCCGGTGTTAAGCGCGTGCTTCTTCCCGGTGCGGATTATCAATCTGTTGTCAGGGCAGAGAAGTTGGCGGCAGAAGAGTCGGATTATTTCTGCTACAGCTCAGGCATCCATCCTCATGATGCGGATACGGTAGATGACAATATGCTGAACTATATCAAGACTCTTGCCGAGGGCACCGGTTTTCATAAGCCGGTTGCTATCGGCGAGGTTGGTCTTGATTACCATTATGATTTTTCTCCAAGGAATATTCAGCGAGCTGTTTTTGAACAGTTTATCGAGATAGCCTGGTATTACAAACTGCCTCTGATTATTCATTGTCGTGAAGCAACGGAAGATTGTTTAAGTATACTCAGAAGTAAAGCCGCGCAGGGACGGCTGCTTACTGTCCCTGGTGTTTTTCACTGTTTTTCAGGTAGTGCGCAAACGGCAGATACACTTATTGATATGGGTTTCTATCTTGGATTTGATGGACCAATTACTTTTAAAAACTCACGTAAGGCGGCTGAGGTTATCAAGATAGCGCCTCTTGAACGTCTGCTTATTGAAACAGACAGTCCTTATCTGGCGCCTGAACCATTAAGAGGAAAACGCAATGAACCGTCATACCTGCCGTATATTGGACGTAAGCTTGCCGATTTAAAAGGAATCAGTACGGAGGAAGCCGCTGACATAACCTGGCAGAACACCTGCCGATTGTTTCAAATACCGGTCTGAAAAAATAATTTGAAACTTAGTGAAAAAGGATGTTGACAAGGCAGGCAGTTTCTATTATACTTTCACTTGCACTCAGGAAACGCGGTGCGCACATACACCCAGAATCGGGAGCATAGCTCAGCTGGGAGAGCATCTGCCTTACAAGCAGAGGGTCACAGGTTCGAGCCCTGTTGTTCCCACCATAATGGCGCAGTAGTTCAGTTGGTTAGAATGCCAGCCTGTCACGCTGGAGGTCGAGGGTTCGAGCCCCTTCTGCGTCGCCACATTACCGGTCCGCAAGGACCGGTAATCATATGCCCAGATAGCTCAGTCGGTAGAGCAGTGGACTGAAAATCCACGTGTCGCTGGTTCGATTCCGGCTCTGGGCACCACAGAAACAACGATTCATCTGATTTCTCAGAATAATCGTTGTTTTTGTTTTATATCGAAAAATAAATTTGTTATGATTGTACTGAAGTTATCGAAGTGTAATTATTACGGAGGTTTCCGATGAATACAGATGGTAAGTCTGATCACAATGATTATGGTGAACACAGCAAACGCAGATGGTGGGCTGTTTCTGTTGAAGAAACCGGTTCATTATTAGAAACGAATATTGAAAGCGGACTAAATTCAAAAGAAGTTAGCAGAAGACTTGAACGCTATGGTGCTAACGAGCTTGCTGAGAAGAAGCAGATCTCAATGGCACAGAAAATAATCGCTCAATTCAAAGATGTAATGGTGCTGATTCTCATAGCTGCCAGTGTTTTGTCTGCTTTTCTTGGTGATTATATTGAAGCGGCCGTAATTCTTGCAATAGTTGTGATTAACGCTGTGCTTGGATTGGTTCAGGAAGGTCGAGCTGAAAAGGCGCTCGAGGCACTGAAAAAGATGTCTTCGCCACAGGCAAAAGTTAAACGTGACGGTGCTATTAATCAGGTGGATTCATCCCAAATTGTATTGGGTGATATCGTTGTTATAGAGGCAGGTGATCTCGTTCCTGCGGATATCCGTTTAGTTGAGAGCCAGTCACTAAAAGCCGAAGAAGCATCTCTAACAGGAGAGTCACTTGCTGTAGAGAAACAAGCTGCGGAATTATTGCAGGAAGATGCCGGAATTGGCGATCGCAGTAATATGCTATTTATGGGCACTGCTATAACATACGGACGAGGTGTGGGCATAGTATGTGCAACCGGCTCAGCTACAGAAATCGGCAAAATATCTGATAAACTTCAAGAAATAGAAGATGACCCGACGCCTCTGCAGATTAGTCTGAATCAACTGGGTAAATGGCTTGGTATAATATGTGTTGTTGTTTGTGTTGTTATTCTTGCTCAGGGGATTCTTCTTGGCGGTGACGCCGCGGAGATGATTATGACTGCCATCAGTCTGGCTGTAGCGGCTATTCCAGAAGGCCTGCCGGCTGTGGTAACCATAGTGCTTGCTCTCGGAATGAAGCGTATGGCTGAGAGAAACGCCATTGTTAAGAGACTTCTTGCCGTTGAAACACTGGGATGTGTCGACATCATCTGTACTGACAAAACAGGTACGCTTACACAAAATGAGATGACAGTAACTGAATTATATATTTATGGAAATACATATGAGGTGAGCGGTTCGGGCTACAGTTCAGAAGGCGAAATCGTAGAATCTGATACTGATGGAATCAATGAAACAGGTGCTTCAAATAACGATCAGGAGATATCTGAGGTTGAAGATAGCGATCTCAGTACTATGCTCAAGATCGCCTTGCTATGTAATGAAGCTGTTATAACAGAAGATGAATCAGGTGATAACAAAGTTATCGGTGATCCGACCGAAGGGGCGCTTCTTGTCGTTGCGGCCAAGTCTGGTCTTGACAGAAAAAAGGTGCAGGAAAAATATCCCAGGGTGGCAGATTGGCCATTTGATTCTGAGCGTAAAATGATGACCAGCTTTAATGAAGGTTTTATGGATGGGAAAATTCATGCACTGACAAAAGGCGCACCAGACATAATTATCGACAAATGCAGCCGGATATTAATTGATGGCTCAGTACAGGAGCTGGACGCGGAGGCCAAAGAGGAAATAATGAGAGCTAATGCTGATATGGCAGGACGTGCCTTGCGAGTTCTTGCTTTCGCTTATGCTTTTTTTGATCGTGACCAGGAGCTGCAGGGAGAAAATGACATGATCTTCGTTGGCTTAAGCGGCATGATCGATCCAGGTCGTCCGGAAGCTCGTGATGCTGTCTCACTTTGTCGACAGGCTGGCATTAAACCGGTTATGATTACAGGGGATTATCCGGATACCGCTGCCGCGATCGCAGCTGACTTGGGTCTTGTGCATTCTGGAGATGGCGTCATGACAGGTGCTGAAGTTGAGAAGATGACCGAGCGCGAGCTGAAGCTCGCGGTAGAACAAACCTCGGTTTATGCTCGTGTCTCGCCTGAACACAAAGTGAAAATTGTCACCGCTCTACGCAACAACGGACACATCGCTTCAATGACAGGGGATGGTGTTAATGATGCCATGGCGCTCAAGAGTGCTGATATTGGCGTTGCCATGGGAATAACAGGAACAGAGGTAGCCAAGAGTACTGCCGATATGATATTAACAGATGATAATTTCGCTACGATTGTCGATGCTGTGCGCGAGGGAAGAATCATTTACAGCAATATTAGGAAGTTTGTCGGTTTTCTCTTGTCGTGTAATGTTGGAGAGATTTTAATTATCGCCTTAACATCGCTAATACTTGGACCCAAAAACATTCCTTTGCTTCCGATACAGCTATTATGGCTTAATCTCATAACGGATAGTTTCCCTGCGCTTGCTCTTGGACAGGAGAAGGGTGAGCCTGATATCATGAAGCAAAACCCACGTAGCCCCAAAGAACCGATTCTTAACCGTGATATGATTTTTGTAATCGCTACGCAGAGCATCGCGATCTTCATCAGTGTGTTTGTTTCTTTTATCATAGGCAAAAACAATGCAGATACTGCCGAGAATGTACTTACTATGGGCAGAACGTATGCTTTTACCACTTTGATTCTGGCAGAGCTTTTCCGCTCCTTTAGTGCCAGATCAGAGAAGATAAGTGTTTTCCGTTTAGGTCTCCTGACCAACAAGACGCTGGTAAAAGCTTTTGTGTTTTCGGTTTTCATGCTGATCGCGGTTGTCTATGTGCCTATTCTTCAACCCTTGTTCTCAACATTGGCTCTCGGGATAATGGACTGGCTGATCATTCTGCCGCTGTCTTTGATACCTTTTGCCACAGCGGAGTTGTTTAAATTACTACGTAAAAGCTGAGATTGATTTTATTTAGCAGCTATGTTAGTATTATTTGCACGTGTTTGCAACGGAGGTATTTATTCATGGAAGTAGCAACAATCATTGTAGCCATCATTGATATTATTCTTTGTCTTGGACTTATATTCCTGGTTATTTTTCAGGAAGGCAATTCCAAAGGCTTAGGTGCCATCGGCGGTGGAGCCGATACATTTTTCGGCAAGACAAAAGCTCGTACACTTGATTCGATGCTTAAGAAGCTTACGTCAGTTGTGGCGATTGCTTTTGCTGCGTTTACAGTAGCGCTGTATCTGATGACCGGTCGCGGTGCTTGATTTATTGTTTAGTCAGATAGTATAAGTTATTTCCATTAAATAAGATTTTCGGCGCATGCTATCGCGCCGATTATTCTAATATACGTTAGGTTATACCCGGTTATACGATTTGACAGTATTGACTGTCTTATCTGTCACCGGGTATTTAATTTTTAGTGTGTGAAATGCTAAACCGGCAATTACCTTAAATAAGGCTGCTGGCGCTTGCAACATAGATAGTGTTATCATAAAACCAGACAGGAGGGAAAAAATATGCAAAATTATGTTGGAATAATTAAGCAGTCAGGTCGAGACGCCCTGCTGATTCTTGATCGGCCTGATCAGCTGGTCGGCAGAGAACTGTTTATACCCTCAAGATATCTACACGGCGCACCGTTTGGGATGAAGGCAGTCGCCAGGCTTACTGCTGAACCAGGCCCTGATGGACTTGGTGCGACAGGAGAGATAACTGAAGTTCTTGGCGATCCCGGCAGACCGGATATAGCCATACTGGGCATAATTCGTCAGTACGGCTTGTCTGAGAAATTTCCAGCACGCGTTTTAAGTGAAGCTGAGAAATATGGAGTTAATCCTGATCCTGAATCTATAGAAGAAGAAATCAGACGTGGCCGCAGAGATTTGCGTGACTTACGAACTATAACCATAGATGGTGAGGACGCACGTGATCTTGATGATGCTGTAAATATTGAAAAAACTGAGAATGGCTATCATCTTGGTGTGCACATTGCTGATGTTACATATTATGTTCAGGAAAACAGTGTGCTTGACCGTGAAGCCAGAGAACGCGGTACCAGTGTATATCTATCTGACCGTGTCTTGCCCATGTTGCCTCCGCGATTGTCAAATGGCATTTGCAGCTTGAATCCCGATGTCGACCGACTGACTCTTAGTGCTATTATGGAGTTTGATAATGACGGAAGACAAGTAGGCGGCGAGATTTGTGAGAGTATAATTCGAAGCAAGGCCCGTACATCTTACAAAGAAGTCAAGAAATCCTTGGAAACCGGAGAAGTCTTACCAGATCGCTACCCTCAATTTTTAGATGATTTGCGAAATATGCGTGAGTTGTCGGATAAAATGTCTGAACTCAGGCGTGAACGTGGATCGATAGATTTTGAGTTCCCCGAGACACATGTCGATTTGGATGAGAACGGCAAACCAACAGCAATTTATGCCTATCCTATCAGTTTTGCTAATGGGATTATCGAGTCGTTTATGATTGCGGCAAATGAGTTTGTTGCCTTAACTGCAACTGCTGAGAAACTGCCATTTTCCTATCGAGTTCATGAACTGCCAGATCCGGAGAAACTTGATAAGTTTATCAAATTGGCCAATGTTTTTGGTGTTCAAATGAAGCTGCGTGGAAAACCAACCCCGGCTATGCTGGCGGCAGCGTTAAACAAGGTTAAACAGGAACCGTTCGGACTGACCTTGTCGCAACTGCTTCTGCGCTCACTGGCAAAAGCTCGCTATGCTCCTGATAATCTTGGGCATTTTGGTCTGGCATCAACAAATTACTGCCATTTCACTTCGCCGATACGACGCTATCCAGATTTATTCGTCCATCGTGTTCTCAAAGGCTGGCTACATAGTGATGTGCCCAGATCACGCTGGAATAAACTGGCTGACAGTATCAGCGAGCATAGCTCCGATATGGAGAGAACCGCGATGCAAGCTGAGCGTGATTCAGTTGACCAGAAAGCTGCTGAATATCTGAGCGAACATTTGGGTATGACTTTTATAGGTGTTATATCTGGCTTCAATCCTGCTGGCTTCTTCGTACAATTGGAGAACACTGTTGAAGGTATGGTACCTTTTCGCAGCCTTGACGGGTACTATGATTTTATTGAAGAGAGGCTGTGTGCAGTTAATTACAGTAGCGGTACCCAGTTGCATATAGGCGACCCGGTTGAGGTTCAGGTTGCTCAGGTTGATGTCATCAGGAGACGGATAGATTTCGAAATGATCAAGCATGAAGCTGCCCAGGGTAGCCATGTATCCAGTATGGCTGATAAAATTCGCAGCGGTCGCAGGGGAAAACCTGACAGTAGAAGAAAACCTAAATCTACGGTACCTTATGTTGGCAACAGAAGTGGCAAGAAGAATAAATTAAAGTCTGCCGGATCTACTAAATCGAAAAAATCAGGTAAGACAAAACCTCGTCGTAAGAAAAAGTGATAAATGCTAATACAAAAAAGCTCTGCCTTTAATGATTTATCGGCAGAGCTTCTTTAAGATGTTTATAAAATAAGATCAGATCATAAACTGACGAAGTTTGTTTTCAAGATCCTGACCGTCCGCATGATGTATCTCGACATCAATTGGCTTAGCCAAATCAAGACTGAAAATGCCCATGATTGATTTGGCGTCTACAATGTAGCGACCTGATGCAAGATCTACATCATATGGGAACTCATTTACAATTCTGACAAACTCTTTGACATCATTGATCGATTTCAGATGAACAGTGAATTTACGCATACTATATCTCCTTAGAAACTTAATATTTCAGCTTGCCTTGCAAGTATCAACAGTAACGGTTATGCTGTGCTTATTGTGCAATAATCGAGCGCATAATGTCAACTAACAATATGTATTATATTTTCAAAAAAATTTAAACAACGGGAGTGCTTCCTGGCAATGTGCGATATTATAAGAGCTATTTGCCAATGGGATGAATACAGAATATGAATAAATACAAAGTAGCTTTCCATACGCTTGGCTGCAAAACCAATCATTATGAAACGGATGTCATAGCCAGACAATTCAACTTGCACGGATTCGAACAAGTTGATTTTCGTGAACCTGCAGATGCCTATATTATCAATACATGTACCGTTACAGGTGAAGCCGATCGCAAATCACGTCAGATGTTAAGGCGTGCCAAGCAGAATAATCCTGAAGCGGTTGTTGTGGCAATGGGCTGCCATGCTGAATTATCTGATACTGCTGACTACGCGGATCTTTGTATTGGTACACAGGGCAAGAGTCGTGCGGTACAGCTTGTAAAAGATGCTCTTAATGCCAAAGCCGCTAATGCAGAAAAAAACGGCGGCATATTTCAAGTTGATTCTTATAAGTATGATGAGCGGGAGGGCCATCACACATATGATGATAATCCTGCTTACGAGGAATTAGGTATCTCAGAAATTCAATCCGAGACGAGAGCATATCTCAAAATTGAGGATGGTTGCAATGCTTTTTGTAGTTACTGCACAATTCCACTTGCTCGAGGCAGAGTGCGCAGCAGAGAGCCTGATGCAATTATGCAGGAAGCCAGAACTCTGGTAAAAGCAGGCTATAAGGAAATTGTTCTTACAGGTATTCATTTGTGTTCATATGGCCTGGAGCGCGGTGAGCCAAGTCATTCGGTTGCCTTGCTGGCGGGTGAACTTGCTGGAATCAATGGTCTTGAGAGAATAAGACTCGGTTCTTTGGAGCCTCTGTCAGTTACTGATGAGTTTTTAAGTGTTTTGTCTAATAACAATAAGATATGCCCACATTTCCATTTGTCATTACAAAGCGGTTGTGATAAAACACTTAAGGCCATGAATCGAAGATACAATACTGAGCAGTACAGACAAGTTGTTCATAAAATTCGTCAGATATGGCCACTGGCCGGGATAACAACCGATATAATTGTAGGATTTCCGGGCGAAACAGAAGCAGATTTTCAAACAAGTTTAGAGTTCTGCGCGGAAATGGAGTTGTCGCGTGTGCATGTGTTCCGCTTCTCGCCGCGTGAGGGAACAAGAGCGGCAGATATGAGTGGACAAGTATCGCCCGCAGAATCAGCTGAACGAAGCCGTAAAATGCAGGGTCTTGCCGACCAGATGTCTCTTGCGTTTAATAAGAAAATATTTAATAGCAAACTGCCATTTTTTGTTTTGCTGGAGAAGCTGCGTGAAGATGATAGACTTATGACCGGCTACACGGACAGTTATGCTCCTGTTCTCGTTGCCGGGCTTGATGCCAAAAGCAGCAATAAACTGATACAGGTAAAATTTACCGGATTTGATGAACATTTTCTTCGTGGTTTGCCTGTAAAAGCCGATTGATTCATGATAATATTATAAGCGTCTATAACGCTGGCAGGAGGTATTTTTATGGCCGGTAATGAAACAACTCGCTTCGAACTTGGTGAGGATCATAGCAGGGAAGCACGAGAGATTATGACAGACGTTTTAAGCTCGCTACGTGAGAAAGGTTATAATCCTGTAAATCAACTGGTAGGTTATTTTTTGTCAGGTGATCCGACTTATATTACCAATCATAAGGGAGCACGTGCTGTTATACGCAGGATGGAGCGCGATGAACTGCTGGAAATAATGATCAGGGATTATATTTCGAGACTTTGATCTATGAAAACAAGACTACTTGGAAGAAGTAATATTTCTGTTTCGCGCCTGTGCTTCGGTTCGCTGACTGTCAGCCCGTCACAGGCCGATTTGTCTCCCCTGGCTGGTGGTGAGTTAATCGCCTACGCGCTCGATCATGGTGTTAATTTTATTGATACAGCGCAGATGTATCAGACATATCCTCACATCAAGGCAGCTCTAACTAACATATCAAGCAAACCTGTAATCAGCAGTAAAACTTATGCCTGGAACAGGGAAGATGCTTGGGCTGCTGTTGATGAGGCCAGAAGAGAACTCGATCTCGATTATATTGATATTTTTTTGTTGCATGAGCAGGAAAGTGTCATGACAATGCATGGCCATGCTGAAGCGCTGAAAGGCCTGCTCGATTTGAGAGATAAGGGTGTTATTGGTGCTGTTGGGATTTCCACACATGCTATTGAGCCAGTGAGGGCAATGACTCAAGCGATTTCGAATAATTTATCTGATCTGTGGCAGGAATTCGATCCGGGTCCCTGGCGTGAAGCTGATATAATCCATCCTCTGCTGAATAAGAGTGGTATAGGTTTGCTTGATGGATCTGCGTTTGATATGCGTGTTGCGGTCAAGGAAGCCGCGGATGCCGGTCTTGGCATATACGGTATGAAAATGTTTGGTGGAGGACATCTTCTGTCTGATTTTGGGCAGGCTGTTGCTTACTCTCTAAGTCAGAACTGGATTGCTTCTTATGCTGTTGGTATGCAGAGTTTTCAAGAAGTAGATGCTAATATTAAATTGTTTGAGCGCTATGAAGACTATGAGAGAGAGCAACAAAATAAGAACAGAGATGTGTCTGATGGCGATTTTTCAGGGGTGTTCGAAGAGGAAACAGAAATTATTGTTGATCTTAACAGGTTCAGTACCGGCCAAGACAACCGCCATTTGATAGTATCAGATTGGTGTACCGGTTGTGGAAGCTGCCTGGAACGCTGCAAATCGGATGCGCTTTCTATAAACCCATTAACAAATAAAGTTGTCGTAGATCATAGTCGCTGTACTTTGTGCAGTTACTGTGCTTCTGCTTGTAGAGATTTTGTTTTGAAAATTATTTAAAGTTTTAATATAAGGAGAAAATCGTGGCTGTTATGGAACGTTGGCTTGGTATTGATTATGGTGAGGTCAGAGTCGGAGTAGCAATTAGCGATCCTCTGGGATTTACGGCTCGGGGACTTGAGACGATACGTTGGAACGGACGTAATATGGCAAAAGTTATTGATCGTCTTCAGGAGCTTATCCGGCAATATGAAATAACCGGAGTTGTTGTTGGCGTTCCCAGAAGAACAGATGGTAAACCGGGGGCGTCTGAGGATAACGCAAGAGCGCTGGCATCTGATCTTGGAGACAAAACTGGTGTCAAAATTATCTTGAGAGATGAACGTTATACCACTGTGCTGGCATCACGTGTAATGCGTGAAACCGGTGTTCATCGGGATCGGCGCAGAGATATTGTCGATCAAATAGCCGCGGAAATAATTTTACAAGAATATCTTGAGAGTTTACGTACAACTTAGTCGCATTGAATCAGATTGATATGGTATAATGACACATGCTTTTGCCGGTATATTATCGGTAGCTGGCGGATAATAATAGATCTGTGTTTTAAGGAGGATCTGTATATGTTTTTTTTCGATGATGATTGCTGTTGTTCCGGTGTAGAGGATGAGGGCTGCTGCTGCGGTGGTACTGATACTGAAGGCTGTAATTGTGATGATGAGGGTTGTGATTGCGGTCATGATCATGATCATGATGCTGCGACTATAGTCATGACAGACGCGGAAACTGGCGAAGAGTATACTTTTACCATCGTTGATGATTTCCCATTTGAGAATGAGCATTTTTGTGTTCTGATCACTGTTGATGACGAAGAGCCGGAAATGGTTATCACCAAGGTTGTGACGATGGATGATGGCACAGAGGGCTTGATGAGCCTTGATGAGGAAGAGTACGACAAAGTTTATGCTGAGTACGAGCGCCTCTGTGAGGAAGAGGATTATGAAATCGAGGATGAGGAAGAATAATAAACCGACCGTTTCTGTCAGAGATGACAGGGCTTCTAACGAAGATGTACTGGCTGTTATTGCTGATATCGACAGCGGCCGCGAGTATTATATGTCTTTTATTGACTCGTTTCAGATGCGGGGCCGCGATTATACCGTGATGTATAATTATGAGCCTGATGATGGAAGCCACAGAGAACCTGAGATTGTTATTCTGCGTGCTGAGAGACATGTGAATGGAGAGCAATATTTCAAGTCTATTCGTGATAAACGCGAGCTTGATGCTGCTTTTAACATGTTTTACAGCCGTTTCATCAACAACGATAATTAAGTCGGTACGTTTGGGTTATGGCGGCTAATGGCCGGGTCGCAGTGAGACCCGGCTTTTGCAAGTCGATAACTTACATGAGTTTATCAGACTGTTTAACAAGAAGAAGAGAGTGAAAAATGGATATTGGAAATGACGACAAAGAAATGAATACTTCAGGCGAAGCAGGCCAGGAATCCGTAACAGAAACTTATTCTTATCAACAACCCGGACGCATAAAATATGCCGATCACAAGAATGATATAGGCGGTCCGGGTAAGCCGCGCAGGTTCAGTATACGAACAGTGCTTATTCCACTGGTTTTCATGTTTGTTCATTTTCTGGCTATAAACGTTGTAGCTATGGTTTTTTTGCTCGCGCTGTTGGTGATAAACAGTGGTGGTTCTATTGACATGAACCTGCTGGCCGATGTGGATTACCTCAATGAGTTGATTATCAGCAAGAATTCACAGATAACGGTATTTTACGCTTTGGCACTGCTGCCGGTATATCTGGTTTATCTTACTTTTGCGAGGCGCAGGCATCCTGAGGCTGTTTTACTATCTAAGCCCCGTATGGTCAATGATTTGCTGCCATCATTAGCAATCATGATTGGTGCTATGGGTTTTACTAATTTATACTTCGTTCTTCTCGAATGGCTCAGTAGTGTCAGCCCGTTAGTCGAAGGCCTGATGAATGATTATATCGAGCTTTCATCAATGGCCTTTACCTCTGAGGGGGATTATTTGTGGTTGATTCTTGGTGTAGGTATAGCAGCTCCTGTGGTTGAAGAACTTCTCTTCCGAGGTATTATTCAAGGCGAACTAAGACGTGCCATGCCTGAATGGCTGGCTGTAGTTATACAAGCTTTGGCTTTTGCCATTTTTCATATGCAGCCTATACAATCAAGCTATGTATTTTTACCCGGACTTCTTCTTGGTGCTGCGTATGCCTGGTCGCGTTCGTTGTGGGTTCCTATTGTTATGCACATATTTTTCAATCTGCTTGGAAGCTTGGTGCCAAGTCTTATTCAGTCAGACGAGATGCTGGTGCAGATTGTAGGTCTCACACAAATGGCGTTTATTCCGGTAGCTGTGGCGGCTGCTGTTTATATGTTTCTCAGCAGTCGGAAGAAGAAAATGCAACAACAGGAGGTTTCAGCATATGAGTCTACGTTATGAAAAAAACTTGGTGATACCTGAGGGTTATCAAGCCGAACTTGACCTGAGGGAAACGGAGCTTGCTATCAAACAAATAAAAGATAGGGTAGAAGCTCAGATAGCGGATACTCTTAATCTTACAAGAGTTTCTGCGCCGTTGTTTGTGCGCAGAGAGACCGGCTTAAACGATGATCTTAACGGAGTGGAAAGACCGGTCAGTTTCGATATCAAAGAACTTGGCGCAAATGTCGAGATTGTGCATTCACTTGCCAAATGGAAACGAATGGCGCTTGGACGTTACGGATTTGAGCCTGGTGAAGGTATATATACTGATATGAATGCTGTTCGTCGTGATGAAATACTTGATAATCTGCATTCGGTATATGTTGATCAATGGGACTGGGAGAAAATCATTAAAAAAGATCAGAGACATATCGAATATCTTCAGGCGGTAGTGCGTGAGCTCTTCGCTTGCTTCAAGCGAGTTGAGAACTATGTTTCGCGTGAATTTGCCTGCATTAAGCGTAAACTGCCGGATGAAGTCTTTTTCATTACGACTGAGGAGCTTCTGCAAATGTATCCGGATAAAACTGCAAAAGAGCGTGAGGACGCTATTTGTCAGGAGAAGAAAGCCGTTTTTATTATGGGAATAGGCGCTCCGCTGTCCGATGGCAAGGCCCATGATGGACGTGCACCTGATTATGATGATTGGCAGCTTAATGGAGATCTTCTTTTCTGGTATCCGACACTTGAAAGAGCTTTTGAAATATCATCAATGGGTATTCGTGTAGACGAGAATAGTATGCATAGCCAGCTTGAGGCGGCCGGCTGTCTTGATCGTGAACAAATGGATTTCCATAGAAGAATTATTGAAGCTGCTCTGCCGTATACCATTGGTGGTGGTATTGGTCAGTCGCGGCTTTGCATGTTTTTCCTGGACAAGGCACATATTGGTGAAGTGCAGTCTTCAGTATGGCCTGAAGAAATGATAGCTGCGTGCGATCAAAATGGCATCAGATTGTTGTGATGTCGTGAAAATAGTTTGGGTCAGGATACAGGAATTGTGTAATGCTTACTGGATATAGAGTTAAGAAAAGAACTTTTGTCGTAGCGGCAATTTCTTTGGTTGTAAGCATAGCTGTAGCAGGTATGCTTGCTCTGTATGCTTCTTCAATCCTTGGACCAGGAGTACTGCACAGATTCTCTCTGAACGAGCAGCAGGGGCAGATTAATTTACAAGGCGGAGGCATCAGCTTGAGTCGTGCGGATGCGACTAATTTGATTGCTGACGGCTCGTTTGAACCCCTCTATTTTCGCCATTTTTTAAATGTATACGGTGGTGACTCAGATTCTCTGACTGTTTCTTCTCAGGAAGCTTCTGCTGCCGGTCTGTATCCGGATGATTTTTTTATCGGCGCTCAAGTCAGAGTGATGAGTCTGACAAGAGAAGGCCTTAAACTGAAAAAAACTGCTAAGGCAACCGGCTTCACATTGAACCAACCAGGTATATTTCAACCTATTAGACTGCCGGCAGATTTACCGGCAGACTTCAGACTTCATGTAATTGCCAGAGCTTCTGAAGAATCTATTATTGCGGCGGGTGATAAGGGAACAATTCTAACAATTGCTAATAATCAGGTTACGTCTCTTGCCTATGTTGACTCTGATAGCAAGTTTGCTTCTATCGCCGCAAATGAGCACTATGCCGCGGCGGTTAATGCAGATGGAGAAATCTATTTTGCAGATGATGGCTACACCTGGAGTAAACTATACGATTCAGCTTCTCTCTCCAGAGCTATTGCTGTCAATGATGACAGCAGAATAGTGGCAGTTGGATCTGATGGCTTGATTATATCCGGAAAACCTGATGATTTGCAGCCTGCATACAGCCCGACAAAAAACAGTATAAACTGTGTAGCTACACTTGCGGATGGCTGGCTGGCCGCTGGTAATGAGGGTACAATCCTTTACTCTAAGGGTGGAGTTATCTGGCGTCCTCTCAATAAATTTTCCGACTCAGAAGCGCAAAATACATCAATTGACATTAATTGGCAAGCAATTGATGTATCTGAAAAGAGAATTATGCTTAGTGGCAGCAATGGCAGCAGTGCCTGGATAGATATTAGTGATACATCTATTTCACCTGATAATTGGATTATTAATTATAATTATGCTTCAGAAGCGAACAGTTTTATTGATGTTTTAACCATTGATGAGCAGTATATTACGCTCGACAACCGAGGCTTATTCCATATCAGTCATGATAATGGTTCCAATTGGCAGCAGGCTGATCTTGATACCGGGATCCTGCCTAAGTCAGTTATTTATTCGGGTGACGGTATAATAACAGGCATAGATAGTGAAGGGAAATTAGCTTATTCACAGCTTGTAGCGGGTATCACACTTGACTCGCCGCTTCAGGAAGGTCAATACCAGACAGGTGATATCCTTTATCTGAGTAAAATGATTAATGACAATCAGATTTCAGCGCCTGCTACAGGTAATGTGACAGCTGATGCCGGCCCAGTCTTCTGGAAATCCAATGAGCATACGATATTGGATAGAGTTGTTGATGAGAGTGCCCCTGCAGGCAGTGGCTATTTAAGTCTTAGTTCAGATGATGATTCGAAGAGCGGTTTATCTGGGGATCTTATCATTTATCAGGAGATAAACAGTGATAACCTTGCTAAACAATTAAGCGACAATGTTCTTCGTTTTACTGGGTGGTTTCTGGCAGAAAACACAAATATGGTGTTATCAGTTTCATTACAAGGCCTTACAAAAGAAGTCTCTGTCAGTTTTGAATTAACTGCAGATAAATGGCGCAAGTATTCTCATGCTTTTGTTATACCGGAGGCTTGGCTCCTTGATATACCTGATAATCAAACAGCGCGATTTGTAATATCTATTGAAGGCCAAGGACGCGTTCTTGCCGATAATATTCAGTTACTATCAGCTGCGGATGGCGCGCAGGCATACACTGATGAGTATCACGATTTGATAAATAGAATAGAGCCTTCTGTTATACGTCTGCAGTTTAACAAAGTCGGTGATATGAGTGTCGTTACTGAGAGTTGGGCGAAGTCACAAGAACAAGCGGGTTTTGGCTATACGAAGCAGGGATGGTTAAAAAGTGATGCTTATGATCTTGCTTCAGCTCTTGATTTAGTATATCAAGTTGATGCTGTTCCCTGGATTGTAATTGACTCTGCTGCCACTGAAGAAGAAATTGCTAATTTGACGGAATATCTGGCCGCGCCAGTTTCTGAACCTTATGGTAAACTTCGCATGGAGCAAGGAAGAGCTGTTCCGTGGACAGAAGCTTTTGCCAGAATTTATATTGAGATTAATGATGATAATAGTCTGTTTTCTGACGATCGTTTAAGAAGCGCTTATGTAAACTGGATCATAGAGCAGGTTGAGGCGAGCCCTTATTATCTGCAGATCAAGAACCGACTAGTGTTTGTGGACGCGATGACTTACAATCAAGGTTTAATGCTGTCTTCTGCTGATTTTCATGCTTCTGATATAAATGTTGAATCCGCATCTGATAACGTTTTTGAGCTTGAACAAACTTATGCCGGATATTGGTCGGAAATACCAAGGAATCCTGATAAGCCAGTTCAGAACTGGCCGGAAATGCTTAGAAAAATAAGCTTCGATGATGTCCCTGATTCAGAGAGAAAATTGGCTTCATTAGTGGCTGCTTCTTTGTATGATTTGAGCGATCAGACTGGATTGGCGCTGATTGATTTGTCAGATGGTGCTGTCAAATTCGATGCATGGCAATTTGGCACAGATAGTTTTATAGGCTTGCGAGTGGCAGCGGAAATAGTATCCCAAGCTGTCGTAGGAAATGCCTGTAAAGTGACAAGGCTTAGCGATTCAGATGAAATTTTTGTTTTTGGCAGCACAGATAACGGCTCGGTTCGTGCGGTGATTTGTAACAGCAGCTCAATGCCGGCAGCCTGTCAACTTGTCTCAGAGCTGCCTCTTGCCGGTGCGGTTCTTCATAAATATGATAGTACAGGTAAGCTGATTGGTACAGAGAAGCTGCGTCGCAACGATGGGCATATAACTGTTCTGCCCGGTGGTGTAGTCTATCTTGAGAGGCTTGACAGTAGGTAAATCGCTGGTTATAATAATCAAGCGCTTGGGTGGTTAGCTCAGCTGGTTAGAGTACTTGCTTGACATGCAAGGGGTCGTTGGTTCGAGTCCAATACTACCCACCAAGTGGAAGTCCCCGAGACCGTAAGGTCTCGGGGTTTTTCTTGTTTTATGGTACAATAATCATGACAAGAAATGAATTTTGAGGAGTATGATATTTTGAAACAAGACAATAATGTAGATGTCGCGGGTTCGGATGTAAACATGAATAATGAGTTCGCGAAGTTTGAGCTGTCTGAAGAGATTATGAAAGCCGTGAAGGATATGGGCTTCTCTGTTCCGACCGCTGTTCAGGATCGGACAATTCTGACGATGCTTGATTGGCATGATATTATCGCACAGGCGCCAACCGGCACGGGCAAGACCACTGCTTTTGGTATTCCTGCTTTGGAGCATCTTGAGGTTGGAGAACACGATCCTCAGGTACTGATTCTTGCGCCAACACGTGAGCTGGCAGTGCAGATAGGTGAAGAGATGAGTGAGCTGGCAGCTTATATGAAGCATGTCAGAGTTGCTGTTGTTTACGGTGGACGTAGTATCAACAGTCAGATAGAAAGTGTGCGTCATAAGCCACAGATTATCGTGGCTACGCCGGGCCGGCTTATTGATCTTATGAAGAGACGAGTTGTCAGACTTGGAGCGGTTCATACCGTGATTCTTGATGAAGCAGATCGTATGCTTGATATGGGTTTTGTAAGTGATGTGCGCTATATACTTGATAAAATGCCTCGAGTATCACAAATCGCGTTGTTCAGCGCAACCATGTCACGATCTGTGATGGATATCAGTTGGATTTATCAGCGAGAACCGGTTGAAATAGTTGTTGAGTCAACTGAGGAGAATAAACCGGATATAGACCAGTATCAAATAGAAGCTAACGGTACTGAGAGACTAAAAGCGACTGTCCATCTGCTTAATTCAAATGATTTTGACAAAGTGATGGTTTTCTGCAACACAAAATATATGACAGAGGCAGTTGCTCGTAAGCTGAAAAAAGCAGGTATCAAGGCTGACTGTATTCATGGTGATATTCGTCAGAATATGCGGGAAAAATTAATCAAGGATTTTCGCAATGGGAATCTTCGGGTTCTTGTCTGCACAGACGTCGCTGCTCGTGGCATCGATGTGGAGGGTGTAGAAGCAGTTATAAATTATGAGATACCAATTGAAAATGAACATTATACTCATCGTATAGGTCGAACAGGACGTGCAGGACGCCGAGGCGCTTCTTATACCTTCACTTCGCCGGTGCATCAGGCAAGACTGGAAAACATTATTCGCTATACACGTGTTGAGATGGAGAAGCTTGAAGTTTAATAACAATCAGGAGGATTTATATGCGCGACATCACATGCAGCAACTGCGGACGCGTTTTTCAGGCCGATGAGAGCGTTCAGAGAGCGTATTGCGTTTATTGCGGCCAAGTCAATGAGCTAAATATATCTGCTGCGGACGATGGTGCTTCTACACCTGAATCGAAGCAGTATCAAGATTGGAAAGATCGTATTGAACAGATCAGATTTCAGGTATGGAATAAGAAAACTGGTGAGAAAGGTGATACTTTTATCGGTTTCTGGTCTATGTTGATGTTCCATGGGCGAAATAGCCGTGGATTTTTCGGACTGAAAAGAGCAGCCAAAGAAGCAAATCGTTTCTGGCAAAAGCCGGCGATCGCTGAGGTGTTGGCTGAAGCTGGTGATCAGGCAGAAAAACTTATCGCTGAACAGCTCTACGATTCCGCTCGTGCTTTTTATCAGACTTGCCGCGACGATCGCCATTATGGATCAAAAATGTTGGATATGGTAAAACTTAAGCCTGAACAAATAGCGGATAAGGCCGCTGCTGAGGTAAGTGAGCTTATTTTCAGTTACTGGCTGCATTTTGAACCAATCGCGTATCGTGATCATATATTTCGCGCCGCCTGGTTCGCTTATGCTCCTTCTTTTGCTGAGAAGGGGAATGGTCTGGCGCAGAGAGTAAAACAGCTGCCGGAAGATGAACGCCGACAGCTGAGTGAGATCCTGGGAGTCGTTATTTAGTTAGTGCTTCTTGTTTATTAGTTGTTTCTATGGTTGCTCGCGATTAACTAAATCATTCAGATTCTGTTGATTTATAGTCGCGAATAGCCATAGCTGTTTACTAGTGCGTCGATTTTAGCCCCTGCTTTGCATTCCGGACAACTGTCACTTGTATAAACTTCGTAGTCAGGTAATTCATTTTCCCCGAATATTGCGTGAACAGTATAGTTTTGAATTCTCTCGACGGCACTGAATATGGCTGCCAGACTGCTGATTATGCCATGGTAATAGTGTATGCATTGAATGGCCTGCTCTATAGTTGTACCTGTTGTAGTAGAAGCTGCCAGCAACAATACCTGACGATTCCATATCATGCTCTGAACATTGTCTCTGAAAATGAATTGTCCGGAATGGTTAAATTCCGGTGTTACTATATCGATGTTGCTGCCGGCCATGGCGTTGCCGTTTTCTGCTTTTGTCAGTGCATCGGCAAGATAAGCCGCAACAACCTCCGTTCCGTCAAGGCAGACTATTGTCTCGACAGGCGTGCTGCTGGCCATCATTGAAGCAAAAAATCTGCCTGCTTCTCTAGCCATGCTGTGTTTGCTCTTAATTTCTGTCATGTTCAAGTAGTAGTTGACGTGAGAATTGCGCGTCGCGAAGTGACCGGGTAAGATTTCCATCTGTAAAGATGGATTGACCGCTGATTGAATTTTTTTTGCTCTGCTTTGCATGATTCACACCTCCTGCAGATTAATCTGCTGCTGCGTGTCTTCCTGCCAGCACACCGGTTGAGAAGGCTGCCTGCAGATTATAACCTCCGGTATCTCCATCAATGTCCATGACTTCTCCTGCGAAGTATAAACCTCGGACAAGTTTGGACTGCATAGTGCGGGGATCGATCTCTTTGAGACTAATTCCGCCGGCTGTTACCATAGCTTCACGATAGCCCCTGGTGCCTTCAATGTCAAGGATCAGGTTTCTACATGTCATGGCCAGATTGTCGAGTTGAGCGTTGCTGATATCTGCTGCTCTAATCGTTGGATCTATTCCAGCCAGCTTTAGCAACTCGTTAGTTAGTTTAGACGGAAAAGGTCTGCTCAGAGCGTTAACAATTGTGCGCCCCTGGTTTTTGGCTATCTGACCACGCCATAGGTTTATCAAATCCTCGTGTTTTTTATCTGATACCAAATTAATCTTCAACTGCCAGTTCGCTTGTGTATCCTGTAACTGAAGACTGAAGTCTGGCAAATTGCGTGATATTCTTAAAATGGCCGGACCGGACAGACCAAAATGTGTAAAAAGCAATTCGCCGGACTCTGCAGCTATTCTTTTGCCGTTTTTTGTTAATTGTAAATGCGTTTGATCCAAACTGATACCTTGTAACTCGCGCAGCCATTTTTGTTTGATCGTAACAGGCACAAGCGCCGGTCTTGGCTTAATAATAGTATGGCCACATGCTGCGGCCATTTTATATCCGTCGCCCGAAGAGCCTGTACCGGGCCAGGATGCTCCGCCGGTCGCGATTATGACCGCATCAGCTTCGATATCACCGTTGCGAGTGGAAATCCCTCTGATCTTATTATCATCAATCAACAGTTTAATAGCACCGTTTCCTGATATTATATTTACATTCAGCTTAGCACATAATGAGAGCCAGGCTCTGAGGATGTCTTCTGCCTGGTCACTGACTGGAAAAATTTTACCGTTTGACTCTGTTTTGAATCGGATGCCCTGGCTGTTCATAATCTCCAGAAGATCTTCCCGGAAGAAGTTCGTGAATGCAGGATAAAGAAAACGTCCGCCGGAAAAATAGCGTCTGATGAAACTATCTTCATCGCCGGCAGCGCTGATGTTACAACGGCCGGCTCCTGTTATCAGCAGCTTGCGTCCCGGTGACGGCATTTTTTCGATAATTGTCACTCCTGCTCCCTGCATCGCTGCCGACCACGCGGCAGCAAGTCCTGCCGGACCGGCACCAATTATTAATAATCTTGAACCCATTAGCTTATATCTGTATCCTTCCGATTGTTTTCTTTCTGAGATCCGGAAAGCGAGGCTATTTGATAAACCGCGTCACACATAATGCTGAGCGGTACACCCAGCGCGTTAGAAATCTCAGCTGCGTTGCTGATGCTTGTGGCTGTTTTGCCATTCTCGACACTGCTGATAAATGATACACTAAGATTGCTGCGTCTGGCCAGCTCCATTTGACTGATGCGGCGTCGTTCTCGAATCCTCTTGATCATACGGCCATATGTGACCAGTGGGAAGCTTCCTTGCGATTTGGCGTAGTCATTTTGTGCGTTTTTTGTTTTGTGGGGCTTTTGCTCGTTAACTTGTGCTCTCATGTCATTACCTCGTTGGTTTATGTAACATTTCCTATTCCACACAGAGGTTGTCTGCAAGTATTATTATAACAGAGGGAAAAAGCAATAAAATAGAGTATACTGGAACTTTTACCGTTGTCTGGTAAAACAAGTAGAATATATTTCGAAAAAATAGCAAATATTTACGAGGTACGTGTATTGAAACAAGAAGATAATATATTAGAGATTTGTGATTCTGACGATGACTTGCTTGATCGTCAGGATGCTGAACTAACAGTAATAGCCGGTCTTAATTGTGGCCAGGGTGAAGCTGATCTTGAAGAGGCTGAACGATCTCTTGACGAGCTTGCTGAACTTGTAAAAACCGCAGGGGGCACAGTTGTTGCGCAGGTTCTGCAGAATCGACAGTCACCTGACACCGCATGGTACATTGGTCGCGGTAAACTTGATGAGATTATTGCTGCTGCTCAAGAACTTCGTGCTAAGACCATTGTATTTGACGATGAGCTGTCAGGCTCCCAGATTAGGAATATCGAAGAATTATCCGGGCTCAAAATTCTTGATCGTACTTTTGTCATTCTTGATATTTTTGCCGGTAGAGCTAAAACACGCGAGGGTAAACTGCAAGTGGAGCTGGCGCAACTGCAATATAGAATGAGCCGACTTATCGGTACAGGTAAGGCTCTTTCCCGGCTGGGCGGTGGTATCGGCACTCGTGGTCCAGGCGAAACGAAGCTTGAGACTGACAGACGTCATATCAGTCGTCGTGTGGCTTCTCTTAAGCGTACGCTTGCGTCTATTAGAGAGAGGCGTGAGAGAACAAGATTACAGCGCCATAATAACGAAGCTTCGTCTGTTGCTGTGGTCGGCTACACAAATGCCGGCAAAAGCTCCCTCATGAACGCTCTATGTAGTTCTGATCTGGAAGCTGCCGATCAGGTCTTCGCGACTCTTGATCCAGTTGCCCGCAGATTACTGTTGCCTGACGGACAACAACTGATTCTCGTTGATACTGTTGGTTTTATCAGAAAACTTCCCCATCAGTTGATTGAGGCATTCAAATCAACACTCGAAGAGGTAACCGCTGCTGATTTTATTTTGCATGTCACGGATGCCTCGGATCCGGAAGCGGCAAGACAGATTGAGATAGTTCACGAACTTCTGCGAGATTTGACTGCCTTAGCCAAACCCAGACTTCATGTATTTAACAAAGTTGATCTTCTGATCGATCCAATTTCCAGAGATCTTACTGACGCGGTGACTGCCGAAGGTGTTAACTCAGTGATGGTCTCAGCCAGAACTGGCCGTGGACTTGAGGATCTGAAAAGTGAGCTTGCTGAACTTGCGGGTATGGGTATGATACCTGTACAACTGATGTTGCCATATGATAAATCCTCAGTTCTTGGTTATATAAGAGATAATGGGATTATTGAACAGATGGAGTACCTTGAGCGAGGAACCTTTGTCAGAGCCCGAATAAAAGCCAGTCATTTCAATGCTGTTGCCAAATGGGCCGCACTTGCGGATAATCAGACGCAAGGCTAAAATAATAATTATCTAAGTTGATATTCATTTTAATGTAATATATATCTGGTTTTCTTATAGATGAGAGGGGGCTGCCGTCAGGCGAAGCGATATGCAGGAATATGATCAGCGTGTTAATGATCTTATGCTCGACATTTTCGATAAAATACTTGTAACAGAGGAATTAGCTCTGAGCAAGGGTTATTTCAAGGATTTATCCGTTGCGGAAATGCATACACTGGAGAGTATAGGTTTATACGAATCAAAAACTATGAGTGAAACAGCTGCGGCTCTTGGAGTAACGACAGGAACCCTTACAGTCGCTGTGGATCGCCTTGTGCGTAAGAACTATGTCCAACGCAGACGCGATGATCATGACAGACGGGTAGTGCGTGTACAGCTTACAAGGCAGGGTAAGTTGGCATACAGGATGCACCACAAGTTTCATACCTTGCTTGTTGACAGATTGATTGAGCCTCTTGATGAGAATCAGAGGGAAATATTTCTGAGTACACTTCAGAGTATTTCTGACTTTGTAAATGAACAGAGCCGCAAATATAATGAAGGAGTTAATAGAGATGGCTGAGAAGTGGAATCAAGAGTACATAAAACAAAAGGTATATAGTGCTGTGGCCGACGCGGCAGGGGCGGATGAAGTAGATTTGTCAGATGAAACAGAATTGCTAACAACTCTCAATATGGACTCGCTCGCTGTTTTTGAGCTTGCTATAGAACTTGAAGAATCTTTTGAACTGCAGATACCTGATGAAGATATCGACAAAATACGCACAGTAGGTGAGGCTATTTCCTACATTGAGATAGCTGTAAAGGAGAAAAATGCAAACAATAGATGGTGAACAATATTTTGAAGTCCGTGATTTTAAGACAATTCCGGAAATGTTGAGCCAGTCGGTTGCTTTGTTTTCTGATATGACAGCAGTCCGCTACAGGCTGACACCTACATCAGAACCTGTGAGTATCAGCTATAAACAATTAGCGGAAGATGTGAACAATCTGCTTAATTTTTTGCGGTCGCTCAATAGTCAACCGCTGCGTATTGCTGTAGTTGGAGAAAATAGTTATCACTGGATATTGGCATATCTGGCCGCTGTAAGTGGCGCTGGACTGATTATTCCGCTTGACCGCATGCTGCCGCCCGAAGAGATTAAACAGCTTCTGACGCGTTCCGAAGCTAATGTTGTGTTTTATGACGCAGCCTTCTTTCAAGTGTTTTCTGATGATTTTGATTCAGAAAACAGACTGCCGCCAACTCGCGTTTGCATGAGATCCGGGAGACTTAAGCAGGAAGAGCAGCAACAGCTGCAAACTTTGATTAATGATGATAATGGTAAAACAAATCATCTTGATCTGGACCAAGTACTGAGCTCGCTTTGGCCGGTTGCTGAGGCGACTTTGCCGACAATTGATCCAAACGCTCTAATGGCTCTGCTGTTTACATCAGGCACTACGAGTAATTCAAAAGGAGTTATGCTGAGTCAGACCAATGTTTGTGCTGATATCAAAGGCATAGCAGGCATGGTGCAGCTTAAGCCTGGGATTCGCATGTTATCAATTCTGCCTCTGCACCATACGTTTGAAAATACATGTGGGTTGTTGATGGCACTTTATGTTGGAGCGAGTATTAACATCTGTGATGGTTTGCGGTACATTCAGAAAAATATGCAGGAATATGAGATAGAAATGATTATCGGTGTTCCTGCTGTTTTCGAGAATTTCCATCAGAAAATAATGGATACTCTGCGTAAAAAAGGCAAAGAAAAACTTATCAGACGGCTGCGTGGTCCCGTCAGAGGATTGCGTAAGATTGGTATCGACCTAAGACGCAAACTGTTCAAACAAATACTCGATGCTTTTGGTGGGGCTCTCTATCTTGGTATCTGTGGAGCTGCGCCGATTGACCCTGAGATCATCAGCTTCTTCGATGATATAGGTGTGAGAATTTTGCAGGGATATGGTCTTACAGAGACATCTCCTGTTGTTGCAGGATGCAACAGTAAAATTTTTGTTCCCGGTACCGTTGGCAGACCTGTCAGCAATATGACTGTAGCTATTGACAGCGATAACCCGGGTGAGCCCGGAGAGATCTTAGTACGTGGTCCTATTGTTATGCTTGGATATTATCAGGACGATCTGGCAACTGAAGAAACAATTGACAAGGATGGCTGGTTTCATACCGGTGATATTGGTGTGCTAAATCCGAGATACCGTTGTATTTCAATTACCGGCCGCAAAAAATCTATGATTGTTCTTAAGAGCGGCAAGAAGGTTTTTCCTGAAGAGGTTGAGTATCTTTTTAACCAATTTGACTTCATCCGTGAGTCATTGGTCTGGGGTGATCAGGATGAAAAAGGTGATGTTGTAGTTAGTGCGAAATTTGTTCTCGACGAGCATACACTGGCTGAAAAACATGGTTTGAAGCCGGAAGATCATGGCGTACAGAAGTTGATCGATCAGATGATACGTGATGTGAACGCGAAAATGCCATCTTTCAAATCTATCAAGCAGCATGTTTTTAGCTTCCAGGATATGGTCAAGACTACTACCCTGAAGATCAAGCGACAGATAGAAATAGATAAACTTAAAGAACTAATGAATAAGCAAAAACTCCGTTGGCGTGAACTAACCGGCAAAAATCTTGATAGTCTCGCAAAAGAAGATAATTCAGGGCAAAAATCGGAGTCTCAGAACGATAAGGGTACGAAAAACTCAGAAGCGGGCGTGCAGGATGACAAAAAAGACTGAGAGTATAAATCCAGATAAATGTCGAGGCGATTATTTTTATCTCTTTATTATCAATCCGCGTGCAGGCCGCAAATATATGAAAACCTTGGCCGAACAGATTGAGAAGAGTTTCGTCAGCGCGGGGCGCAAGGATTGTTATAGTATTGTGATAACAGATCGCGGCGGCCATGCTATTGAGCTGGCGGGTGCTTTTGCCGATATGTATGGCGATAGAGGTATTGTCGTTGCCTGCGGCGGAGATGGTACCGTAGGTGAAGTCGCTCAGGCATTGTATCTCAAGAATTCAGCTCTTGCTGTACTGCCGGTGGGGACGGCTAATGACTTCGTCAAAACGGTTTATCCTGGGTTAACTATAGATCAAATACTTAAGAGGCTTCAGATACCACGCATAGAAAAAATTGATACGTTCTTTGTTGATGATATTCTCTGTGCCAATATAATGTCTCTCGGTTTCGATACCAAGGTGCAAAAAACCGCCAGCCGGTTGCTCAAGCGATATCGCTGGCTTGGTCGGTTCTCTTATCCTTTTGCGATAATTATGAGTTTGTTCGGCAACAGGCAGTACAACATGAAGTATAGCTTTGAAACTATAGAGGCAGATGGCAGCAGCGGTCATATTTCCGGCGAACTGAACTATATTTTGGCCGCAGTTTGTAACGGCCGTTATTATGGCGGTGGTTTCAACCCTGCACCACGTGCTGATTTGCAGGATGGTATGTTGGATTTGTGCATTGTTGACAGTATTAATCTGTTGGGCATATTGTCACTCATTGGTAGATACAAAAAAGGCAAACATCTGGGACATCCTGCGATCCATTATCATCGTGTCAGAAGTGGTTATATTGAGACGACTGACAGTCATCCTCTTCTTGGCAATATAGATGGTGAGCAATTTGAAAAGACCGGTCTCAGTTGTGAGATCCGGCCTTCGTCGCTCAATTTTGTGTTTTTGTGAAATATTTTTCTTCCTGTTCAAGCATCCATGACGTCAAGGCAGCTGTCATCTCCTTGGCGTTTTTATATTGCTCAGGCAACAGGGGAGGACCGAAGTGGAGCGTAACCTGTTTGCGCTTGCCAGTTGTTTTATCTCTTGGCTGAGGCCACTTGCTCTGCCTGGGGAAGGCGCTGTATCCGCCCTCAATATAAACCGGTACCATTGGCACCTTACTCTTGATAGCTATATAGGCTGCTCCGTCTTTTAACTCAGCAACTCGTCCATCATGTGAACGAGTGCCTTCAGGGTGTACCAGCAAAATATTACCTTCGTCCACCTTTTTTTTGGCAATGATTAAACCGCGAATAGGATTGCCAAATCGATCTATAGCAATCGCTCTACCAACTCTTACGATTAACTTACCCAGAAGTCCATGCTTATCCTCGAGATCTTTGCCCGCTATACAGGCCATTTTCGCGAAATGGCCTCGTGGCAGAGCCGCACCAATCCACATACCATCAACATATGTCTGATGATTTGATGCAATGACATAAGGTGTTGTACGCGGTATCAAATTTTGGCCGTCAAATCGCAGACGAATGAGAATGCGCGTCATTATCATGCCGAAGTAATAAGCCACATGGCCGATAAAACCACGCGGAATCGGATATTTCCTCTCAGGTGTATTTGCCCCTGATTCAGGTTTGCTATTCATTTCAGACCCGTTGGCCTGTGTCTGGTTTTCCTTTTGGATCAAATTAAGTCGCCTCCGCACTATATGCTAACTCAGCTGCTAATTGACAAGCTGATTGCTAACAAGCAGAATAGCACAAATAACATCATAGAGCCAGAACAATTAGCTAATCTCGCTTCTGAGGTTCTGTTTTTGAAGCTAATTGAATTCTTTGTTGATACTTATCAAGAGCTGCTGTTTTGCGTTGCCCGCGTGTGCCAAGCTGCTTCTTTGAGATTCTTTTGTTTTTGAAAAAATCACGAAGTATACGGCTGCATTCATCTGCCATGACTCCCTGCTGCCAGTTAACAGTATGGTGCAACGGTAAATCAAATGATCTGACTACAGAACAGCATGCGCCAGCTTTGGCATCTGTAGCACCAAAAATCAGCTGTGATATCCGCGACTGCAGTATCGCTCCAGAGCACATAAGACAGGGTTCAAGTGTGACATAAAGAGTGCAATTATCCAGTCGCCAGCTGCGAAGTTTGCGACTTGCCTGTCTTATAGCGACTATTTCCGCATGTAAAACAGCGTCCTGCCTCTGTTCGCGCAGATTGTGTCCGCGGCCAATTATTCTTCCTTCTCTAACTACAACCGCGCCTACCGGTACATCACCGCAATCTGCTGCCTTTTTGGCTTCTCTAAGAGCGGCCTGCATATAGCGCATATGGTCAGCGTCAGTTGGCTGTATAATATCCACTGCTTGTGTCATAGATTTAGCTCACAAGATCCGACGTTTCTAATCTGTAGTTCAACCACCGAGTCTGAACCGAATACCGAAGCCATCCCATCAGTGTAGCTCTGCATCATGCTGTGCGGTACAAATGCCTGAATAGTACCGGCAAAACCGCCTCCGTGAACTCTACAAGCCCCCTGGCCTTCCAGCAGCTTGGCTGAGAGCGCCAGAGCAAGAGCCATAGGCTGCTCTTGAGGTGCTTGGACAGACCAGATGTTCTGAAGTTTAGTCCATGAGCTTATACCTGAATCATTTACCATTTGTAGGAAATCACTGATTTGTCCTGCTTCAAGCGACTTAACCTGCTTAACAACCCGCTCGCTATCCTCGAAGAAATGAATTGCCCTGAGCAATGACCGTTCAGAAACCTGATTTTTTAATTCAGACAATTTCTGCCAGAAGGTTTTTGAGTCAATTTCACTCAGAACATCACAGCCGAAAAATGCCGCCACTTCTTTCATATCAGCCGGTATAGAAGCATAATCGCCGGTAAGATCGGCGTGACTGCCGCCTGTATGTGTAATTACAAGGCCATAGCCTGAAGCTGAAAAATCAACGCCCAAAGGTTTGACCAGTGGTTTGGACTTGTCTTTGAAATCTATTGTTATGATACCGCCAACAGAACAGCCACATTGATCCATGAGCCCGCTTGGTTTACCAAAATAAACATTCTCCGCGAACTGAGAAATAATCGCACGTTCGACCGGATTAATTTTTCCTTCGTTATAAACCCAATCAAGAATTGTTGTCACCAGCACTTCAAACGCAGCAGAAGAACTGAGTCCTGAACCTTTTGGGACATTACTTGTTGTATATATATCCAGTCCACCAATTTTTAGACCACGCTGCTCAAAAGCCGCAGCGATTCCTCTGATTAATGCCGCGGAATGCTCTTGTTCGGCAGGAACCGGTTCGAGATAAGCGAGTGAGATCTCATCCATTTTAGGAAACTCTTCCGATTTCAATCGAATAATATTTTCATTATTTGGTGCGGCGAGCGCAAGAATATCAAGATTAACAGACGCACAGAGAACATTACCGCGTTGATGGTCGGTATGATTTCCGCCAATTTCAGTACGCCCCGGCGTGCTGAAGAAGGCCGCTTCGCTATGATCAGGAAATTGTTGGTTGAACAAATTTACAAGATGCAGGAAGCGCTGCTGCTGTTTGGCAATCAGCTCAGGTTCAATCCCATAAATAGATTGCATGGTTTTTACCGTTTCGGGTTTATAAATCAGATCGGCCGCCTGGCTAAGTACAAACATACGTATAAACCTCCAATAATTAATCTGCAATTAACATTATATACGCAATGGGCAAATCTTTACTGTCATTTTGTTGACTGCTTCGGTATTATTGTTATTCAGTCAATATCCAATGAGTTTTCTTGCCTATTTACTGACATAACATTATAATAGCTTAATGTACTAAAACTGCTGAGACAATTGTTGTTCAGTGGCAAAATGGTAGAAATAAATGTGAACAGGGTGGAAATACATGGCTTTGAAAGAAGGGCGTTGTCCCAATTGCGGTTCTATATTAACTCTTGAGGATAAATCCGAGAAGGGGCATTGCTTATTTTGTGATGCTGTTTTCGAAAACGCGAAGGCGTTTGACATAGCTGCCAATCCGGAGGGCGTTGAGTTCCCGAATGAAGAGCAGCCCAAATACGAAGGTCCAAGCCTTGATCCCGTAGTCAGAAACAATTCAATACCGGCAAAAGCCGCCGCACCGGCACGTGATAAGAAGCCTTCGGCAAGACGTGCTCCGGTTCAAGCAGAAGCATATGTCCATAAGGATCCAATTAAACTACCGGAAGTTAAGCTGTCCAAGCGTACACGGATTCAGCTTGCTTTGATAACTGTTATTGTAATCGGCTTAATCGCTGGTATTGGTGTGCCGACAGTAACTAAGAGAGACAATGACCGCCAGCAAATCATTGAAAAATTTGCTTCCGAGTTAAAATATGATGTATCCGCTGAACAGGCGATAGCAGTAAGACACATAGCCAATGACTACGCGCTTATAGCCTTGCCTGAAGACGTTACGGCTGAAGAAGCTGCTGAAGTATTTAAAACTTATTGTGATGTCAGGGCTGACATTCGCGGTGAAGCTGACGCTGGTTTTGCAAAAGTGTACGGTGGCGTATCCATGAAACTTATTATGCCTGCCGGAGGTTTTAAAATCGAAGAACCGGCTGATCAGACAGAGCTTGATAGTGGCAGCAATATTATATCTGTTTCCTGAAATTATCGCGATATGGAAGAAGAAAAGAGCTTGTACAATGTTTGTTCACATTTGTGATTTAATTACGTAAAAGAGTTCTGTTAAGCTGAGTTCAAGCAATACAAGAATTGCTTACCTCCTTCTTTCATACTTTTCTCCTCCAATATAAAGAAACGGCTTCAAGAGTGGTGCCTTGAAGCCGTTTTTTTGTGAATTAAAAATGAATATTTAATGCCGAGGTGATATCTCTTCACTCATGGTATCGTCGCAAGAAATTTCTGGTTCTTGCATTATCTGAGCTGAAAACTTCATCCGGTGTCCCGTTTTCAATGATCAGACCTTGATCCATAAATATAATTCTATCAGCAAGTTCGCGGGCAAAAGCCATTTCATGTGTGACTACAACCATCGTCATATTTTCTTCTGCCAATGAGCGGATTACCTTAAGAACCTCACCGGTCAGTTCTGGGTCAAGTGCGGATGTCGGCTCATCGAAGAAAAGAATTTCCGGATTCAGAGCCAGTGCCCTGGCTATTGCGGCGCGCTGCTGCTGGCCGCCTGACAGCTGCCATGGATAAGCCTTGGCCTTATCAGCCAGTCCAAGTTTGCTTAGAAGCTGCCGGGCGTGAGCTGCTACTTCTTCTTTTGTCTGGCCAAGCACAACGGTTGGCGCCTCTGTAAGATTGCGTTCAATATTGAAGTGAGGGAAGAGATTGAAGTTCTGAAATACCAAACCAATCTTAAGTCTAATCTGTCTGAGGATTTCCTGATTTGAATAAATCGCGTTAGAGTTTGCGTCATTTGCGCATAGTATTTGTCCACAGACAGTTATATTACCACCATCTACCTGTTCAAGTTGATTAATCAGGCGCAGCAAAGTAGATTTGCCGGAACCTGAAGGCCCGATAATCGCTACAACCTCACCATGTTTGACCGTGAAATTTATATTTTCAAGAACTGACAGTTCGCCAAAAGCTTTGCGAAGCTCGCTTACCTCAAGGACTGTTTGCTGTTCTGCTATTTCAGTTTGATAATTTTCAGATTTCATAAGTACTTATCCTTTGTAATAGCTGAGCTTCTTCTCAGCGCGACTGAATATAGCCGCGACAACACTATTCATTATTAGGTAGAATGCTCCCGCGATTATAATGGGTATGATTGAGACTTCACGAGATGTCGTATTCTGAGCGGCTCGGAACAACTCAAAAACTCCTATTGTCTGAGCCAACGCGGTATCTTTTACCAGTGTCATACACTCATTAGCACTGGCCGGTATTACCCGCTTGATGACCTGAGGCAACGTAATGCGGCTGAAGGTTTGCCACGGTGAAAACCCGAGAACCTTAGCTGCTTCAGCCTGCCCCTGTGGAATTGAATCAATACCGCCTCGGAAAATCTCGGCAAAATAAGCTCCATAATTTAAACTAAAGGCGATTATCGCCGCCATGAAGCGGTCGATACTGATATCAAGTACAAAGGGCGGGAAGTACATGAAAAAAATCAACTGCAGAAGGAGTGGCGTGCCTCTCATCAACAGCAGATAAAATCTGATAGGCAGATTGATAAACGGTGATTTTGCCGCACGCAATCTGGCTACGATAAGGCCAAGAGGCACTGCCAGCAGCAGCGTCAGGGCAAATAGCCTGAGTGCTGTGACAGTGCCTTCCAGCAGATAAGGAATAATAACAGAATAATTCATAATCTATCCACTAATTATTTGCCAATGGTGGTGATATCCTTACCGAACCACTGCTCAGAAATCTCGGCCATAGTGCCGTCAGCTGCCATTTCTTCCAGGTGTTTCTGAACTTCATCACGCAGTGATTGATCTTCATTTCTGAAACCGATGCCATAATCTTCTTCGGCCAGATATTCTTCGAGAACGCGGAAGCTGTCATCCTGCTTCTCGATATAATAGTTGGCAACAATTTCATCGATCAGCAATACATCAGATGATCCGCTCTTCAAGTCAAGGAAGGCTGTAACATTATCTTTGAGCTCAATAACTTCAGCCAGTGAAGATTTAAACTCAGCGTTAGCGTCAAGTGCTTCCACTGCGCTGGACTCGGCCTGCAGTACCAGTTTCTTGCCGGCAAGATCAGCCATTGTTTCGTATTCAGCGTCTTTCATAACTACGAGAACCTGATGATTCGCCATATAAGGGTCTGTGATATTTGTTTCTTTTGCTCTGGTTTCGGTGATGGTGTAGCCGTTCCAGAGACAGTCAACCTGACCTGCGTTGAGCTCATTTGTCTTCTGTGACCAGTCAATGGCCTGCAGCTTGAGCTCGACACCCATACGTTTTGTTACTTCTTTTGCCAGGTCAACATCAAAACCGACCAGCTCATTGTTATCATCGCGGAAGCCCATTGGCGGGAAACTGTCATCCATACCCAGAATCAAAAATCCCTGATCCTTCACATCTTCCAGCGATGTATCCTTGCCGTCATCACCTTTACCACAAGCTGTCAGAAAACCGCTGAGCAGCAGTGAGAGCGCCAGTAAAATTATTAGCATCTTTTTCATACAAAACTACCTCCAGAAAAATCTTTCCTGAGTATTTTACTTCATTACATTCATGAAGTACAGCTTTAACTGGCAAAAGTGTCTACATCAGACATTTGTGACAGAGTTTAAATCTTCTGCTATATTAGGAAACAGTAAATAATGGTTGGTTATTATTTTGGATATGGAGGCTTAAAAAATATGGGATGGATATTGAAATCATATGAAGAATTGACTAAGGACGAGCTATACGCTTTGCTTCATCTTCGAGCTGTGATTTTTATTGTTGAACAGAACAGCCCCTATATAGATCCGGATAATAAGGATCAACTATCACATCATCTATTATATCAGGAAAATGACGGTTCGATATCGGCCTGTTGCCGTTTATTGCCACCGGGGGTATTATTCCGTGAATCGGCTATCGGACGAGTTGTTGTACGCGCAGATCGCCGCGGACAAGGTCTGGCAAGAGACATGATGCTGCAGGCCGCAGAATGGCTTGAACAGCGTTGGCCGGCCGCAGGTATTAAGCTGTCCGGTCAATTATATCTCGAAGATTTCTATAAATCATGTGGATTTAGAACAGTTTCCGATGTTTATCTTGAAGACGGCATTAGACATGTCTCGATGATAAGATACAGATACTGCGGTGTAAAATATCTTGGGCACAGCTGTTTTGCGGTTGAAACACCTAAGCGTGTGCTTCTGTTTGATTATGGCAGTATACCTGACCGCAGTTCATGGGAAGTAGCAGCTGCATCCTTGCCCGACCTATGCAATCGTCCACTGTATATATTCAGCTCGCATCAGCATGCGGATCATTACACTGCCGATACACTTCAATTATTTCCGCAGGCGGCTTTTTTTCTGCATGGTCATGATGGAGAACCGAATAATCGCTTGGAAAAGAAAATCGTAACTGGAGAATCAACAGATAAATCAGCCGCTGTCTATCCGCGTCAAACACTTATGCTTGATGATATGCTTATTTGCTGCAGTGGATCGAGTGACCAAGGTGTAGCGTATCTTATTGCTGCACCGGAAATAACTGTTATGCATGGCGGTGATTTGGCGCGTTGGGATGATCTGCCTCAGTATTCTGATGTACAGCAGGCAGAAACCACCTGGCTTGCCGAATGTATTCAACGTACCGGCAAACCAGATCTGGCCATGCTGGCCGCAAGTACCAGTGATGGTTGGCAGGAAGCGCCGCTCCTTGATGGACTTGAGGATCTGCTGCAAAAGCTGCAGCCGGAATTCGTTATCCCCATGCATGCCTACGGGTATGAACATCTCTACGATAGTTTTAAAATATGGCTTGAAAACAGCTCCGAGCTAAACAAGAAAACTGACAGCGCTGTTTTGAAAAAACCTGGTCAGTATATTGCTGTTCCTCTTAAGTCAGTTACATGTTAATCTACCTGGCCTAAAAAATTCTCCAGCATATATGCTCCGGCTCCTTGCCAGATCAGAACTTCAAAACTGCAATGTGTTTTCAAGTGAGTCAATTTAACGTTGCTTTTTTTGAGCAGATTATCCAACTGTTTGGCAGTCTCTTCCTCGAGGCCGGGAAGCTCTTCAGTAAGTTGTCCGGTAATAATCCAATGATCTGAATCAGAAAGAAGCGCCGCGTTGACAATGGCACTGGCACAACCGGCAGCCGCTATTGTTATTGTATGCGTTGCTTTTTTCTTGCCGGCAGCTGCTGCCTTGGTAAAATCCTGCCAGGTCTGATTACTGTTTTGCTTGATTTGATTGAAGTACTCGAGTAATCCGCTTGCTGAAGCTGCTCCTGCAAGTGTTAGAGGTTTGTTTTCTCTGATCAGGGGCACGATCAGATCATCAGCACGCAAAGATTTCAACCTGCTGTCATGCCGCAGCCCATCAGATGCCAGGCATATTGAAACACTTTCCATATCTGCCAGTAGTACTATTGTTGCCTCTCCAAGTTTTCTGCTCGCGGGACTCCACAGCGAGCCATAGCTGGCAGCGTCGGCTGTGCTGATCACTCGGAAATCAAATCGATCATCAGACATATAATTCTGCAGGAAATCTCGTATATGCACATCATAACTATCTTCATAAGCCGCATCACTAATGAGCGCGGCCGAGACCATTCTAAGATTTTCGGCTTCGACTCTTCGCATCATCTGCTGAGTTTTCTCCGTGAACGATTGAAACCATGCTGCGATTTCCGGCGTCTCTTGAGCTGATGCCGGAATGAGTGGCAGTTGGCATTCATCAAGCAACTGCAGAGCCGGATCATAGATTCTGAGAATTGTCTGAGTGTCAGAGTTTTGCATTATACCGAAGCAATAGTTGTCAGTTCTCTGACTGTACAAATTAGCTCTTCGTCCGCCGGTGGAATCCGCCAACCCTGACTCGGCAATAAGGCCTGCTTTGATAAGCTTATCAAGTACCCGGTTCATACTCGTAGGTGGTAATTGGGTAGTGTCGGCCAAAAACTGTCTTGTAGTATCACCCTGTAATCTAATCAGATTATAGATTGTGCGCGATATGCTGTCTCTGTAGGTCTTTTTCCCCATCGGACACATCAGGCATTCACCTCCGTTAATTGTTCACTGTGATCTTCGCCGGTTCCGGCTTCTCCATGTTTAACTGTCAGCATGCATACAAGTGCACCGGCAAAAGCTACAACAGAGTAAATAAATAATGTACTGTAATCCTTAGTTAGATCCCTTATGAAACCAAATAATATCGGGCTGGCGATAGCGGCACTGAAACTGAAAAAATAATAGTAGCCGGTAAAACTGCCTATCCGATCTTTGCTGGCCATTTCCACAACCATTGGCAAAGAATTAATATTGATGCATGCCCAGCAGAGCCCGCCAAGGAGCAGCAACAGTCTTAGAATTGTGACATTACTGACAAATAACATAGGAACGAAGGCGGCGATAATCCCAACAAGTCCAATGAGAATAATTTTGCGCCGGCCGAATTTCCCGGCGATAATACCGGCTGGCAGCGCGAAGGCTACAAAAGACAAAGAGAATAAGGTCAGGGTTGTTGTCGCAGCACCCGCTGTCATACCAAGTTCCTTCGTCGCATATAATGTGAAGAAGGTCTCAACAGCATTGTACCCGCAGAACCAGAAAAATATTGCCAGAAGAAGAGCGAACAAGCTACGCTTCTCACCTGGCTGCCAATTTTTTGGCGGTTGTGATTTCTTCAAACGATGTTCTTCTTTAATTTTTTTGATCAAATCTGCCAAAAATTTATCTTGTCGTGGAGTTTTAGTATCTTCATGCACCCTGCTGTCAGCTTCGCGAACGAAGAAAATCAACATCATAAGAGCGAAGATCATTACAGAGCCACCCATGAGAAAAGGCGCGTTGTACCCTTGCCAGTCAGCAAGCCTGCCGCCGACAAAAAACGCGATTATGCTGCCTACTCCACCCATCAGATTAATTACTCCGTTAGCCTTGCTTCGCAGCGGCGAAGGAGTAACATCGGGCATGAGCGCAACTACAGGTGAGCGCCAGAGCGACATAATAAAATTGAAACTTATTATAACTGCCATCATCAGAGCTAACGATCTGGCTCTGGGAATCAGGATAAAAGCAGCAGCACAGGTGGGAATCCCGAATAGTATCCAAGGCATGCGTTTGCCGATACGAGTATGAGTCCTGTCACTGAGCATTCCTACTAATGGCTGGAAAACAACTCCGAAAAAATTATCGATTGTCATTATCAGCCCAATTATTGTGGTTGTCAGGAAGAAACGTTCTTCCAACATAATGGGAACGAAACTGTTGTACAGACTCCAAGCCAGTGAACTGGCGAAGAAGCCAAAACCGATCAGGAAGGTTTTTTTGTAATCAAGCTTCATAAAATGCCCTCATCCTTCTTGCAGAAGTTGCAACGCACGCTCAGGAATATCAGTTATGATGGCGTCTACTTCCAATGCTGCTGCTTGTTTGATCTTTTTGTCATCATTTAATGTCCACACATGAACGGCGATGCCGGCATTGTGGCAATTACTAATAAGATCTGGGATTTGAAGATTCCCATACCACGGATGAATAGCTGTTGCGCCAACGCGTTGAGCATACATCCATGGATCTACCAGACCGCTCTGATACAGCAGTCCACATTTCGCCTGAGGTGCGAATTCCAGCAGCATTCTCAGACTGTAGTGGTTGAAGGAAGAGAAGACAACTCTATCTTGCATACCTGAAGCAGATACTGCCTGCCATACTTTCTCTTCCATTCCCGGTGTCTGAACGAGTCCGTTTTTCAATTCAATATTCAAAGTCATTTCAGTGTTTTTCAGCAGATCAAGTACTTCTTCGAGTCTTGGAACATGCGTTGAAGATAGTTGCGGTCTGAAAGCAGCGGCATTAAGTTTTTTTAGTTTGTTAGCTGTTAATTGATGAACCCAGCCGCTTATTCCTGTAGTTCTATCTGTTTTTTCATCGTGTATAACTATCAGCTGTCCGTCTGAAGATAATTGTACGTCAAGCTCAATTCCGTCCGCTCCGAGCCGGACTGCCTCTTCAAAAGCGGGCATGGTATTTTCTGCAAGTCTGGCACTGGCTCCCCGGTGAGCCCATATTTTTGTCATTGCCATCACGGTTGTCCTCCCGACAATTAACCATTTTTATGTCTCTTTTTTGATTATATCATTACATCAAGAAAAACTTATAAAGTTCTTTTTAACTCTATTGACGTTCACGTGACTGTGTGGTAAGATTAATCGAACTTAAACGAAGGTCTTTTGCCGGCGAGGGGTATGAAAGGTGGTGATTAAATGAAGTTTCGATATTTGCCGGGCACGAATCTGCAGATTGCCGCAGATGACCGTCATGAGGTTGAGCGGGTGTTGACAAGTTTGTTTTCAATGACAGGTGGAATATTTCTCTCGCAGCTATCTGACTTGACTGGCATGCCTGCGGCAACCCTACAGAACTGGGTCAAGAGAGGATATGTATCAAGCCCTGTTGACCGAAAATACAGTATGAGACAGACGACACGGATTATCCATATCGCGTTGCTTAGACAGACTATGCCGATGGAAGATATAGTTTCACTTCTCAGCAGTATTAATAATAACCTCGCGGATGAGAGTGATGATTTGATTGATGACAGCAAATTATATATTTATTTCAGTGATATTCTGCTGCATCTGCCGGGAGAATTATTCTTCGATCGTGAAGGTCTGTTGGAATTGATTACTGAACGCACTTCGGATTTTGAGTTGAGTAATAAAACACAGCGCGATTGTCTGACAAGGGTGTTATGTGTAATGGTGCAGGCTTATGCGGCTTCATGGCTCAGTGGGCAGGTCAAACAGGGGCTGCAGGAATTGAAGGAAGGTGATTACTAATGATTGACTGGTGGCAGTCGATGACAATTTTTCAACAGGTGATGGCGTTATTTGCTCTGCCGGCAACCGCGGTACTGATAATCCAGACTATTATGCTTCTGTTTGGTCTGGGTCATGATGGAGGTGCTGACGCTGTCGATGGCGGAACCGATTTTGCCGGAGATGCTGATGGCGGAATTGATTTTACCGGTGAGAACGCGGATGTTTTGGATGACAGCTGGCTCTCAGAGAGCTCGGCGGACTTCGACTCTGGTTTGCGACTTCTCACTGTAAGAGGTCTTGTTGCTTTTTTCGCCGCTGGCGGCTGGGTTGGCATAGCCGCTATTGATATGAACGCCCCGCCCTGGGCAGCTGCGCTTTTGGCTTTGATTTCTGGACTGGGGGCTCTCTGGTTGGTGGCCTTCATATTCAAATCGCTACTGCGACTGCAAAGCAGCGGTAATATTGATCTTGGCAAGGCAATAGGTGGTTCCGGAGAGGTTTATCTTCGTATACCGGGATCCATGCAGGGTCAGGGAAAAGTCTCCATCCAAGTGCAGGAGCGTCTTATCGAGGCTTCAGCCATGACCAGATCAGAAACTGAGATCAAAACCGGAACTCCCGTTCGTGTGATAGCGGTACGCGGTGATAAGCTTCTGGTAGAACCACTCGACAATTAAGACATCAGGGTGAGCCACTTAAGTGTTCAGAAAGGATGAAATATGCAGTTATTTACAGCATTTGCTACTTCACTGCCGACATCGGCAATGATAGCCGTAATCGTAATTTTTGTGCTTATTTTTACAACATTTCTTGTCCTGCTCTCGCGTTACCGCAAGTGCCCGTCAGACAAAATCATGGTCATCTATGGTAAGGTCGGCAGCAACAAGGACGGCTCTGTTCGTTCCGCTCGTTGTATTCACGGTGGTGCCTCGTTCATATGGCCGGTTATTCAGTCTTATGAATATCTCGATCTGACACCACTGTCGATCAGTGTAGATTTGAAGAACGCGCTCTCACGACAGAATATTCGTATTGATGTTCCTTCAAGATTTACAGTTGGTATATCAATTGAGCAAGGTGTCATGCAAAATGCCGCTGAGAGACTGCTGGGGCTTAAGCTCTCAGAAGTTCAGGAACTGGCAAAAGACATCATCTTCGGACAGCTTCGTTTAGTCATCGCTACGATGGATATCGAAGAGATCAATACTGATCGTGATAAGTTCCTCGAAGCGGTTTCTCGCAACGTTGAATCAGAGCTGAAGAAAATTGGTTTACGTCTTATCAACGTTAATGTAACTGACATCAATGATGAGTCAGGCTATATCGAAGCACTTGGTAAAGAAGCTGCTGCCAAGGCCATCAATGACGCGAAAAAGTCTGTTGCTGAGAAGGACCGTGATGGTTCAATTGGTCAGGCTAACGCACAGAGAGATCAACGTATACAGGTCGCATCGGCTGAATCAAACGCGATCGCCGGTGAGAATGATGCAAAAGCCCATATCGCTGCAACAAACGCAACCAGAAGAGAGAAGGAAGCGGATGCTCTTCGTCGTGCGACTTCTGCGGAAAAAACCATGGCTGCTAAGGCTCTTGAAGAAGCATATGCAGCTGAGCAACGTGCTGAACTTGTTCGTGCTGAACGTGAAAAAGCAACTCTTGAGGCTGACGTTCTGGTGAAAACTGAAATCGCTAAGCGACAAGTTGAGATCGATGCTGAGGCTATGGCTGAGAAAACACGTCGTATTGCCAAGGGTGAAGCAGACGCTATCTTCCTTAAGAAAGAAGCTGAGGCCCGCGGTCAGCAGGAAATCCTGACAAGGCAGGCTGCTGGTCTGGCTGAAATCGTCAGAGCAGCCGGCGGAGATCCGAAAGACGCTCTCAGATTATTGCTTGCCGATAAGATGGAAGATCTTATTGCCATACAGGTTGAAGCAATTAAGAATATCAAGATTGATAAGGTCACTGTCTGGGACGCCGGTCAGGGAGCAGGTCAGGATGGTAAAAATGGTACTGCCGGATTTCTTTCGGGCCTTATGAAATCAATTCCGCCAATGAATGAGCTGTTTAATATGGCTGGAATGAACTTGCCAGAATTTCTTGGCAAAGATATCAACCCTGAAGTTAGCCAAAAACTAATGGAAACTTATGATCAGAAGATGATTGAAGCTGCCGAACAGGCAGATCAGAACTCGGATTCATAAATCTCTAATCTGCCCGGTAATCGCGATTATGTTGGTGCCGGGCAGATTTTTGTTATAATGGGGAAAATAATCAACCGACAATATCATGCCGGAGGTATAGACGATGGCCCAACTGACCAATATGCGCATAATAAGTCTCGAAGAACTGGAAGAAAATCTTGGAGTAAATAAACTTCCGGATTTTGTTGAGAGTTGCGAGCATGAGTTTATCAGCAGAACAGAACAAATCGCTGTGAGGATAGCTGCAGACCACAGAATCAAAGCCGTATTTGTCTCAGGGCCTACGTCATCAGGCAAGACTACATTTTCTAATAGACTGGCGGTTGCGCTCACAAAAGCCGGTTGTAGAACACATCTTGTTTCTATGGATGATTATTATCAGCTGCGCGAGATTAGTTTCGATGAGCAGGGCAGACCAGATTTTGAGTCCATTGATACTCTTGATATTGATCTGATGCTTGAACACTTATCCGATCTGTTCGCAGGTAAACCTGTAAGATTACCAGAATTCAGTTTTGTTGATCGCAGCAGGCGTTGGCCGGAAGATCGGCTGATCCAGCTTGGTGAACGGGATTTGATAATCGTTGAAGGCTTGCATGGATTGTCTCCAAAGATATCCGGTCAGCTTAATCATGATCAATACCATGGCATTTTTATAATGCCGTGGTGCTCGTTTCTTGATGGAAGGCAGCTCCTGGGCAGCAGGGATGTCAGAGTGCTCAGACGAATAAGCCGAGATGTCATGCATCGTGGATCAACAGCTATGTCTACTATAGATTATTGGCCAATGATAGAACGTACAGAGCAGGCTTTTGTACCTGAATATCTCGCGCGTGCTGATGAGTATATTAATTCATGTTTGCCTTATGAGTTTTGTGTTGTGGCTCCTCTTGCCGCAAAAGAAATAAGTTTATCACTTGAACAGTTTGAAGCCGGCCGACTTCCTGATTCCATTTATCTCAAAGGCCACATAAATCGTTATGCTGATCTTGAGGCAGCTGTTGCAGATGCAAGGAGCCTGCTGTCTGCCTGTGAACGTATTCCTCAGGTTGATCGTTCCATTGTTCCGGCTCTATCTATTCTCAATGAATTTGTCTGAACGTAACGCTTCTGCTTGACAAGAAAAAACAGGCAAGGTTTAATAAAATGATTGAAAATCAGGCATTTAGTCTGATTTTCTGCAGTACTGGGGGGATTTAGACCATGCCGATAAAAATACCGGATCATCTGCCGGCAGCCGGAATACTTGAACAGGAAAATGTGTTTGTTATGCATGATAACCGTGCGTATTCGCAGGATATCAGACCTTTGCGCATATTAATCCTGAATTTGATGCCAACAAAAATAGTTACAGAAACTCAGCTCTTGCGATTACTAAGCAACAGCCCTTTGCAAGTAGATGTAGATTTCATATATACAGCCAGCTATAATCCTCGGAATACTCCCCTTGATCATCTGGTTAAATTTTACGAGACTTTTGACCAGGTAAAAGAAAAACGCTACGATGGGATGATAATAACCGGTGCCCCGGTTGAACAAATGCCGTTTGAGGATGTCGCTTACTGGCCGGAACTATGTGAGATTATGGAATGGTCAAAGACACATGTTTATTCAACCATGCATATTTGCTGGGGGGCGCAGGCCGGTCTTTATCATCATTATGGAATACCTAAATATGATCTTGATGCTAAGATGTTTGGTGTTTTTCCTCATTTTCGCAGTTATACCAGACCTGTGAAACTTTTTCGCGGATTTGATGATATATTTTATGTGCCGCATTCACGGCATACTGAAATACGCCGTTCAGATATTGATAAGGTGCCGCAGTTAAGACTGCTTTCGGAGTCAGAAATATCTGGTGTATATGCTGTTTCTGACATGAAGGGCAGGCAAATATTTCTGACCGGACATTCTGAATATGATCCGCTTACGCTCAAGCACGAGTATGACCGGGATATTGAACGTGGACTTGATGTAGATGTTCCCCAGAATTATTTCCCTAATGATAATCCGCAGCAACCACCGCAAGTGTTATGGCGCAGCTCAGCCTATCTGTTGTTCGCGAACTGGCTGAACTACTATGTATATCAAGAGACTCCGTTTGATCTCGCGTCATTGCAGCAGGATTGAATTCGCACGATCATGTGCGCTCAGTCACGCGGGTAACTCCAGTTACTGATTAATCGGCAGCTGATGACTTATTATTCATTAAGAATAATGTCGTTTTATTTTTTAGGAGGTTTCCCAACATGGCTTTAACTGTAACAGTTGATAATTTTGATGAAGTAGTACTTAAGAGTGATAAACCGGTTCTTCTGGATTTTTGGGCCGTATGGTGTGGTCCTTGCCGTATGGTAGCACCGACCATCGACAAGTTGGCTGAGGAGTATGAAGGAAAAGCGATTATCGGTAAAGTAAACGTTGATGAAGAATCAGAACTTGCCGAGAAATTCAAGGTTATGAGTATACCTTCTTTGTTTGTACTTAAGAATGGTCAGGTTGTTGAGAGAATGATTGGCGCTCGTCCACAACAAGAACTTGCGTCAGCACTTGATAAGCATCTGTGATTTAGTAGATACTATGAAGCGAGAGGCTGCGGTCTGATAATGTTTGCTCCCATGGCTTACCCCGGCCGACAGCCCTGTTGCTTCGAGAAATGTAATTCTATGCTGCTTATATTGCAGCTATTGAACCGGCTCGTTTATCGGGTCGGTTTTTTGCTGTTTAGTTTGATATACTTGTAATTGTAATTATCTGTCTGGTTCCAACAGGTTTGGAGGTTACATAATGCTAAATATCAAATATGAATCTGGAAATCTTCTCCCTCTTCTTGATAACGCAGCTCAGCATTATCTTGATCAAAACTGGATTGAGCTAACCGGTCTTAGTATGGAAATACTTGTTGAGCAAGCCGGCATAGCGGTAGCGGATACTGTTCTCAAAACGCTTGTTGAAAATAATGTTCCTATTGATACAGATACACATATTCTTGTGGTTGGCGGCAAAGGTAATAATGGTTCGGATGCCTGGGTTTGTGCCAGACATTTAATTGCCCGAGGTCTTAAGGTAACTTGTCTTGATGCTTGTTTATCCGCAGATAACAGAAAAAACGATGTTCAGACAGAAGCCTTGCGTAAGCTTGGAGCTGTTTTTGTAGACTTGGAAGATGTTGGGAAAATGACGATACCAGAGCTTATAGTCGATGGCATAATGGGCACTGGTTTTCGCAGCGCGCGTGGTTTATCCAAGGAGTATGAGTTGTTATTTCATCAGGTAAGGAAATGGCAGCTGATGAAATCTTATGTTGTATCAATAGATATACCTTCCGGTGTTGATGCCAACGATGGCAGCATTGTAAATCCTTGTGTTCATGCGGATAAGACCGTAAGTTTTGTTGCGCCCAAGCTTGGTATTATCGCAGCGCCTGGTTGTACATGTGCCGGAGGTATAGAAGTTGTACCACTATGTATGTCTCCAGATTGGCTTAAAACTATACTCGATCAATATCAGTCACAGATTAATAAGAAACTTCCTGTAGCGATAAATAGTGATCTGATTAAACAATTTCGCCCCTACAGGCCTGAAGATGGTCATAAGGGGATCTTCGGCAGAGCACTACTGGTAGGTGGAAGTGCCGGAAAGGTTGGAGCTATAGCTCTGGCCGGACAGGCAGCCGCAAGGGCGGGTGCCGGTTTGATTACTCTTGCTGTAAGCCATGCCGCTTTTTTGCCGGTGCTGTCAGCTTTTCCCGAGGGATTAACTCATGACATAGACGAGTGTGAAAATGCTTTTTCATGTTTGAAGGTGTTGGTTGACAATAAACAAGTCATAGCCATTGGCCCGGGACTTGGTGATCCTGAGTGGTTAACTAAGTTTCTTGAACTCCTGATCGAAAACGCGGTTCAGCTTGTGATAGATGCCGACGCCCTGAATAAAATTGCAGAGGACGCGGACCGTTTTTTGCCGCTGTTTTTGGCAAGGCACAATCGAAGACTGAATGCGCCTGTCATGACACCTCATCCGGGAGAGTTCAGACGACTTGCGCCTGAACTTACGCATCTTCTTGAACAGGATCGTCAACAGGCCGCACTTGCTCTTGCACGTAAGTATAGCTCCATAGTCGTTCTCAAGGGCGCGGCAACTGTTGTAGCTCATCCTGATGGCAGAATTTATATAAATACTACAGGTAATGATGGTATGGCAAAAGGCGGGAGCGGCGATTGTCTTACCGGAATTATTACCGGTTTGCTGGCGCAAGGAATGAGTCCTGATAAGGCGGCGGTCAGTGGAGTTTATCTTCACGGATTGGCCGGCGACCTGGCCGCTGAGAAGATTGGTCAATCGAATTATCTGCCTCAAGATCTGCTTGTGCAAATGGGCCGTGCCTGGGTAAATGCCGGCTGGCTTGGTAAGCGCTCAGGTGATAGAATGAATCGATAATTACAGCAAGAGGTAGAAAAAATTATGAACAGCAGTATGCCAAACAGATCATGGGCAGAAATTGATCTCGATAAACTGTCGGACAACATGAGAATAATCAGACGTAAGGTGCGAAAAACCTGTGAGATAATGGCTGTGGTAAAAGCCGATGCTTATGGTCATGGTGTTGATCGTGTGGTTCCGGTTTTGCTTGCCGGTGGAGCTACTAGGCTTGCTGTTTCCATGCTTGATGAGGCAATACAGCTTAGACAAAATGGTGTCGATGTCCCGATACTTGTTCTTGGCTATACAGATCCTCGCCGTGCTGAGGAATTGCTTCATCACAGAATTACCCAGACCGTTTTCAGCCGTGATCTGGCACAGGCGCTGTCTGACGCTGCTATCCGTACAGGTATTGACGCAAGAGTGCATATCAAGGTAGATACTGGTATGGGCAGAGTTGGTTTCATGGCTGGATATGATGCGGTAAAAGATGTTTCTTGGATCAGACGATTGCCTGGTCTGGTGGTGGAGGGGCTATATACTCATTTTGCTTCAGCCGATGAAGAAGATATTACTTATACTGAACAGCAATTTGAGAAATTTATGAGCATCAGCAGGGAAATGGATCGTATTGGTTTACCTATACCAATCAAACATGTTTGTAACAGCGCGGCAACAATGCGCTTCCCCCAGATGCATCTTGATATGATCAGACCCGGTCTCATACTTTATGGAATGCTGCCTCAGGACTGTCCCGATGGATGGTCTGAACTCAAGCCGGCCATGACTCTTAAGGCTAATATCGTACATCAGAAATATGTACCTGCAGGCGCGAGTGTCAGCTATGGGCGACATTTTATAGCCAAGCGGGAGAGTCATATTATTACTATTCCAATAGGGTATGCTGATGGATATTCACGCAGACTTGGCAGCAAAGCCAAATTGCTGCTGCGCGGTGTCCGAGTACCGGTAGCAGGCAGTATCTGTATGGATACTCTTATGGCGGATATTACCGATTTGGCAGGACACAAAAGCGTACAGGTTGGGGAACAGGTGGTAATGTTTGGCAATCAGCAATATGAAGGGAAAAACTTTGTATTGTCCGTTGACGAGGTTGCTCAATGGTTAGACACAATTAATTACGAAGTTACCTGTATCATCGGTAAGAGAGTTCCACGGGTATATATACGTGATGGCAGGCTGGAGGATATAAGAAATTACCTTATTTGACTATTATCTGCAGACGCAGTACTTGCAATT
>JAQVJP010000179.1 GCA_028695145.1 Eubacteriales bacterium
ATACCGGCAAAAGCATTGTAATCTCCGCCTGACAGGAATCCGCCGAGAAGCGGTCTTCTTCCGTTGTCGAGCGGGCATATCAGGCAGCTGACGCGTTGGTATTCGCTTGTGTCCGGGGAGTAGTTGAGCTTGAAGAGCATGGAGCTGACTTCGAAGCCGCAGGCACCGATAAATTTATTGTCGCTGTCGATTAGTGGTACGAGACAGAGCATGAGCTGTTCATTGCTTCCCGGTAGATATCTGGCCGGGGTCCACAAGTACAGCCGCGCCAGGTCTGCTGCATAGCCACCAGCGGCGGCTTCTTCGACGGCTGTGCGCAATAGTTCATATTCGGGAATATTGCGCAAGTCGAATTCGAGCGACCAGAGTGAGTTGAGTGCCAGTCCGTGCCTGCGTGCTATGTCGGCCGATCCGCGCAGAACGGTCATGCTTGGGGCGCTGGCACTGACGATATTGGGTTCCATGTTTCTGATGTAGAGACCTGCGCGCGAGTATTTCGCGTTCTGCAGGTCAGGATTTATTGTCGCGTCTATAATGGCAAAAGCTCCGCTCGAGCGTGTTTTTTCCAGTGAGAATGCAAGTCTGTCGAATTGTTCATCGAGAAATCCCTGCAAGACAGCTGGATTCCCGAGCAGGTCGTTAGTTCCCATACCCTGCATTTTGAGATACTGTTCTGTTGAAACTGATATGTTCTGTGCCATGGAGAGAGCTGAGATAGAGATTTTGCCATAATCAATTTCTATTTCTTCACTCAGGCGCTGGGTTTCATTTTCGAAGTATTTGCTTATTTCGTAGCGGCCGGCTGTGAGTGTGCCGGTCAACAGAAGAAACATGATGACAACCAGCAGTAATATCGCGATGAGAATTAGCAGAAAACCGAACAACCTCAGTCTGATCGGTACCGGCATGGCTCTGAGTCCACGTAAATTGAAACGACGTAGACAAGCTTTTGTTTGCCTTGATGAGTCGCTGACGTCCGTTTTATGAACTTGCGACTTCACTTTGTCATCAGCCATCGGTCAGACTTCTTTCTTCTCTGATTTTTGCCAGTGCGTCGGTGGTAATTTCATTTAAATAGTCGGTCAGGCTCTGCCCGTTGCCATTATTTTTTTGGATATACTCAGCTAATAATTCACGCCCATTCACGACCTGCTCCCGCAAGATCTGCTCATAACTCTTCTGCAGTTCGTCGACATTTGGCGCGTATGGGGTGTAGAAGAACTCGTATTCCTGGTACATATCAAGGACGGTTTTCAGCTGCTCGGCTATATTTTTGTTATTAAGTGTTGTTAAATCCAGCTCAAACAACTGGTCGAAGGCAGCTTTTTGTACGGGCAGATAGCCGCTCGACAAGGTAAACCGCAAATTCTGTTCCGGCTCGGTGAACCACTTGATGAAGATTGCCGAGGCTATTTTCTTGGCTTCGTCAGAAGAGGTTACGCACATACCGCCGCCACGCTGTAACGCGACTCTTTCACCACCGGCATAAGTCGGGCACGGCAGAAACGCGTAGTTTGCTTCTTCCTGCGTATTATCCGGGTAGGTTATTTTATCCGGATAATAGAGAACGCCTGCAGTTGAGCCTACTGAGCATACGAGATCACCTGTCTTGAACAGATCGGCGCTGTAGCCGTCAAACAGCGCTATACCATGACTTACTGCCGGCAAATAGTAATTCTTGAAGATACGGCAATATACTTCCTGCTCCAGATCAAGCGATGCTGCCGCCGGAGCGTTTTTCAGGAGAGCTGATCCAAGCTGTCTGCTGCCGACAAGAGCTTGATTAAACAGAGAATCCGGCATGAAGAAGGCTTTGCCATCCCGGGGAATTTCCGGAGTCTGTTGGTCAGTCCAATCATAATATGCCAAAGACGCCGCGGAAATACCTTCATAAGTAGCAAGATCGGAATAATCAAAACCGCTGTCGGCGGCAAAACGGTCGAAGAGAGTTCTATTGACGAAGAGCAGCTCGGTTGACTTAGCTATAGGAAAAACGTAGAGGCCATCAGTATTCAGTCTGCCTTCCTCGATAAATTGTGGCACATATTCGTCAACTACCTTCTGATCATAGTATGTACTCAAATTAGTAAGCAGGTCTTGCTCCAGCAAAATGGCTGCTGTTTTGGGATAAGCTGTTGTAATGTCCGGGAGCGGCAACGCCCCGGGCACCTGATCAGCAGCTGCTACCAGCATCTCATGCAATTCACTCGATCCGGAAATAGCAGTAACACTTATAATTATTCCCTCATCAACGCCAATAGTCGTATTAAACTCGCTGATCAATTCATCCATCAGGTTTTTCATCTGACCACCATAATTATGCCAGACATTAATTGTAACGGGATCATCCGGGTCAAGCAGTGATTTTTCGCAGGAGGTAGTGAGGAACGCACTTGAGAAAATAAGACCAACAGTCGCGGTAATCGCTGAGGCAAACGCGCAGATTTTCAATTTTTTTGCATTCTTTTGCCGGTTTTCTTGTAGTCTTCCACGAAATATCACCTTCACTGCAGCACCCTCCCGAAGTTCTGGTTTAATCGTTGGTTATGTCCCCACTCTGATCGAGAGAAATTGGTTCACCAAGATAAGTCGGTTCCGGTTTTATTATACTAAATATGAAGTCTTTGTTCCTGGCCAGAATTTCGCGTAGATCGCGTGCGGTCTGGCCGCTGAGCCGGGTTTTGTCCGCACTTACAGCATACGCTTCGAGGCCAAGTGCTTCGGCAACGTAGAGAGCTCTATATACATGATACTCCTGACTAACGATAAGAACACTGTCAGCCATGAAAATATCACGTGCGCGGAAAACACTCTCATAGGTTGAGAAGCCGGCATGATCCATGAAGATTGCTTCAGATGGTACGCCTTCGTCTATGGCGTACTGTTTCATGACAGCAACTTCATTATAATTATCCTGGCCGTGATCGCCGCTCATAATCAACTTGTTGACAACACCTTCGTGAAAAAGCTCCACTGCAGCATCGAGACGTTCCCGCAGGAGCGGCGACGGGTATTCATTGTTATATACACCACAACCGAGAACCAAAGCCGCGTCATAATTATCACGCGGAACTGTAGAAACTACATACACTCGATCACTGGTTTTTGCTTTTACATGCAGATTGATTATAGCAACGACAATAACAGCCAAAACAACCAACACAGCAAAAATCAGGAGCAGCGCTTTTGCCAGTTTCATAATATTCTGCAGCTTCTCATTATTTAGCATCACAAGCACCGCTGACATTAAATCAGGTTGATGCAGTTAACATCAAGCTGATATGTTGAATCCTTACGCTCAACGATTACATTGACACGTCCCCTGAGTTCACCGTTTTCCATGATTTTATTCAGCAGCTCACGCGTGGGATTGATGGCATAAGGATTGCCGACCAGATCGAGCATCGTGAAATCGCCGGCAGTGTCGCCATAAGCGAAACAAGCGTCAAGATTGAGATTGTGTTTTGCGGCCATTTCCAGCACCGCTTCCCTCTTGCTGCGCGAATCCCACATCGGTGTAATTTTACCGTTATAAGTACCATTTTCACCGATCTCGTAGACAGTGCCTTTGTAATCGTCCATCTTATACTTCTTAGCCATCTCGCGCACAAGCTCAATTGGCGAACCGGAAATCGCGATAATCAGATGACCCTGCTCTCT
>JAQVJP010000180.1 GCA_028695145.1 Eubacteriales bacterium
CTGGCTTCTTGCTGTCTCCAGCTATCGCCGGCTCCTGCAATGTTTCTAAGTCGCTGCTGCGTCAAGCGCAACGTTGCAAATTATAAGGGACAGAACTGTCCTTGTCAACAGCTTCTGTCCCTTTTTTGTGATAATTATTTAGTTTGGACTATTAGCCTTAATTGCCACTATATATAATACATATAGTATACATATTACATATATTACTTTTTAATACACAACTTATAGATGTTCTCAATATCTTGAGTGTCAAGCGGCTGGAATGAACCCAGTTTACGTCCGCCAGTCAATCCTACTTTTGCCGCCATCTTGGGAATATCTTCCTCTTTCGCACCCAGCTCCTGGAAACTCGTCGGCAATCCTATTGACGACCAGAACTGTTCGAGTTTGGCAATACCTTCAATCGCTGTTTTCTCAGGATTAGAATAATCCATCTCGCAATTCCATACTCTGACAGCAAGCTGAGCATAGCGCATAACATCATGTTTAAGAGTGTACTTCATAAAAGCTGGGAACACAGTAGCAAGACCGGCTCCGTGGGCGACATCATAAAGTGCCGACAATTCATGCTCAATATCATGGCTGGCCCAGTCTTGTTCTCTACCTACACCACAAGCATTATTATGAGCTATTGTACCTGCCCACATAACATTAGCTCTTGCTCCATAATGTTCCGGGTTATCCATAACAATCGGAATATCTCTAATAAGTGTCTGAAGTACGGATTCGCACAACCTGTCAGTAAACTCTACATCAGGAGTATTAGTCAGATAACGCTCGAAGATATGAGCCATCATATCAGCGCAGCCACAAGCTGTTTGAAATGGTGGCAGCGTATATGTAAGCTCCGGATTCATAATTGAGAATACGGGACGAATCGATTGATGGCTGCGGCCTCTCTTAAGCATACCATCTTCCTGAGTAATTACGCTTGACTCAGAACCTTCGCTGCCGGCTGCCGGGATGGTCAGTACAGTGGCTACGGGCAGTGTGTTCTGCGGGTCTGCCTTCTGAGCGTAAAAATCCCAGAAATCACCATCATATTTAACGCCCATGGCAATCGCTTTTGCCGAGTCAATAGCACTTCCTCCACCAACAGCCAGAATGAAATTGACGTTTTCACGTCTACAGAGTTCAATTCCTTCGTAAACCAAACCACTGCGCGGATTAGGTTTAACTCCACCCAGCTCAACGTAGCCAATGCCTTCATCATCCAGTGATTTCTTAACTCTATCCAGCAGACCACTGCGAACAACTGATCCGCCGCCATAATGAATCAAAACCTTTGAGCCATTAAACTTTTTAACGTACTTACCTGTTTCCTGTTCGGTATTCTTACCGAACACAAAACATGTCGGACTCCAGAATTCAAAATTTAGCATTTTTATGTCCTCCCGTTAATATGTATTAATAGTTTATATATACATCTTATAATAAGAAGATATTATCAACGGCATATATACATCTATCAATTAATAGTTTATCACAATTTAATAAGACATCAACTTAATGTTGCGTTCACCGCTTTATCACGCTAAAATGTCTCTATTCGTTTATTTTTAAATTTGGGGGATTCTTATGACTTTAAGAAATCGTGTATGCGGCTCAAAAGTAGCCGTAGTAGGTTCAGGCGCGGTCGGCGCGTCTATAGCATTTGCCATGTCTATCAAGCAGCTGTGCAGCGAACTTGTTCTGATAGATATCAACCAGGAAAAGGCAACCGGTGAAATCATGGACATTAACCACGGGCTGCCTTTTCTCGGTCAGATGTCAGTCAGCGCCGGAGACTACAGTGATTGTGCTGATTGTGATGTTATCATCATAACAGCTGGGATACCAAGGAAGCCCGGCGAAACCAGACTTGATCTGGCAAGGAAAAACGTGGCTCTCGGCAAGGAAATCACAACAAACATCATGAAGTACTACAATGGCGGAGTAATTCTTGTTGTTTCCAATCCGGTTGATGTTATGACTTATATGATATCAAAATGGACTGGACTGCCTAAGGGCAGAGTAATTGGTTCAGGTACAGTTCTTGACAGCTCACGTTTCCGTTATCTATTAAGCCAGAAACTTGATATAGATGTTAAGAACGTTCATGGCTATATAATCGGTGAACATGGAGACTCTCAGCTGCCAGCCTGGAGTGCCACAAACATCGCAGGATTAACAGTTGAAGACTATTGCAAAACCTCAGGCATTGAATTTTCTGATGCCGACCGCATTGAAATAATGGAAGCTACCAAGAAGGCCGGTGCGGAAATTATTAAACGCAAAGGTGCAACCTATTATGCTATCGCGATCGCTGTAAATACGATTGTCGAATCAATTCTAAAAGGTACCAGCACAATTCGCACAGTCGGATCGGTCATGCATGGCGAATATGGTATCGACGACGTTGTTGTTAATGTGCCATCCATAGTTGGAGCCGATGGTGTAGAACGGGTTCTCGAGCTTGACTTAAATGAACAGGAATTACGTTTCCTAAGACACTCAGCTGAGCAGGTACGTTCTGTAATCGAAAAAGTTGAGGATATTTAATTACTCTGACACCGGTAAAAGAACCTGATTCTGATCAAAAAAAAGATGCCGTTTCTACGGCATCTTTTTTCATACATATTATATATTACCCGGTTATTTTACTCCGTCTCGGTTATCTCATTAGCATCAGCTACTGAATCTTCTTCACCTGAATCAACAACAACCGCTGTTGATTCATCAGTCAGTTCAGTTGTTTCGGCTAATTCATCTTCCTCATCATCGCATGCTTCTTTATCAACACAGGCGATATCAACAACCTTGCCGTCACGAACCCGCATAAGTGTAACGCCTTGAGTAATTCGTGATAGCACCGGAACTTCCGCAGCCGATATTCTAATCATAACGCCGATGTCATTAATCATAACGATATCGTTATCATCATCAACAAGCGCAATACCAACGAGTTGTCCAGTTTTTTCTGATGGCTTGTAAGTAATAAGTCCCTTACCACCACGACTCTGAACTCTGTATTCATCCAGTTCTGTACGCTTGCCGAAACCTTTTTCCGATACAACAAGCAGGTTCTTCCCTTCTTGAGTAGGCGCCATACCGATTACACAATCGCCTTCTTCAAGACTTATTCCTCGAACACCTTGAGTGTTACGGCCGGTAGCACGAACAGCCTCATCTTTGAATCTAATCGAAAGACCATTTTTCGTAACCAGAACAATATCATCACTATGATCAGTAAGCTGAACGCCAATCAGTTCATCTTCCTCACGCAAATTGATGGCTATCAGTCCATTACGATTTATGTTGCTGTAATCAACAAGATTTGTTTTCTTAACTGTACCTTCTCGTGTAGCCATCATCAGACAGCCACCTTGATCAAAAGATTGAATCGGAATGATTGCCCTAATCTTCTCACCGGCATCAAGACTTAGCAGATTAACTATCGCCATACCACGAGCCTGCCTGCCAGATTCAGGAATCTGATAGCCTTTTAGCCTGAACACTCGACCCATGCTAGTAAAAAACATCAATATTGAGTGTGTTGATGTCAGAATAATTCGTTCAACAAAATCTTCTTCTCTGGTTTGCATACCTGTAACACCACGACCACCGCGATGCTGTGCGCTGCAATTATCCATCGACATACGTTTAACATA
>JAQVJP010000057.1 GCA_028695145.1 Eubacteriales bacterium
CTCCGTATTCTGTTTATTTTTCCTGATAATGACAGTAGTAAAATAGCTGTAGTTGTCATCATGCCGCAGATCGTTGATTTTTTCCTGCGGTAGTCCACAGCTGTCGACAACCCGGACTATATAACGTTTGTCATTTGTAAGAAGCTGCCGGATAACAGGCAATTTCTGTCCGGCCTTCATAAGTACAAGTGTATCTGTCTGAGAGAGAGCTTCTTCAAGCTCGCTCACATCGCGCGGCGCTGCCATTATTTTGAGCGTCTCTCCCTGCTCAGTCAGATTAATATTGGCTCGTGCCGCCGCCGCGCAAAAAGCGGGAACGCCTGCTATTGTTTCCGTGTTATAGCCAGCCGCCCCAACAAGAACGGCCAAGTATTGATAAGTACTGAAGACTCCAGGATCACCAATAGTAATGAAGACCACGGATTTACCTGTTTTGAGATATTTGATAACTTCAGCAGCTGCCTGATGATGTTTTTGCCGCAGCAGATTTTTATCTCTGGTCATAGGAAATTCCAGATCAATAATCTTCTTGCCTGCCAACTGCGCAGGGCTTAAATGTGCAGCCACGATGTTAAGAGCCATACTCTCCCGGCCGCTCTCGCTGCAGGGAACCGCCAGCACATCTGTATCGCGAATCAGATTAAGCGCCCGCACGGTAATCAACTCGGGATCGCCCGGACCTACACCGACACCAAAAAGACATCCCGGAGCCGCTGCGGCCTCTGATCCAACATCAGACTCCGTTCCGGCTTCAGCGGAAACATTTGTGGAAATATCCGCTGTTAATACCCAAACAGGAGTCTGCGGCCGCATCATTGTTTTATCACCGGCAGCACTGGTTCTGTTAACTGTTATCTGCTTGATATCGTAATTGTTTTGTCCGCAATGCTTGAACTCATTGATTGCCTGAGGAATGGTTTCAAGTGTGATCGCTGTCATGACGAGTCTGACAATATGATTTTGCCTCGCTCTTGCCACTATCTGTCTGATAATCGATGGCAGCTCGTTTTTACTGCCACCTATAAAAACACAATCAGGAGCAGGCAGCTCAGGCAGAGCTCTGTGCGCGGTTTCATGTACAACAGATATGTTGCTAAGAGCAAAATTGGCCGCGTTGCTTCTGATCAGTCTAACAGCTTCACTATTTCGTTCTATAGCATATACATGACCTGATGAACAGATTCTCGCGGCTTCTATGGACACGGAACCTGTACCGGCGCCGACATCCCAGACGACACTGTCATTTCTGAGATGGAGTTCGCTGATAATAATCGCGCGCATGTCCTGCTTGGTCATCGGTACTTCACCGCGGACAAATAGGTCATCCGATATCCCCGGCGTCTGCCATGGCCAGAGCTCATGTTTACCGTTTGTATTCTGTCTGTCCCTGAGCAGAAGAAGCAGACTGAGGGTATCGTAGGATTGACAGCTCAAATCACTTACTCGTCCTTGATATATTTTCTCATTTTCATAAGATAGGTTTTCACCGATATATGCCTGCTGATCACCGAGCCCAGCGTCTTCAAGCTGCTTGAGAACTGTTTGCATATCTGGTTTATTTCCAGTTAGCAAGATACTGGCGGACGACTGTTTAACCGTTCGCAGCCAGTTCTTTGGAACACGCCCGTGCAGGCTAATTGACTCGATATCCTGCCAGGCAATACCGGCTGAAGAAGCAAGATATTGCATGGAACTGATACCAGGAATACTTATTATCTCAATTTCAGGCATCAATGCCGCAAGTTGTTTTCGCAGGAGCCCGGCCAGGCTGAAATAACCACTGTCACCGGTAACCAAAACAGCAATATCACCTGAAGTATTTTCGCAAGATTGCATCAGCTGATCGTGAATCAGCGGTGCCAGATTATGCAGATCCTGATCAATTCTATGCAATTGTATTTGTTCCTGCATATGCGGTTCTATTTCTTCAAGCAACTTAAGCAGGCGTCCCGAAGCATAAACAGTTTTACTTCTTCTGATAATCTTAAGCGCAGCCGGCAATACGTAATCGGCGGAACCAGGACCCATGCCGATCAGATATACTTGTACCGGTGTTTTTTCTTCAGCCATTTTTTTCTACCTCATCTGTTTTTATCTGTGCCAGGAGCCGGCCGCTGCCGTCAAATATCATAATTCCAATTTTTAGAACTCCATGAACATATTGCTGTGCCCGAGCCGCGGCCTGAGCGGCGGCATGGTCAAACACCGCGTCTAAACCGTTTTCTCGGATCACTTCTGCTGCCGCGTCGGTGGTGGCAGATTCATATATTAGTCGCAGTGTGTCGGGCGAACCTCCCGCAAGTGCCGCGTAAGCGGTCAATGTTTCAAGTCGGGCGTCGGCTTTTTTGCTGTGTGTCTGGAATATACCTGCGCTTACCTTGATCATTTTACCGAGATGTCCCAGCAGTAGTACATGAGTGAAACCAAGCCTCGCTGCCTGTTCAAGCATGAAGCCGACAAAATTACTGATTATGACTGTTTTCTCCGGGTCATAAAGACTGAATTCACGCAGATAACTCAGACCATATTGGCCGAAGGCGAAATATACTTCTGTATGTCCTTGGGCTCTTACCATACGCAGCTCCGTAAGCAACGATTCTTGCCAGGCGTCTTCGGACATCGGCCGCACCAGACCGCTGGTTCCGAGGATTGATATACCACCCTTGATCCCCAGGCGCGGATTATATGTTTTTGTTGCCACTTCAGCGCCGCCGGGGATGCTGAGCTCAATCAATAATTCGGTTTCATCTGTATCGAGTTCTGGTATACAGCGCTGCACACCCCTCTGTTCAGGAGATTCCGAACTGTATAAGCTAAGAGCCTGCTTGACAGATTTTATCAACTGATTATAAGGTTCCGGATTAAGAGCGGGCTTGCCAACCTGAGCGGGCAGACCGATTCTGGTTACTCTGCCTATACCCTCGCCACAACGAACTCGCAATGTCAGATTGTCAGTTCTGCCGGGCAGAGGTATTTGCGCGATTAGATCTGCTGATTGAGATGAAGAACTACGGCTTATGAATCCGGCCCGGGCAAAAATCAATAAACCATCGGTTATATCCGGATCATCACCTGCGTCCTTACGCACAGCGCAGGACGCTGATACACCGGGCTTAAGCTCAACATTTGTAATCGTCACAGTCAATCTGTAATCATCCGGCAGCACAAGCTCGTACTTATTCAGAGCCCGGCCGCGTATGAGCATACCGACCGCGGCACCTGCCGCGGCAGCCGCACTGCTACCGGTAGTATAGCCGAAACGAAGACCACCGCTCGCTTCATTGCCCCTTCCCCGGATATTGCCTGCGCCGTGATCAAGACGATCAAGTTCCCATGCCAGTTCATGCATCCGTCGCGGAAAACTGTTCTTACTAATAAGCCCGCGTTCACGCATAAGCTCAGCGGTTTGGGCAAGCAGTGGTCGTTTCAGGCTTGCACGTCCAAGAACCTGCATATCGTTCAAACCGGCAGCGGGCTCACCGTCAAAAAGTAAATTGCCCTCTGCCATGATGAAAACTCTATCGGCCCAACTGTAGGCCCAATTAACATCATGAGTGCTGCATAACAGGGTACACCCGCGGCTATGAAGTGTATCGAGCAGTTCAGTAAGTGACTCCGCAGATACAGGATCCAGCCAAGCTGCCGGCTCATCAAGAAGAAGCAGATCTACATCCATCACCAGCAGATCGGCAATACTGACGCGCTTCTTCTGACCGAAGCTAAGATGATGCAGCGGTTTTTCGGCCAGCTCCAAAACAGCTACAGACTCAAGCGCAGCACGCGTTCTGCCGCGGACTTCCTGCTCAGTCAATCCAAGATTAATCGCGCCAAAAGCCACTTCCTGCTCAACCGTCATCGCGAACAGCTGATCCTCCGGATTCTGAAAAACCAGACCGATACGGCGGCGTAATTCCCGCAGAGGTTTGCCCCTGGTCGGGTAAGCGTTACCATCAAGCAGAAGCTTGCCGTCCGTCGGTTTTAGCAAGCCTGTTAACAACATGAACAGTGTCGACTTACCGGCACCATTTGCTCCAAGCATCGCGATTTTATCACCGCTGTTGATGCAGCAGCTCATCGCGTCAATAGCTCTCGTGCCATCAGGGTATTCAAATGTGACCTGATTTAGCTGCAACTTCATGAATCACACACCTCTGACAAATCTGGTTTGGCAACATCACTATGTGTACCAATCTTCCTAACAGGCCAACCAGCATCTGAGGAACCATCGTATAGACGGCACTCAAGAGCCCTGCTCATATTCTCCGTCTGACGCATGGAGTCACTTAATATTGAGCCCATCAACATCCCAAGAGTGACATTTGTTCTTCTAAAACCACAAAACCCAGCTCGTAACTCCGCGGCCGATATCACTCGACGGAAGGACGAGCCAAGTTGAAATATTTGTCTATATATAAGAGCTATCAAGGTTAACAAAGTCCGGGGCAGATGCCAGTGATCCAGCTGATCCAGCAGGTCAACAACCGGCGTAGTCACAGCAAACAGCAGCACTGCGGCGTAGACACTAAGCGAACGGCCGGCCAGAAGCTGTACCAGCGGGATATTTTCAAGAGTAACGGCCACCAGCTTCTCATTCTGCCGGGCACTGATTTCAATAAAAAACGGCAGAAGTCCGGTCAATACGAAGATAAGCGGCAAACGCCATAATCTACTCATAATCACAAATCTATCGCTGACCTTCCCGCGAAGACTAAAAAAGACAAGAACTCCACACAGAAGAAAAATTAATAAGTGCAGCAGCGTTGATTTAAAAACCAAAGCCGCCGCACCTGCAGTTATACAGATGACCATTTTTATCCGGATATTGTATGGACGCCAGCAACTGTTCCAGGCAAGATTGTCAATTATCATGTAGATTTCTCACTTCTTCTGCCTCCGCGGCTGCCGAGATAATAACCGATAAGACCGGCACCGAGAGCAGCCTGCAGAGCGAATAACAGACTCTCAATCTCACCGCTTGCCGGTTCATAGATACTGGCAAACCACGGTTGATAATCAGGTGCGATTTCAGCTATAACACCTTCGGCCATACCATCGGCACCACCAAACTCCGCGTCACTGCCAATAACACCAAGACTCACAAGTGGAAATACACTAATGACTACAACAAGTACAAGCAACACAATAACAGTTGATTTTTTCATCTCTCAGACCTCACTTACAACAACAGAATCTATTACGCTAAGTTCAGCAAGCTCGTTCTTGTTATAAGCGTAAATGTAGTTAAACAGAATAACCGTCAAGATTCCTTCAATAATCGCGATTGGCACCTGTGTCAGCGCGAAAATCGCACCGAAACGGGAAAAAGAAGCAAGTATTCCGCCATTAGCGGCAGGATATGCCAAGGCCAGCTGAAGAGATGTGACAACATAGGTAATGAGATCACCAAACGAGGCAGCAATAAAAACAGCGATCAGCATCCTTTTGCCGGTGTTTTTTCGGGAGATTAGTCTGAACAGCCCATACGCGACAAATGGCCCGGCGATTGCCATGGAAAAAGTATTGGCACCGAGAGTTGTTAATCCTCCGTGAGCCAGAAGCAGAGCCTGAAACAGCAAAACGACCAGACCAACCACAGCTGCCGCACCGGGGCCGAAGAGCACCGCGGCCAGTCCTGTACCGGTTGGATGTGAGCAGCTGCCGGTTACTGATGGGATTTTGAGCGCTGATAATACGAAGGTATAAGCGCCGGAAATTACCAGCAGCATCAGCAGACGTGGATTGTTCCGAATCCTACCGGAGATACCGTAGAGTCCCCAAGCTACAAAAGGAATGGAAACAGCAGCCCAGAGCAGCGACCAGAACGGGCTTAAAAAACCCTCCATGATGTGCATAGCAGAAACAAAAAACAGGTTCACAGTCAAGCCTCCTTAGCTCTCCTGCCACCCGTTTTCGCGGCATATCAGAATATTACAGATAAGTCACCCATTGTTCACCGCAACGGAAGGACCAGATTCGTTACCAGCAGGTCTTCTGACTTAACCACATCGCGGTTGTTTCAGGCCTTCCCAGTCTAAATGACCAGTGGCACAAATAGAAACAACCATGGTTTTACAGCGGCGGGACCGTGCAGGACTCTCACCTGCTTCCCTTTTCACCGGCTGTCGTATAAACAGCCGACACTGATAACTTGTCTTAATTTTTCGTCTTAGATTATAGTATTAGCCGGGTATGAATGCAATGCACAAATCCTGCGGATAATTCTACTTTTTTTCCACTCTTAGTGTGCGGCCAAACAGAGCCAGCACCGAAGAGGCCGCTATCAGCCCAAGACAAATACTGACAGTAATTATTATATCGATGTACTGCGAGTTGAACGCGGCCGGATCAAGATGTTTGATGAGGATACCTGCATAAGCCCAGACAAACACAGCGCCATAGGCCCAGTTCATACGTGTAGAGACTACCGTTAGAGCAATAACCGTCGCGATAATCGTTATAATGACCATCCAGGTATTATCAGCTATGCCAAAACCGTCCCAGCCGAGATCGACCAGCAGCGTTGTAATATTTGCCACAGTCGCCACAGAAATCCAGCCGAAATACACGGCAAAAGGTAATTTGACGAACAATTTCTCTCTAAATGACAGCTGCTGTGTTTTCCCAAGTCCATCAATAATAATCAGACATACAAGTATAATCAGCATGAGTATCACCGAGACGGCTATTTGTCTGTAATGCCAGGCAAAAATCCAGGCAATATTTGCCAAAGACGAGATGATAAAGAAGAAACGGACACGACCCAGTCTTACAGCTGCTTCCTCATCTGACGGTGTGGAAAATTGATATATGGTAAATACGAGCAGAAGTGTATAGATCAAGCCCCAGATCACGAAGGTTATACCTGCCGGGGCAAACAGATTGGGATAGGAATCTGAAACCGCGCCGGTGTCAACACCGTTTATAGGCAGTATGTTGGCCAGCGCGTTTACAACAATCATCGCCATCCAGGCAATTAGGACTATTATCTTAGCTGACACTGGTTTTTTGTTTGCTGTTTGCTCCTGTTGCTCATGCTGTGGCTGTTCCGGTGAATCAGTTTCGTGTACAAGTTTCTGATGTTCGGACATGTGGACACCTCCGTCTATTTGTTCAGATTTACACTGTTCTTACCTGATTTTTTGGCCATATACATTGAATTATCAGCGCTTGTCAGCAGCTCACGTACATTAATGCCGTCCTGCGGATAGCGTGCGACACCTATACTGGCACCGGACATAACCATGTTTCCATCAAGCATAGCCTTGCGATAGACAACATTTCGAAATTGTTCACAGTAGTCATATAGCTTATCTGTATCAACGTGCAGTCTGCTGATGATGCAGAACTCATCACCGCTCAGACGCCCGCACAGATCCTCGGCAGAAGCTATTGTGGATAATCTCGAAGCGATAATACGCAAATACTCATCTCCTTCAAGATGACCAAGCGTATCATTAATCTGTTTAAAATCATCAAGATCAAGGAAAATAACTGAGAAGCCCGATGACTTGCCTGCATGGCATCTGCTGATTTCATCTCTGATACGTTCAAGCAGCATAGCCCGATTGGGTAATCCTGTCAGATTATCGTAATATGCCAGCTGATGCAGTCGCTGACGGCTCTCATCAAGTTGCTGATTAGCTTGAACAAGATCTTGATTTACGCTCTGCAAACGAGCCTCAGATTTTTTTATTTCCTGATAGAGGGCATCTGTGGTTTTCTGCTGTTGCAGCAGCTGCTCATACTGATGGTTTTTCTCATTAAATAAATGCGTTACCAGGCTGACAATGAACAGGCTGACAGCGGCAACGAAAACACCTGTCAAAGCGTCATCGATTTTTATAACATAATAGCCTATGGAAACAGAGACAATTGACAGGCCATTAAGAAAAAACGCGGTTATTCTGCCAACTCGTTCAAGCTTAAGCACAAGAATCAGAGAGATTAAAAGCTGCAGCTGCGCGACAATACCTTTGAAAACATAGGGAAATAAACTCGAGGTTTGAGTATAGGCCAGAAAAATATAGCTAAGACTCAGGAAAACTACCGCTAACAATCGTAACAGGTTTAACCCTACCGAAGAATTAGCCGTATCTCTTGTGCTCTTCCTATCACCGATACTCGTATTGATCATTGCTCAGGCTCCATTTCTTGAATTGACAAGCCGCCATACCTTAAAAAAATCATTATGATTCATATGGTTAATTATAACAGATAAACAGCTAAACACCTGTCAAATTATCACTGATAGTAGGCATCATCTTACATTTTTAAGGGGTTTTGCATTTTGTGAATTCTGGTGTATACTGCAAAAATCAGAGTCGCGTTATGCATATGATGACAGAGAGGAGGCAGAATATGTCGGATATTGATCAGAGAATTCAATCAGCGAGAGCTGATGAGACTCTCATTACAGAGCTTATCGAAGAGTACCGACCTTTTATCCTGTCGAGCGCCAGTGCTGTATGCGGGCATCATATTACGGACAGTGACGATGAATGGTCAATTGCTCTTCTGGCCTTCTATGATTCTGTTAAATCATATGACCCGGGACGAGGTCATTTCATTTCTTATGCCAGGATGGTTATCCGTTCACGCCTGACTGATTATTTCCGTTCGCAAAACAAAAACCAGACTCATATCAGCCTTGAAGATCTAACGGAAAACGAAACACCTCGAGTTGAAGAAATCAACCGCAGTTTGAGAGAAGAAATTGAAGCGCTTGACCAGACACTATCAAATTACGGCTTCACATATCTTGATCTTATAAGTACTTCACCAAAAGCGCATAAGACTCGTTCAGCCTGTGCGCGTGCGGTATTGTTCATGCTCGAATCACCCCTATTGATCAGCAATATGAGGACAACCGGACTTCTGCCGGTAAAAATAATTGAAAAAAATTCACAGGTACCCCGAAAAATTCTCGAGCGCCATCGTAAATATATAGTGACAGCGGTAGAGATACTAAGCGGTGATTACCCACAACTAAGTGAGTACATGGAATATATCCGGAAGGAGGGCGCAAAATGAAAGCTGTTGTAATTGAAAAATCGGGGAACCGGGTAACTCTGCTGCAAAACGATGGTCGGTTTGTCAGCAGACCAGACCGCGATTACGCGATAGGGGATGAAATTATTATGAGAGAATTATCTATACAGAAGAAATTATCTATGGCCGCAGCAGCGGCAGCGCTTGTTATTGTTCTGGGGCTGGGCGTATTTGCTTATGTAACACCCAGTTATTATGTGAGTGTAGATGTTAACCCGGGTATGCTTCTGGGTGTTAACAGATTTGAAAGAGTTATCAACGCCGAAGCGATGAATGAGGATGCCGTCAGGATTCTCGATCGTCTGAGCTGGGAAAATAAGTCAGTCGAGGACGCTGTAACTGAAGCAATTACAATCATCGACGAGGAGGGTTACCTCGATCAGGAAGGTGAAATCCTGATTACCGCCGCAGGTAAGAATGAGGAGAAGGCCGCGGAAATGGCCGCGGAACTTGGGAACGCCGTAAACGAGCTCAATCTTAAGGAAGCACATGTATCGGCTGAAGCCCTCGGATATGAAGATGTGCAAACGGCAAAAAACCTCGGAATGACACCGGGCAAATACAATCTGATTACCAAGCATCTTGGTGAAACTGTAAATGAATCAAATATCGAAGAATACAATCAGACATCGGTAAAAGACCTGATGAGCGAATTCACAGCGAAAAAACAGGCTGAAGGACAAGCTGTAGCCGATGCCGCAAAAGATAAGAATCAGAATCGCGAACAGGAAGAGGAACAAAACGGTACGCCCGCGACATCTGGTGAAACTGAGCAGAACCAAGCACAGGAGCAGCGTGAAGGCGCGGCTGAGACTTCCGCTCAAGAGACCAGACAACAGGCTGAGCAAAATGGTTCTACCGCCAATGACAACAAATCTCAAGCAACAGAAAACAGACCAACTGAACCGTCACAAGGTCAGTCTCAGGGCACTCAGCCATCAGAGCCTCTCGGCGAAACCGAGCAGAATCAGGAGACCGAGCAGCGTGAAGGCACTGCGGAAACCGCTGCTCAAGAGACCAGACAACAAACTGAGCAGAACGGAATAGCTGCATCTGCAGAATCCCAAGAACCAGCTGGTACTTCCGGCGCAGCAGGCACTGCTGGTGAAGCAGGCACTCAAGGCGCAGCGGGCACTACCGGTACTTCCGGCGCAGCAGGTTCAGGTGCCGGCCGCTAACATTAATCATAAATAATACGGGTACACCTTCCCGTTTCCTGCATCCTTACAAGACCCCGTTGGACATCGTTCCAACGGGGTCTATTTAAAATCGCAACGCATTTACGATACACGTGTTAAGTTTGCTTGCCTGATTATTACATTAAGGTTTAAAATGAGAAAAACGTCTTATACTTCAGGGAAAATCAGGAGGATATTTCAATGAAATTCTACACAAAGGCAGCCCATTCCAGCACTGAAACCAAACGCGAACAGGATAATCGCCAGCTTGCTTATGAAGCAGCATGTGAAGGAATTGTGCTCCTGGAAAATAATAATAACGTTTTGCCTATCGCACCGGGTAAAATCGCGCTATATGGAGCAGGTGGCATTTATACGATCAAAGGTGGCACCGGCTCTGGCGAGGTGAATGAGCGCCGCAGTTATACGATAGCTGAGGGTCTTGAAGGCGTAGGCTACAAGATCACAAACCAAGCCTGGCTATCTGATTATAAAACAGAATACGAGCGTAAGTTAGCAAGGTTCAAACAGGAAATCGCCAAAAAAACCAGAACATTATCTATAAACAATCTTATGAACGCTCTTGGCGAGCAGTTCATGCCGCCTTTTGGCCGGGAAATAACAATGGCTGATTTTATTGAGAGCGATACCGAAACAGCTGTCTATGTCGTTTCCAGGCAAGCCGGTGAGGGACTCGACCGTCGTTTGGATAAGGGCGAAAACAATCTTGATCCAGTCGAGATAGCTCATATACAGAGTCTAATAAAACTCTATAAGAAAACGATCTTGATTATCAATACCGGAGCCTCGCTTGATACATCCTTCATGGATCAGCTTGAGGGACTGGGAGCGCTTGTCTATTTCTGCCAACAGGGCATGGAAGGCGGCAGAGCTCTGGCAGCAGTCATTTCAGGACAAACCCCTATATCAGGAAGATTAACTTCAACTTGGGCATATAAATATGATGACTACCCCTGCGCCCGGGAATTCAGCTATTTAAACGGTGACCTCGCAAACGAATATTACCGCGAAGGCATTTATGTAGGTTATCGTTATTTCGACAGCTTCGAAGTCAAACCACGCTATGAGTTTGGTTTCGGACTCGGCTATTCTGAAACAGAAATTAAACTCACTGATATCACCAGAAGCAACTATGACAAAAAAACTAAAATAGAAGTACAAGTGTTGATCAGAAACACCGGAACAAGTAACACACGTGAAGTTCCTCAGATATATGTTTCCTGCCCCTCAGGTAAAATATTGAGAGAATATCAGCAATTAGCAGCTTATACCAAAACCTCAATTCTTAAGCCCGGAGAAGAACAAATAGTCACGCTCAGTTTTAATTTCACTGATCTGGCAGCTTATGATGAAGAAACAGCTTCCTATATACTTGAGGCTGGAGAATACATTGTACGTCTTGGCCACTCATCACGCAGAAACGTGCCGGTAGCAGTTATTCATCTGAACGACGATGCTGTAATATCTCAACATGAGCATATTTGCCCATTGAAAACAGAATTCGAAGAGCTTAAGCCTGTTCTGACTGATAATTCCAAGCAGTTGAATACCAACCGCCCGCTGATAGTGGACTACCAGAAACTACCGCGACTTGAATTGGACAGTAGCGAGCTGAAACACACAAAACACAGCTATGATAAGCCTCGCATATACCATGACGAACAAGTTGATGCTATTATGAAAAAGCTGACTCATGATGAGATGGTAGATGTCGTAGTTGGCGCGGGAATGTTCATGAAGAAGAACAAAATAGACATTCCCGGTTCTGTGGGCAATACAACATCAAAATTTTATAACAAAGGCCTAATCAATGTCGCTCTCTGCGACGGACCGGCAGGCTTGCGTCTGGCTCGCGAATCAGGTTTGAAAAAGGATGGCAGTACCAAGCCATACAGCATGCCATTATCTTTTCTGGAGTCTTTTCCCAAGATTTTCAAGAAACTGATGACAGCCGATCCCCGAAAAACCCAGCCGGTTTATCAGTACGCGACCGCCTTCCCCGTGGCAACAGCGCTGGCTCAGAGCTGGAACGATGTATTACTGGAACAAGTCGGTCAGGCAATCTGCGCGGAAATGGTAGAGTACGGTGTAACCTATTGGCTGGCTCCGGCTTTGAACATTCAGCGCAACCCGCTGTGCGGCCGCAATTTCGAATACTATTCAGAGGATCCGCTTCTGAGCGGCAAATGCGCGGCAGCTGTTACTCGCGGGATACAATCTGTCGATGGTGTTTATGCCACAATCAAGCACTATCTATGCAACAATCAGGAAGATAACCGCAACAAGGTATCAAGCAACGTTCGCGAAAGAGCTCTGCGTGAAATATATCTGCGCGGATTCCGCATCGCGGTTGAAGAAGGCAGAGCCAAATCAGTTATGACCAGTTACAACAAAATCAACGGCGTTTACGCGCCTAACTCCTACGATGCGTGCACCAGAGTACTGCGTAATGAATGGGGCTTCGACGGTGTTGTCATGACCGACTGGATGTCTACAAGCAAGGATCGAGCCTCGGCCGCTCAATGTATAGCGGCCGGCAATGACCTGATCATGGCAGGTATGGGCTTCGACAGGAAGGATATCCGCCGAGCGCTAAAAAAAGGAACTCTTGCGCAGGAAGACCTCGAACGCTGCTGTGCCAACGTTATTCGCAGCATTGTCCACAGCAGAATCGCTCAAGAGGTCTCAGCAGAAATTTTATCCTAGCCTTTTACAAGTATCCGACAGGTATGGAGCGGACTCCCTCCGCAATATACATCAGGTCGGGATATTGGTTGATGATTGCCCCGTCGCCCAGTTCCATGTCACCGGTTTCAGCGATGGGAGACAGAAGCTTAAACGCCCGAGCCATTTTTTTATCAGGTTTGGCCGACATTTTAATCTCGATAGGATATATCGTTCTGTTAGCTTCAAGTACTATATCAATTTCTCGTTGTTCAGCATCACGATAGAAGTATATGTCATGTGTTGACTTACCTGCGTTAAGCTGTGATTTAACGATTTCTGATACTACCCAGGTTTCAAAAAACTGACCTGCTTTCGCACCAAACTGGATAGTTTGTGGTGTTAGCCAGCGTGTCAGCCAAGCCATCAGGCCGGTATCAAGGAAGTATATTTTTGGTGTTTTTATCATACGTTTGAGATGATTGTTGTGATAAGGACGCAGTTGTAGTATTATGCCTGATGTTTCAAGTATTTGAACCCATCTTCTTACTGTCGAAGCAGAAACTTCTGCTTCTTTGGCAATGCTGTCATAATTTATTAGCTCACCGCTACGCGCCGCCAAAGCTGCCATGAAGCGAACAAATTGTCCTTTGTCAGTTACGTTATTAATATAGTTAACATCTCGCTCAATATATGTTGATACATAACTTGAATAAAAGGTTTCCCAGTCATTTTGCGAAGCAACCTGGCTTGGCATATATCCTCTATGAATCATCGACCAGAGATCTTCTATTGTTGTAGACTCACGACCGCGAGCAACAAGATAATCATCGTTTGGTACAAAAGGTAATGCACAGGAAATATTTTTCTGTTCGCGATAAGAAATACCTTGAAGGGGAAAAATTGCTAATCTACCAGCCAGTGATTCGCTGACATTCTGCATAAGATGATAAGCCTGCGATCCTGACAGAAGAAATAAACATTTTCTCTTATCCTTCTGCTCCAATGTTTCGAATCTCATCTCATCAATTTTAATTTTCAGATATGGAAACAATTCCGGAACATATTGAATTTCATCAAGTATAAGCTGATCTGGATGATTAATAAGAAAGAGCTCCGGGTCATCTTTTACTTGTTTTAAGACAAGCGGATTGTCAAATGTTATATACTCAAAATCAGCAGCAATTTTGCGCAGCAGTGATGACTTACCAACCTGTCTTGGTCCTGTTATCAAGACAGCAGGAAAATCTTCGATTACATTGATCAGATGTTCCGTTATGGTTCTGTTAATCCAGTTCATCCTACCATCCTCCATTCTGTTAACAATTCAATGATAGCAAAAAATCTCGTATAATCCAACATGCAGTGATGGATTATACGAGACCGCAAGTAAATTTACTATTTCTAAAATAATAAACTACAAATTATAAATTTAACGGAAATGCTTACGCCACTCACGTTGACGTTTCGTGTTATTGATCCGTCTGCGTACATCTCCTTCGAAGAAGAGAATAATATTAGCGACTGATACCAGCAAGGCGATTCTGCGCGGCCAGGAGGATACGACAAATTCAAACAGGAAATAGGCAGCGTTAATATAGCCCAGCCATTTTACTTTTACCGGTAGGATAAAGAATAATCTAACTTGAAATTCAGGATACAAAACGGCAAAAGCGAAGAATAATGACATATTCAAATAGTGGTTGGTCGCGAAACCTGTAATCAAACCGGCGATTATCGTACCGATTATGCCGGTTATGTAGAAGAGGTTAAACTTGGCATAACCCCATTCACTCTCGAGAGACTCACCGATAAACCAATAAAAATAGAGCGCGAAAATGATAAATATCATGCTGCTGTTTATCGGCAGGAAAATGAAGCTTATTACACGCCAGATCTGGCCGGCCATAATCGCCGGTCGACTGAAATACAGGAACTGGCTCATCATGCCAACAAACAGAATATCAAGCACAAATACCGCGCCCATTATAATAACAATATATTTCATCAAACTGGGAATAGCTATTTTCTGAATTTTTCGAGACAGTTTATCTATCCATGTGCTCATTTAAGTTATCACCTCATGCTCATCACACTGATTAAATCAGCGAATTTTATTTACGTTTGTTCATTATTGTAGCATATTGTCTACTGCTATTTGGTTACAACAGCGCTAAAATATCTGAGGAGGTGAAGATTTGTTATGCTGCTAAGTTTGTCATTAATAATAATAGTGGGTTTTTCTCTCAGAGGAATATTTCAGAAACTTCAGCTGCCCGGGCTTCTTGGCATGCTCATTGCCGGCATTTTGCTTGGTCCGCACATTTTCAATTTGATTAGTCAGGATATTCTCGATATCTCGAGTGATCTACGGGAAATCGCTCTAATTGTTATTCTTATACGAGCAGGACTGGCGCTTGATCTCAAAGATTTGCGCCGTGTCGGCAGACCGGCGCTGCTGATGTGTTTCGTGCCGGCGCTTTTTGAAATTGCTGCTGTTGTTGTTCTGGCTCCACCTCTGCTGGGCATTTCATATCTTGAGGCGGCCATTCTCGGTACAATTCTCGGTGCGGTATCACCTGCGGTTATAGTGCCGAAAATGCTGCAGTTGATGGAGCAGGGGTATGGACGCAAAAACAGCATTCCTCAGCTGATACTCGCCGGTGCCTCAGTCGATGATATATTCAATATCATTCTATTCACTGCCTTCATGGGTGTTTACGCCGGCGATGATTTCAGTCCGGCCGTGCTGCTCAAGGTGCCGGTTTCGATAATTACCGGACTTGGTGCCGGAATCATCATCGGCTTCCTGATGGTTGAGGTTTTCAAGAAACTGCATATCAGAGACACGGTAAAAGTTCTCATAATCCTTGGTTCTTCGTTTCTTATCGTAGCG
>JAQVJP010000058.1 GCA_028695145.1 Eubacteriales bacterium
CGATCATTATCAGAACTTAAATATATTCGTCCATCATCGAAATCGACAGTATAATCAAGGCTCACTTGTGTGTTTGTTAAATCCTTGGTGATGGTTATAGGCAAACTGAAGAAACCCGAATGATGACTATGGATTCCCAGATTGTATTCACCCTTCTCTGTGAGTTGATCTCTAAAAGTGTCATAATGGATTAGCAGTCCATCTGTGGTCATTTCAAGAGAATTCAAATTAATAGTTGTATCACCAAGATTTGATAAATACGCATAATAGCAATCAGCAAAAAAATCTTGTGCTGCGCTCTCGTCAACAACACCGGCAAAAGAAACTATCAAGCTTCCTTCTTCGTTCTCGGTACATATCAGTTCTCCGGGTGGTGCGACATAACCGTTAGTAACCTCAAAACTCTCGGCAAAAGTATAGTCCTCGTAGCTAATGGCATGCAGCGTAAGCTTGTAAGAACCATCAGGTACCTTTGCATAAACTAAATCAGAAAACAAAACAATCCCATCATTGTATGTAGGATTACCAATTTGGTAAGTATTGTTGCTGGCATCAGTAAGAGTTGCGCCATTTATACACTGCAAATAGCTTGTGTTATCTGCTTCCAAGTGGAATGATCTATAGTCTTCATCATATGTCACTGTCAAGCCGATATCTGCCACTGGCTCGGGAGAAGGTTTTGTCAACTGGATATTCTCCAAAAAGACATTTCCAAAAAGACCCGCATAGATGTTTAACAAGTAGCTGCCGTCGAAGAAATCAGCTTTCCTAAAATCTCCATCATATTTAATGATATTAGTTTCTATAATATCAGAGATGTCGGAACAGTAAAAACTTTCCTGATTATCCATATTTTCAAAACTGATGCGATCGATTGACTGGAGAAAAGCGCTGTCCGCGTTATTAATTTGCAGGCTGCCATCAGCTAACTGCTCTACTGAAATGGGGCCGGGATCCTGGTAACCACGAGTAAGAGTAAAATCAAAGATAACAGGCTTATATCCCAAGCTCTCGACAGATATTTTGTAATTGCCTGCAGGAATCATTTGAGTGCCTATTAATTGTGCTGGCATATAAATATCTCTGGGAAAGAAAACAACTGACGGATAAGCAATTGATCCATCCTCATGAAGTAAGTCAATTTTGTAGATGCTCTGAAGATAAGCTTCAAGCCCTTCATATGTATCATCAGGCGTGAAGTATACATCGCCATTCGTTTCTGGATTATCGGACTCTTCTTGATAATAACCAACAATATCTGGTGAGGGTTTAAGTTCTTCGGTAATGATAAGCTCGTTGCTGAGTAATACCGGGTCGACTTGTCCTTGCAAGTATACAATTACCGCATAACTGCCCCTATCATAATTGACATAGTTTCTTATATCGGCTTCATCAGAGACTATTAATTTATTATCGTCCAGATTAAGACTCATACCGTTATAAATAGAGTCAGAGTCTGTTTCATCATTGTAAATAGTATAATAAGAACCATCGTCATAATAATTGGTCAATACACTTATAGCGACGATGCTCATAAGCTGTTCATTGTTCTCAGCTTGAACCACCCAGTCATTGTTCTCATCAACAGATATGGACGCACCTATTGTCTGGAATGTAGCTATATCAGTACCCCCACCATCCATACCACTCTCTGCCAGAACACCTCCCGGCATAACCATCGTCAGCATCATACAGAAACTCACGATCAATGCAACAATTGCTTTTGTCTTCTTAACCATCATCCGTCTCCTTAAAAACATATTGCCACGAGGACTCATTTATACCATCGCTTTTATATCGAAAATAAATAGATTGTTCTGAAGTAAGATTATGATATTCGAATTCGATATAAGCCACTAAAAATGCATGGTTAACATGAAAATATAAATATAATGACGAAATGAGGATAAATGTCAGATTATGTCATGAACTTCTCGACGAAATCCATCGTCAGTTTTCCGTTCCACTCATGTCCGCCGTCATGAATGTGATGCACAAGATTTTCGCTGGCATCAAAATTGGCAAAAGCCTGGCGAGTTATTTCGATTTGTGACAAGACGTTCGCGATGCCGCTCGCGCCGTTCAAAGGATCGAGCACCCCGCTTTCAATCAACAGAGGGCGCGGAGCAATCAAAGAGCCAATATCGCCCATATCTACGAAGCGCCATAGATTCGGCACAAAATTGCAGCTGCAATTTTGTGGTAACTGCAGTAGAGATTCTTTTGCCCCATAATAGTAGCCACTGATAACAGCACATTTCACCCGCTCATCAAGCGCTGCCAGCCAGAGCGTCTGCATACCACCGCCCGACATGCCGCCACAGCCAATTCTGTCAGCGTCACAGTCATCACAAGTTTCGATATAATCTAATAATCTCATAAGATCCCATGTCATCATGCCGGGGAGATTCAAACCCAATCCAAGAGCCATGTTCTGAATCTCATAATGCGTATTGCCATGGAAATGCTCATCCGTTTGCTTAGTCTTCTCTCTTCTGTCGCCGGAACCCCTGGCATCAGGACAGAAAACAATAAATCCACTTTTGACTAAATCAATCGCAAAAGGCGTGAAATTTGCTTGCTCCCCATCGACTTTAGCTTTTGCCGGTGGATAATCTGTGCAGGCTGCGGTCACAAACTTGGAAGATGAATGTCCATGCGGCACAATAAAAACCGGACATTTGTGGTTATCTCTCCCGCTGTGGCTCCCGCTGTCGCTCTCATCGTTTGGCATGAGCTTAAAAAAGCTCATATAAACATCCGGCTCGGTAAGAAGTATAATCTTCTGCCGGGTATAATTCGCGAACTCAACAGTTTCCACCACTTGCGAAACAAGATCGACCGGCTCAAACAAATCAAGCGCCAGCAGCCCACGCAGCTTAGCCCGAACTTTTGTCGCCCAAACCACGTGCTCATCAAGATTGGTGGCATCGTACCGGTATTGACGAGCATGCCTGTCGAACAAATCAGCCATCCTCTTCTCGACTGTATAGAAATTCTCAATATGTTTCATCATAATCTGTACCGACTATCCTTTCACCGCACCAATTGTAAGTCCCTTAGTGAAATGTTATAAATTCCGCCTAATTATACACCTTTCCCCCGACTTATCGAAGCATTGACGACTCGCGATACACCGGCAAAAGCCAACGTAGAAGCGTGCATCTGCTTAACTACGTTTGCCTCCACTTGCTTACACTTAAAGACGCTTGAACGCGCTTGAACGCGGTTGCCTGCGCTTGCTTACACTTAACGACGCTTGAACGTGATTGACTGCGCTTGGATGTCGTCGGTGGTTGCCCTTGGTTGCATAAAATGATGCATAATCTGACAAGTTTGCATATAGTAGCCAACTTTCACACCTTTACCTTCACTTGCCCCCCCTCTTATCCGTGATTGTCGACGGTTTGTTTTAAATGTCGATGTTCGTTCATTGCAGCGCGACACACTTGGTTGCGTTTGACGCCGCTTGCCTTCACTTGACGACGCTTGGAAGTAGATATCGCTTTTAGACCATCACAGCACGACACACTTGACTTCACTTGGCTACGTTTGCTTGCACTTGACGTCGTTTGCCTTCACTTGATAAAACCGGCAAAAGCGCCTATAACGCATTAGTACCAGTCGTTTTGAGCTGCTGGATTAAGCAGAGCAAGCGTAAATTGGTTTACGCTTGCATTTTTAATAAAATCGGCTGAGACGCAACGCGCGCAGCCGATTCCGCTGTTTTTTGTTAGATTGTTAGTTGACCCTAACTGGCACCGCGGTGACAGCTTGACTACGCTTGGCTTCACTTGCTTGCACTTGCCTACGCTTAGATATCGATATCGTTTTTCGATCTACACGTTCCGACCAGCAACTACTTCAGATGCCCGCGCTGCTATTGCCGATCCGATTCCAATCTTTCTTACACTGATTTTTTAAATTCGTCGACGTAATATAACGCCGCTCCGACGGCGGGCGCGTATTGACCATAAGTGCTTACGATGATCTGCTCTCTGGTGATAGGGAAGGGTGAACTGTTGACTTTGTAGAGTATGGTTTTGATGTCGTCTTCAGTGAAATAGGTTGCCAGATACCCACTTATTATGATGCTGCCATCAATGATGATACTAAGATTGCGTATGGCATAAGCAAGCTTGTCGAGATAGTCGGCCCAAATGGTGGCGTATTCCATACGGCGCAGCTCGCCATCGCTTCGTTCGTTAACTCGTGCGCCGCCGCCACCGTCTCGCAGCTCGCCATCGCTCCGCTCGTTAACTCGAGCTACGACGCCGCCTCCGCGTACCCCGAGGGCTTCGCTGGCGTCGCCGGTTCTCTGACGTAGTTTGTCGAAGAAATCATGCGCTTTTGTTCCGGCTGCGGCTTCGAGTGCGTTGGCGGAGCAATATGTTTCGAGACAGCCGCGGTTGCCGCAGTAGCAGCGTGGACCGTCGCGGCTGATGCAGAGATGCTCGATCGCGCCGGCGTGCATGTGCGAACCTTTTACGATTTTTTTGTTTATTATGAGTGAGCCGCCGAAGTTGCGGTTGAGCAGCAGGACGACCGCGTTTTCTGTTTCGGGATTGTTCCAGAGTTCGAGATAGGCGGCGGCTTTTGAGTCGTGTTCGAGTCGACAGGGGTACTGGATGTGTTTGGTGATATTGGATAGTTTCATGTCGTAATTATTCATGATCTCGCCGTAGTCGACTGCTTGTCCGTTGGCTGAAATGGTTCCCTGGGTCGCGATTGACACACCGAGAATGTCGGGCTTCTGCCAGTGGCCGTGTTTAATGAAATTGGAAATGTGCTGTCCGAGCATATAATAATATTCGTCTGAGTTGCTGTAGTCGAGATCGAATGCTTGTGAGTCAATTACTTCACCATAGAGATCGATCGCGACTATGTATATCGAGTGCAGAAGGATCCCGACACCGATCGAAACGCGTGCGGTTCTGACGATTTGGATGGCGTCTGCTTTTCGCCCGCCGGTTGAATTGAAACTGCCGCTTCGCTCAATCAAGCGGGCTTCCTCGAGCAGACGAATATTTTGACTGACGGTTGAGAGTCCCATGTTGAGCCCTTGGACAATTTGCTGCTTCGATGTCGTGCGTTCTCGATAGATAAAATTGTAAACACTGTTGCGATTCAACCCTTTGAGATCGACCAAGCTGACGCTTTTTTTCATACTATATTCGCCTCCGACGTTTATAAATCAACCAGGGATAGGATACATGATTATTGGAAAATAATATAGACACCGGCAAAAGTCCGGTTCTTTGTTCAAGGCTGTTCCTACTACTTTTGTCCACTGAGTATATTTACTACTTATAATTGGATTATAACATTAAGTTGAATGCGAAGATAGGCAATAAGCAAATAAAAGTCTGTTGACCTCGTGTAGATATGGGCATATAATCAACTAAGAGGTGTTCAATAAACTTGAAAAGCAATTATAAGATGCTTTGAGTTTTTTAGTTGAAAACAAAAGTCATATTAGAACCGTTTGATAAGGGAAGTCACATTTGAAAGGGTATAGGTGGGAAAATGAGTTTGGAGTTTTTTGATGTTAATTATGATCGCAAGCAAATCAAACCAGGGATACTGCACTTCGGAGTTGGAAACTTCCACCGGGCTCATCAGGAATATTATACTAACCTGCTGCTTGAGCACCCTGATCAGGCTGGTTGGGGAATCTGCGGCGCCATGATTCTCGATCGTGACGAGAAAATTTTCAAAGGCATGACCGATCAGAATTGTGAGTATGGTTTAACTGTATTTGGCCGCACCGGCCAGGATGAATATCGACGAATCGGATCAATTGTTGAGCTTCTCTGGGGCGCGGAAAACCCGGCAGCGATCATCGATAAAATCGCTGATCCTGATATAAAAATAATAACATTGACTATAACTGAAGGCGGCTATAATCTGGCAAAAGAAACACGCGCTTTTGATTTTGCCAATCTGGATATTATCCACGATCTCAAGAAGCCGGCCAGACCCAAAACCGTTTTTGGTTATATCGCTGCCGGATTGCGTAAGAGAATTGAGAATAGCGCCGGACCGATCACCATTCTTACCTGCGATAACCTGCCGCACAACGGCCGAGTCTGCCACGACTCTTTTATGGCTTTTTTCGAGAAAGCGGATGAAACAGTTTATCACTGGGCACGGGCTAACGTAACTTTTCCCAGTACAATGGTCGACCGTATCACGCCGGCAACAACTGAGGAAGATATAACCAAGTTGGAAAAATACACCGGCAAAAGCGACCGGGTCCCGGTTTTCTGCGAGGATTTTGTGCAGTGGGTAATAGAAGACAATTTCGCGGCTGGTCGTCCTGCCTGGGAGCGAGTAGGTGTAGAATTCACTGACAATGTCGCTCAGTACGAAAATATGAAACTTGGATATGTAAATTCCACACACCTGATGCTGTCTTTTCCCGGTTTCCTCGCAGGATATCGCAAAGTCAACGAGGCCGTAGAAGACAAGCGTATCGAAGAATACTTGCGCCAGTACATGGACCTCGATGTCACGCCATACATGGCCGCGCCGCCCAACACCGACCTTAAGGAATACAGGCAGATTTTCATGGAACGTCTGCTGAACAAATCAGTAAGCGACCAGCTCGCCAGACTCTGCTTCGACGTGGCCAACAAATTTCCCGTCTACAGCAAGCATCCGATACAAGCCATGATCAACGCCGGCGCTGAAATGAAACGAGTAGCCTACTTCATCGCGTCATATCGACTATATCTCAGAAGAGGCGCCGACGACCTCGGGGTCCCATATCAGGTAGTCGATCCCGGACTAATAGACGCCGATCAACCATTGATCAAGAGTCACGATCCGCTCGAATTCCTCAAACTATCCTGTATGGCCGATGTAGACTACAAAAAATCGCAAAACTTCATCGACCACTACCTCGAATACTGTGCAGCTTTTGACAAGCAAGGAGTACTAACGACACTCGAGAGTGTGATTGAATGATGGGGCGCGAGGGGTAGTCAAATGATCATTTGTTTGAGCAATTGCTTGTATGGTGATTCATTTTAATTGTTCCTGCCGCAAGCAATTGCTCAACGAGTTCATTTACATTAGTGTACGGGTTCATATCTTTGATAGATTTGCATATGTTCAAACCTCTTTGGCTATATTTTACAGACAGATTCTCTGCGTTTCTTAAAGCTTCTTCGATATTGCCATTAGCAAGTATTTCCCTAATCACACCAGGGTTTGCTTTCTCATACTCATGATTCAAGTGCTGACTAAGTTTTTCGTATATATACTTCTGGGATACTTTTGTGTTTACATTCTCAAAATGCATAAGAAGCCAGGTTTCAAACAATAGATTAGATGCGAGTATATCATATTGATTTGGAGACGCTAACATTTTGTTAATCGTCTTTTGAATGTTGGGTGGAGAATCACAATCAAATACCAGAAATTTCTTGTAGTTGCTGTATTTTCGATTATTACTCTCATCAGCAAGGAAACTATCGGCGTATTTTAAAACCCTACTTGCGTTGCCTTTTGCCGATTCAATTTTAATTGTTATATCGTTAAACTTATTTTTGTTTATAATACTCACAAAATATTCGAGATACAACTTTTCGGTCATTCCTTCGCAAAAAATAATCATATGACCAATATTTGCATCGCGAAAATTGCTTTGTCTTGATGCTTGTAGAACCGTTCTAGCCAATTTTATCACCATCCAGCAAAATGTCGTAATCAAATATTGGTATGGCGCCATACTTACCTTGAAGGTAATCCTTATTAAAAGATGCGTCGTCTCTGACTTTTAGATCTGAAAGCGAGTACAATGATGACTCACCTTTGCTATTTTTATCTACAAAAACTACTTCATCTCTACGAAACTGATCCTTATTCAATAAAGAGACATCGTGTGTTGTAAAGATAAATTGTGCTTTTGTATTATTGCTTGACTGAAAGATATCAATTATTAGCTTTGTTAACAAAGGATGCAATCTTGCTGATATCTCATCAACTACAAAAACACCACCTCGTTCAGTCATTTCAACTACTTCTTGAATGTACGATAGGAATCGTAGTGTTCCTGTTGACTCTTTTGATAGTTCAAAATCTTTCTGACCGCATATATTACCATCTATATCGTAGACGTCATGAATGGTTCTAAGAGTTTTGCGTTTCTCTGACTTGCCTGTTCTGTCATTGACTACATTTTCTTCGACAACTTTCAAACCTTTAATTCCAACATCAACTTGTTTTAAATATGATTCGACTTTTTCTCGAAAGGTTTTGTTTTTAACTAATCGCTTGTTTATTCTTATTAAATTTGCTATCTGCTTAACTGTTGAATCGAAAAATAGTTCGAGAAACACATCGTATTCTGTGCGGAAAAAGGCAATGAAGTCGGACAGAATAATGTTTTTTTCTTTTTCATCGAGAAAATACTCAAGCACAGAAAGATAAAGTCTTTTTTTTGGTGTCTTTTTAAAATCTTTAATATATTTACCGTATTTTGATCCGATATCTACATGATCTCCGTTACGCTCGTATACTTTATAATCGTCAATATAATACCATTCGTTGATAACTTCTTCTGAAGTACATTCAAATCCGTATTGAAAAGTCTTGCCATTATATGTAAAAATAATCTCGAATTCTGAAGCCTTAGTGATGTTATCTGTTAGCTGATAAGCTTCAAACTTAGACGTTATTACATCCTCGACAAGTCCTTGACTTGCTGAATCTGATTTCGAGATAAATTGATCGAAAATGTAATTTTCAAAAAAGTACATTGCCGAGATAAAATTTGATTTGCCTGATGCATTTGCACCATAAATCGCTGCAGTCTTAATTAATTTTTTACCTTCTGGTGTTGTCAATAAGTGTGAAGGGTGTTGTTTATAAGCTGTAGCTCGCATATCGAGTTTTGCTTCATCCTTAAAGGACGTGAAATTTTTTACCTTGAACATTATGAGCATAATCTCGCCTCCTTGTTTAATTATAATTTGCGCGAAGCGATTAATAATTTGATTAAATTTTCTAAGTTATCTTTCGAGTGTTTATCATATTGTAATGTGATAATATGACATAAACAGATCAGAGTCAATAAAAATTCGAAAAATACCAATAAGTAGTTATATATGCAAATAATATTTGGATAAAATAAGGTAAATATACGATATTATCGCGATTTCTTGCCAGGGAGCTCGCTCTAAGTGATAATTTTGTTGTTTAGTCTGATTTTCGTGCTATAATCCAGGTTGTGTGATATTGCATCCGGCCTTCGTGTATTTTTGGAGGGCTGTTATGCTTAATGAAATGCAAAATGAGAAGATGCTTCAGAAGTTAGAGCGTTTGCTCGAGACTGCTGACGCCTATTTTTTCGATGCTGTTGATTCTCTTGATTATCGTATGTTCCAGACTTCTGAGCATTTAAGAAGCGTACCGTCGACTGCGCCGTCAATGGGGCGTTTCCTTGATACGGAGTGTTTTTCTGGTGAGGAGCTTATGCCTGGAAGAGAGAGGATCTGGGGTGGCGAGGGTCGAACTTGTTGGTTTATGGGAACCTATTTGCCGAGGCCGGAGCTAAGGGGGGTGCCGCTTTTTGTCAGACCGAGAGTTGGCGGCTATGAGGCGATGCTTTGGATAGATGGGAAACCAGCCGGGACTTTTGCTACTAAAATAGTTGTGACGCGCCATGGCAATCATTATTGTGATCTTATAACTCGTTCGGCTGATCCGTCTGTGGCTATTGATATCGCGATTGAGTTTTATGCCGGACATCGAGTTATTGGTTGCCATCCCTTTGAACATAATTTTGTCAGCGCAAATACCGACAACGCAAATATTGACAATATAAATATCGACAGCGCAGGCTTTCGTGATTTGATTCTCGGACGTGAAGATTTCTTCTATTCTGCCGGAGATATAGATATATGTGTTAAGAATCAGCTTGTGATTGATTTTGCCTTGGACTTGCGAGTACTTCTGCAGTTGGCGCGTAAACTTGATTCATCATCATTTCGGCGTGCGGAGATTATGAATGTTTTGACCGAGGTACATAAGTGTGTTCTCTATTCGCCGGAGAATTGTGATCGTTCTACATGGCTGCGATCTCTTGCTGCGGCGAGAGAGAAAATGCGGCCGGTTCTTAGTCGAAGAAATGGAGATAGCGCAGCAGAAGCAGCGCTTATCGGGCATAGCCATATGGATACTGCCTGGCTATGGACAATAGATGAGACGATCAGAAAAAATGCCAGGACGATTTCTAATCAGCTAAGTTTGATGAGGCAATATCCTGAGTATAAGTTTATTCAGAGCTCTGCTTATCATATGCAGATGATGGAACGGGAGTATCCGTTGATCTTCGAAGAAATGAGGTCAAGAGTCGCTGAGGGCAGATATGAGCCTAACGGTGCGGTCTGGATTGAATGTGATTGCAATATCACTTCGGGTGAGGCTTTGATCAGACAGTTTTTGTGGGGACAGCGTTATACGCGTGAGAAGTTTCAATATACTGCTGACTGTTTTTGGTTGCCGGATACTTTTGGCTATTCAGCTGCTATTCCGCAGATAATGCACGGTTGTAATGTTAAGTATTTCCTGACGACTAAGATGGCCTGGAACGATACTAATCAATTTCCTTATGAGACTTTTGTCTGGCGTGGCCTCGATGGTAGTGAAGTTATTACTCACCTTTTTGAGATGGATACATGGCCTGATCCGGCGGGTTTGATTGATCGACTTGACGGGACGGACTACAAAAATTATGTGCATGCTAAACAGGCGAATGACAGTCGACTCATCGCCTTTGGATATGGCGATGGCGGTGGTGGACCACAGTTTGAAATGATAGAGACTGCCAGGCGGCTGGAGGATCTGGAAGGTTGCCCACGCGTGAAATATAATACGGTTTCTAAATTTATGCGTGAGATTGAACGAAGTCATAATTCAAGCTATGTTGAAAACCATAATCAAGGCCATGATCAAGGTATTATACACAACAAAACGAATTTGCCCATATATGATGGTGAACTGTATTTGGAACTGCATCGAGGGACTCTTACCGCCAAGCAGCAGATAAAACAAAATAACAGGCTAAGTGAGATAGCGTTGCACAATCTTGAATTTTTGGAGGTGCTACAAGCGGTAATTGAAGGGCGAGAAGCTGCTGGAACAAGTTTTAGTAAACTCTGGGAGACTCTGCTTGTAAATCAGTTTCATGACATTTTACCAGGGACATGTATTGCGTTGGCACATGATCAATCTATTAAGCAAACCGATATGCTTCTGCAGGAAGCAGAGAAACTGATATGTGTGCGAATGGAGAGTTTGACGAGCAGGAATATCGCTGATTTTACTGATCTAAACATTAGGCTGACACTAATAAACACTGCTGGTGTCGATCGGCATGATGTGTTGTATTTACGAAATAATGATAATTTGAAAGATCTATTCGATGGTTCTGACAAACATAGCCAGAACGTTACAGATCTTGATGGAGTTGAATATGTAGCGATATCTGGTGTTGAATTGCCTGCTTATTCCGTTACCACGCTTGACACACACGCCAATTTCGCAACACAAGCAACAGATACAGTGGTCGTGGCAGATCACATAACCAAGGCCAGTAAAATTATCGAGGGAGGAGCTTTTGCCGGTGTTGATGATTTAGTCTGCGTTACTACTCCGTTTTACGAGGTTCGCTTCGATGATCTTGGCTTCATCTCTTCGCTTATTGATCGCCGCGTTCAGCGCGAGCTCTGCCATGGGCTGCCACTTAATACTTTTGTGGCTGCTGAGGACGTGCCGGCTGCCTGGGATGGATGGGATATAGATGCGGATTGCCTTCTCAAACTGCAGCCAGACGCGCGCCTTATTAGCCGCGGTGTCGTATCTCTGGGCTGTGTTGAGTTGAGAATTAGAAGTGTTTATGAAGTCTGTTCGGCCTCTCGTATAGAACAGGATCTGATCTTCTATGCCGACAGTCCGTTGATAACCTTTGATACGCGTCTGCGGTGGCGTGATAAGCATCGTTTGTTAAAAACAGCTTTCGAGACGACCATCAAATCGCGTTATGCCCGCTGCGAGACACAGTTTGGCAATATCGTCAGACCGACAACAAGAAACAATAGTTTTGAACAGGCAATGTTTGAAGTCTGCAATCACAAATACACAGACTTGAGCGAGCCGAGTTATGGCGTTAGTTTATTTAATGACTGCAAATACGGCATTGGCATTGATGGAGGCAATATGACTCTGACCCTGGCAAAAGGCGGCTTAAGGCCAGATGAGCGTGGTGATGTGGGGGACTACAGATTTAAATATGGTCTGCTGCCGCATATCGGTGGTTTCAGCGCGGAAAATGTCGTCCTGCCGGCATATGCTTTCAACTATCAGCCAATTATGGTTATGGTGCGAAATGAAGTACTGCCAAACAATGCTTCACTGCACAAGACTGCTTTGCCGATAAACAGCAGATCTTTTGCCTCAGCGGATAACGACAATATTATAATAGAAACCATCAAACCTTGTGAAGATAGTGATAAGGCCTATATTTTGCGGTTGTATGAATGTGAAGGGACTGCTGCCAACACCAAACTCAGCTTTCTAATTGAACCGAAAAAAATCTCTGTTTGTAATATGCTTGAAGAGATTATCACATCAGCGCCAGAAAATCTTGCTTTTAGACCTTTTGAAATCAAGACCCTGAGAGTAGAATACTGATGAGGGAGAGGTAATGTGAGGATTAGATTTTTGACACGGTTCAGGAATGCTAAATTGCGTAAGCTCTGGCAAGGCAGCATAAAACAGAGAATTCTGTTTACTTTTGTTGTTCTTATTTTGTTGCCGACTCTCTTGTTTCTTGCTCTCATAATTCGGTCTTATTCGCAGGATGTTTCTACAAGTATAATCAGTGAGAAGAAGAGTGTTATCGAGCAGATTAATAAAAATATTTCCTATCAGCTACAGTATTATGAATCTATGACTATGACAATTTATCACAATGAAGAAGCGCGGCAGTACATAGACAATGAAGATTATTCGCAAGAATCATCTTACGTACGCCAGCTGCTCAGCAGTATTGTGAACTCGGAAAAAGATATAGCTTCGGCAGTTCTTTTGATTGGTGAGCAGAGATATGTCTTGGGCAGTAATTTTATAGATGTTGACATGTTAATTGAGCGATACAAGGATCGGGTGCTGAGTCGTGGTGGCCGCACCCTCTGGATACCAACACAGAACCTCTCAACTTCATATAATCAGAACATGAAAAATTTTGTTCTCGCGAGAGCTATTAACTCACCAAGGAGGAATGTCGGAACATTGTGGCTGTTTTTTCGTGAGAGTTTTTTTGATGATGTGCTGGAAAACAGACATCTATCGGATAGCAGTAGTGTCATTTTATTGTCCTCTGATCATAGCGTTATTACCAGTAAGGATAAAAACCAGGTAGGTTATAAATATGAGGAGCCTTTTGTCAGTCAGATTAATTTCGGTACAGATGGCGATTTTGTCTACACTAATGAGCAAAACGATGATCGTTCAATAATTGTTTATTCAAGCTCCATGGACACCGGTTGGACAATCGTGACGATTACCCCGGAGGATATTGTCTTCGATGCTGTAAATAGTATCAAGAGAATTGCTCTGCTGATTTTTGTTCTATATGCTCTATTTGCGCTTGCTGCCTATTTCATACTCGCAAGAGATGTTTTTAAACCTGTATCACAGTTAAGACATGCCATGCTTAAGGTTTCGGGTGGCGATTTCAGTCAGAAACTGGCAGATCGCCCAGATGACGAAATAGGACAGCTAATCAACAGTTATAATTACATGACCGGTCGAATAACTGACTTAATGGAAGATGTAAGACAGGAAGAAAAAGCAAAAAATGATGAGAAGGTAAAAGTCCTCTCAATGCAGATTGGTCCGCATTTTATCTATAACACACTAAATACGATCAAATGGATGGCAGCTGTGAATAAACAGCCAAACATTAAGCGGATGATTGAGTCGCTGATTAAGCTGATGGTAAATGTCACATACAATACAAATGAGGAAATCCCTCTGGCTGATGAAATTGAGCTGATCAAATCTTATGCTTATATTCAAAAAGCAAGATATATGAATTTCGATATATCGTATAATATTCCATCGGAATGCCAGCAGCTCCTTGTACTGAAATTCATTATCCAACCACTGATTGAAAACTGCATTTTGTATGCTTTTTCCGGTCAGACACAAGGTGGACATATCGAGATAACCGCCACAATAGAAAGAAATAATCTTGTTATAATGGTATGTGATAATGGCTGTGGTTTCGACGCTGAAAAACTGCAAAAACAATGGCCGCGGTCAGGCGGGAAACAAGAATTAGCTATAGACGAAGGCGAGATAGCATCAAAAGACAAATGGAATAATGACAATAGATCAAACGGTAAGTGCGCAAACGGCAAAAGGGAAAATGATCATATCGGTCTGATAAATGTTGTTGAGAGAATTAAACTTAATTATGGCGCGGCATATGGACTTGATATCATAAGCAACCCGGGTGCGGGCACTCAGGTATTAATGCGGCTGCCGCTTATAAAAATACAGGCGCCGGAGGCAAAATATGATTGATGTCGTATTGGTAGAAGATGAGATGCTCGTGCTGCTCGGTACGAAGATGTGCATACAGGAATCAAGACAGGATCTAAACGTGGCAGCGGCTTTTGCCAGTGCTGAACAGGCTCTGGAATATTTCGCGACCAATCGCGCGGATGTTCTTATCACAGATATCAGGCTGCCAGGTATGAGTGGTCTGGAGCTGGTTGAAAAATTGAAGACAAGTTATCCAGATATGGTTTATATCATTCTTAGTTGTTACGCTGAATTCTCTTATGCGCGTGAGGCCTTCGAGCTTGGGGTAGATAAATATCTGCTCAAGCATGAGATCGATGAAGAAGGTTTGGGCGATCTTGTTGCCGAACTCTGGCAGCAAAGAGCTATACCCAAACCGGAAAAAGATAATGCCTACATACAAGTTGAGAACGGCTATAATGAAGAAAAAGTGAGAAAAGATTGCGATTATGTAGTCGGATATTTATCGTTGGTGGGTGTTGAGCCACTTAGTGATGAAGAAGCCGATATCGATTACAACATGGCCGCTGCACTTATTCAGGAAATCATGTACAGAAATTACATGGGTGAATGTTTCCTGCGCCATAATAGTGAGTTGTTTTGTGTTTTCTCTTTTGACAGAGGATTGAGTAAGGAGAAGATAGGGGAGCGTTTGAACCATTTCTTTGATGCTTATAGCAAAAATATGCGTCATTATTTTAATCGTAGAGGTTATCTCATAGTATCTGATGTTTTCTGTGATTTGCGGGATGTAAGAGCACATTATGATGAAACACGTGATTATGCCGATTATATTTTTTATTATGAGCATCCGAGTATAATCCGTGTCAGCGATCATCAAAATCAACTTGAGTCCTGTCCTTTGCTCCATTGGCAGCGCGGTGATGTTTTCTCAGAACGCTGGCTTGATGCTCAACGCGAAAATATCAAGAGCTTCTTCATGCAGCAAAAATCACAGATAGCCATTCCCAATCTTGTTCGAGAACGTGTAGTCAGATATGTAAGTGAGCTTGCCGCGCAGCTTGATTACAATTATGAAATGGATTTATCTGAGATATGTTCTCTGAATATTCGACCGGATTACAATAATATAAGCCGATTTGTGCATGCTGTGGATCTTGAAAAATGGCTGATCCAGCTGCTTGAAGACATTACATCATATATCAGAC
>JAQVJP010000059.1 GCA_028695145.1 Eubacteriales bacterium
AAGAATTATACCACTCAAAACACTGTTATTGAGCAGCATCATGAAAAACAACAACGAGAAAACCGATAACATAAACGAAAAGATTATCAGCATCAGGCGAACCAATCTGGTCATCTGTCTGCCTCCTTACTTGTCACTACGCCCTTAACATGAACATGCACAGCTTCCACAGCAAGACCGGTATACTTCTCTACATCCGCCTTGACTCTCTCCTGAACTGTCCAGGCCACTTCGGGTATTATATGGCCAAAATAGACCACAGGATAAACCGTTATACTTACGGAATCCTTGCGATCTTCACGAAATGAAACTCTGACACCCTTGCCCTCATGATCAGCTCCAAGAGCTTCTTTGAGAGAAACAACAGCGCTCGTATCAAGAGAGGCTACGCCCTGTGCCTGCATAGCCGCTTCAGCAGCGTACTGTGCCACGAAACCTCGTGACATAGTACGCTCACCTTTAACAGACGATCCAGCGGCATTCCAGTCAGCAGCCATTTAAATCAAGCTCGCTCCATATATTCGCCGGTTCTTGTATCAATTTTGATGACTTCACCCTCGTTAACAAACAATGGCACTTTTACAGTAGCACCGGTCTCAACAATAGCTGATTTGGTTGCGTTCTGAGCTGTATCACCCTTGACACCGGGTTCACACTCAGTAATTTGAAGTTCAACAAAAATTGGCGGCTCTATTCCGAAAACATCACCTTTGTATGATAAAACTTTACAAGTCATATTTTCCTTCAGGAATTTCAGAGCATCTCCGAGCTTCTCAGCTGTAAAGGGGAGCTGCTCGTAGGTTTCAACATCCATGAAGTAATATAGATCTCCATCAGAATAGAGATAGGTCATGTCCGCACGATCAAGCTGAGCCCGCTCAAACTTCTCATTTGGGTTGAAACTGCGCTCAACTACCGCTCCGGTTTTGACATTGCGATACTTGGTACGGACGAAGGCCGCGCCTTTTCCCGGTTTTACATGTTGAAACTCTACAACCTGAAAAACCTGATTATCCATCTCAAAGGTCACACCGTTACGAAATTCTCCTGCACTGATCATTGATCATTCCTCCATTATTTACATATCCCTTAAAAAGGGTCAAAGACTACATTATTTTATGCTATCTCTGCTCAGGTGACAAGTACAATCGTTATTTTCTACCAATTATAAGATTATTTGTCAATCATTTTAAGGATAATTCTTTCAATTAAGCGTTTGATGCGGATATGCCCACTCTCTTGAGCTGAGCGAGGTTTTACAAGTATCGATTTAACGCCAGCCCTGCGAGCTGCCCAGATATCGGTAAGAAGCTGGTCACCAATCATGCACGTCTCATTCTGTTTGTATTGCAACCGTTCACAAGTCTTGAGAAGAATCTTCGGCGAAGGCTTATAAGCCATGCCTTCTGCTTCAACTCCAAGCCCGGACGCGAAGCTCTGTGCTCTGTGTTTCCTGGCATTAGATAAAATATAGACAGAAAACCCTGCCAACTTCATATTTTCTATTGCAGTTTTCGCGTAATTATCAGATTCATGTGATCCATGCACCGCAAGAGTATTATCTATATCAAGCAGCAAAAGACGAATTCCTGAATCGAATAAATCCTTATAATCGATGTCATGAACACCGTCGGTAATATAATCTGGTTGAAAATTTCTTTTTAGCCATTGTTTCATAAAATGATCAGTCATCGTACACACTTACAATATATGCAATCGACAACAAAACCTCCTTCAAATCTCTCGTATTCTGAATGAAATAGTACAACATAGTAATATTTCATACTCTATTATTGAAGAAAACAGACTTCTTGTCTATAATTGGATTGTTGTACAGGGGGTATTAAAATGAAAGTATGTAAATTTGGTGGTTCATCTCTGGCCAATGCCGAACAGATTCGCAAAGTTTGCGATATTATGTTGAGCGATCCTGACCGAAGAGTTATGGTAGTATCTGCTCCCGGCAAAAGAGCCAGCGAGGATATAAAAGTGACAGATCTGCTGATTGCTCTTGCAAACGCACGCATCAGCGGTTATGACGGTGAAAAGGAACTGGCCGACATTATTCGTAGGTTTTCAGAAATCGCCGATGAACTTCAGCTTAGCTCAGAAATAATAGTTACAATCGAGCAGGATCTACGCGATCGTATGTGTGCGGACTGCTCAAACTCTCTCAAGTTTATGGATTCTATGAAAGCCGCGGGCGAAGATAATTGTGCCAAACTCGTAGCTGATTATCTGACCAGCATAGGTAAAACAGCTGCTTATTTTGATCCGCGCGAAGCTGGAATGCTTCTTTCTGAAGAATTTGGCAATGCCCAGGTCCTGCCGGAAACCTATGACCGACTCGCTCTTCTGGCGAAGTTTCAAGGTATTGTTGTTTTCCCGGGCTTCTTCGGTTATACGCCTGGCGGAGAAGTGGTAACTTTTTCCAGAGGCGGGTCTGACATAACGGGATCAATTCTTGCAGCAGCACTTGACGCACAGATTTACGAAAACTGGACAGATGTTGATTCAGTATATTCAGTTAACCCTAATCTGATTCCTAATCCTCATCCGGTTGCTGAAATTACTTATGATGAGATGCGTGAGCTGGCTTACGCCGGATTTAGTGTCCTCCATGAAGAAGCTCTTACACCGGCTTATCGCAAAGGCATACCTGTTAATATCCGCAATACAAATAATCCATCTACCAAAGGAACTTATATAGTTAATCATAGGGTGAATTTTGATGGCATTGTTACCGGCATTGCAGGCGCTAAGGGTTTCTGTGTGCTAAACATGAGTAAATATCTTATGAACCGGGAAGTAGGTTTCGCTCTCAAGGTATTAAAGATACTTGCGGATGAACACATTCCGTTTGAACATATGCCTTCAGGAATCGATTCAATATCAATTGTCATGCGCCAGAATGTTTTTACTCCCGAGCGTGAGAAGAGAGTCGTACGTAGACTGATCAATGAACTCTCGGTTGAGAAGGTATCTGTTGATCGAAACCTTGCTATTGTCATGATTGTTGGTGAAGCAATGGCCAGAACAGTTGGTGTAACCGCAAGAGCCGCCAATTCATTGAGCAAAGCAGGAGTTAACCTTGAAATCATTAACCAGGGTTCATCAGAAATTAGTGTTATGTTTGGTGTACGTGAAGAGTATTGTAATTACGCTGTAACAGAGCTCTACAAGGAGTTCTTCCTTCGCTAAGCGTTGAAAATACGTAAACTGAAGAGCACTGTTTGCTCAAAAAACAGCGGTCAGATCTTAAGGTCTGACCGCTGTTTCAATTATGCTATCTGTGTTAAAAACTCGACCTGCACCTGATTGTTGAGGATTTTTTAAGCCATATCCAGAAATCACGAGTTTGTCAGCATATAGGCTGTTTTCACTAAATATACGATACGGTGCCGCACCTTGTCCTGTCATAAACCTGAAACCTTTATCAATCAGATACTGGTGTTTTTCATCAGAACTATTCAGGTAAGCGCCATAAGGATAGTTCACAATTTCAACAGGGCCTGTAAGTGAGCCAATTTCATCAAGCCATTTCTCCGTATCTTCGCGCAAGTAATCCAAACTAACGTCTCTAAGATTCACATTTGCCCAAGTTGACGACGCGAATAACCAACCACTTCCATTAAGACGTTCCAGAACCGCTCCGGCCAATTTTCGCTGCTCAGCAATCATTTCCGATGTCCATTCCTCTTCAGGATAGCCATGTTCACGCAATGCGGCATTTCTGACATCAGCTTGTCCTTCTGAGACAACATAACCCATCAAACATTCGTATCCGGTAAAAGAAATAACACCTTTTGCTCCGTCATAGGAAAATTCAGGATGTTCTTCAACAAACAGATCAAGTATGCCTATAGCTTCACCTTCTCTGTCAACAATCATTTCACCGGCAGAGTTCTTGTACTGAGCGCTAACTTCGCCCGTATCATCTAATATCAGGTTCCAGACATTACCGGTTTCCCTTCGAGTCACATAATAATTAAGGCTGTCAATAACCAAAACAAGCGGTTTCTTACCCTCGGGAACTGTCAACTCCTTGTATTTACCATCTTCTGTATATAATCTATCAGCATCAACGAGCACATAATCATTGTTATATAATTGATCGAGCATCGCACGAAATTCGTTTGATGTTATCATGGCATCATCAGCAGCCATCGAATATTGATCATTGTCAAAGGCAGTATCAGTATTAATAATAAGTGGTCTTATGGTTAGGATTTCAACAGGATCAAAATCAGTCCATTGAACAGTTTTTTCAGGAACATAGGGAGCAGATTCTCTGATCATCTTCTCAATCTGACTATTGTCAGGAAAAACAGCCTGCATTTTCTTTAGTTCAACTGTCGCGGTAACATAGCGGCCGCTATCAATGATACTCTCAGCATCACGCAATAGTGGCTGCAGCATAGTTTCTTCAGTATAATCAAGCCTCTCATAAGCATAATCTGATACGTAAGATCCAAACTCATCACTTGCTGCAAGATCGGTCCAGGCAGAATGCGCCTCATACCATTTACCCTCAGACAAATAATCTTCTGCCGCCGTAACCGGCATCACAGCCATTGACATCAGATCAATTTGACCGGGAATCTCGCCAAGCACAGGAGAAACATTCGATAACTGAATTAAATCATTAATTCTTGTATTCAATTGCCGTCTATCAATTTCACCGTTCAAAAACAGTCTAAGCTGCTCTCTGGCATAGCTGATCAATTTCACTCCAGTAATTTCTGCCATGCCCTCGGCAAAAGCCAACTGCTCGGGAAGCGCTTCTTGATCTGACAGTAATTGCTCAAATAGAGCCTTAAGACGCTGTTCAATATCTGATTCTATTTCGTTGAGCGTCACAGCATTGGCTGAAAATTTTTCAGTATCAGAGACATCTTCAGCTAAAACCTTTTCTCTAACTGATCTGTAAATATCGAGAGCTTGTTCATATTCACCTTCAGCAATAGCACTTGAGTAAGACTCAAGTGTTTCTTCTCTCGATCTTGATTCTAAACTGAAATACACAAAAACAGCTGCCGCTGCCAAAAGAGCAACCACCATTATCGTTGCCAGAATTTTTTTAAACCGCACACCGGAAGTTGAACCGGTATCCAGATAATCATAGCTGGTCATTTAGATTCCATCCAATCCTAATTGCCGGTCAGCCAACGTGTTTTCTTTTATATAGAATCCAACTGCCGGTACATTCTTATTCCTATAGTATTTGTCCTGCTCAATATTTGAGTCACTTAACCGTTTAAACTGAGTCATATAACTTCCTTTTTTCGACAGCAGCACCTGAACACCCTGAGAACTTCTTGTTGATTTAACCGGTACTTGAGCACTGTTAAATACAAGAGCCTTGCGAATATTACTCACAACAACGAAATCCTCCTCATCATTTATAGCATGAATTGCCACGAGCGGAGACACAGTACTGTAAGCATTGATAAGTTTTTTACGATTTGTTTTCGTTTCGTACGAGTTAATAGGCAGCTTCACAATTTTACCCGAGGCAAATCCAACCAGCAGCCAGCCGCTGTAATCTTCAGTATTATGTATATAAACTATCTTTTCATCATCTTCCAATTCGAGTAAATTAGGAGTATATTCTCCGAGCTCTGATGGTTTGTGATCTTTTAGCTCATGAACTTTGAGTTTGTATACAGTCCCGCGATCAGAAAACAAAAGCAAATCTGATTTGTTTTTGCCTTCAAGTTCCTGAACAATATTATCCTCTTCTTTTGTCTTGAGATCTCCAGCACTACGCAATGAAGCAAGTGAGAGTTTCTTAAGGTACCCATGTTCCGTCAAGAAGAGCTTCAAACGATAGTCTTCTATCATTTCTTCATCACTGATAAACTCAACTTTATGTTCGTCTATAAGTCTTGTGAGTCGCGGTCTGCCATATTTTTTACGAACATCTTCGAGCTGAGCTATGATCAGTTTATCCTGTTTCTTGGTGCTGGCAAGTGTCGCCTCCAGTCCGGCGATCTCTTTTGTCAGTTTCTCAATATCTGCGATTCGTTGCAGTATGTACTGCCTGTTTAATTGTCTTAACCTGATTTCAGCAACATATTCGGCTTGCAGCTTATCAATACCAAAACCAGCCATCAAATTTGCAAGAACATCCGCTTCTTTTTCGGTCTCTCTGATAATTTTGATAGCCTTATCAATATCAAGCAATATACTCTCAAGGCCTCTTAATAAGTGAAGTCTCTCATTTTTCCTATCAAGATCATATGTTAATTCTCTAACAAGACATTTTCTGCGCCAACTAATCCATTCCTTTAGAATCTGACCAACACCCAGCACGCGCGGATGACCGTCTATTAATATATTAAAATTACAAGGAAAATTTGATTGTAATGATGTCATTTTAAATAATTTTTGCATCAAAGAATCCGGATCAACGTTTCTTTTATAATCAATAGTTAGTTTGAGTCCATCAAGATCTGTTTCATCGCGGATATCATTAATTTCCCGGATTTTGCCAGCTTTTACCAGAGAAGTGATATCATCGATGATCGCTTCTACCGTAGTAGAATATGGGATTTCCAAAATCTCTATATGCCCGTTTTTTTTGTCAACTCTATATACTGAACGCAGTTTAATACTGCCACGCCCACTCTCATAGATTTTGCGCATCTCAGTTGCATTATAAATTATCTCAGCTCCGGTAGAAAAATCAGGCGCCGGCATAATACTAAGTAAATCAGTTTCTGAATCCTGCAGAAGATCAATAGTTGCCTGACAAACTTCAGATAGATTAAATGAACAGATATTGCTGGCCATACCAACAGCGATACCTTGATTACTGTTAACAAGAACGGTTGGGAAAACAGCAGGCAACAATCTTGGTTCTTTTAGCGTACCGTCATAGTTGTCGATAAAGTCAACACTATTCTTATCAAGACCCATGAACAGAGTCTCACTACTGGCATCAAGTCGCACTTCAGTATATCGGGAAGCCGCATACTGCATATCACGCGAATAAGTACGTCCAAAATTACCCTTCGAATCAACCCATGGATGCAAAAGAGCACCGTTGCCGCGAGTTAATCTAACCATAGTCTCATAAATCGCTGAGTCTCCATGAGGATTGAGCTTCATTGTCTGGCCAACAACATTCGCTGATTTTGTTCTATTACCGTTAAGCAATCCCATTTTATACATGGTGTACAGCAGCTTGCGATGTGAGGGTTTGAAGCCATCAATCTCAGGTATGGCCCTTGACACAATAACACTCATCGCATAAGGCATATAATTCTGTTCAAGCGTATCAGTGATAGGCTGCTTAGTCCTTAAATCCTCTGTCAAAGCAGTTTTATTACTGTCTTTTTTCATACTAAAAAATAATCCTCCCGGCGTTATCAGATATCAAGCATATCGAGATACAAATGACCATTTTCTTCGATATGCTGTTTACGGGCACTGAGATTATCACCCAACAGGCGATCAAATACTTCAAGTGTCTTACTTGCTTCTTCAGGAACAACCTCAATCAGTCGTCTGGATTCAGGATTCATGGTTGTCTGCCACATCATCTCCGGCTCATTTTCACCGAGTCCTTTTGAGCGCTGAATGTGGCACTTGTTGTCACCAAGCTGCGAAAGAATCGCATTTTTTTCGCGTTCATCGTATGCAAACCATGTCTTTTCTTCTTTCCTGCTCTTCTGAGTAATCTCAAACAATGGTGACTCTGCTATGAATATTTTGCCCTGTTCTATAAGTGTCGGTGTCAAGCGGTAAAACATAGCCAGAATCAATGTTCTGATCTGGAACCCGTCAACATCGGCATCGGTACAAATAATAACCTTATTCCAACGAAGGTTGTTTAAATCAAAAGCTGATACATCTTTGTTATGCTTCGTTTGAATTTCAACACCACAGCCGAGTACTTTTATCAAGTCAACAATAATATCACTTTTAAAAATCGCGTTATAATCAGCCTTAAGGCAGTTTAGTATTTTGCCGCGAACAGGAATGATCGCCTGGAAATCAGCATCACGTCCCATTTTACATGATCCAAGAGCAGAATTACCCTCAACTATGTAGAGCTCACGCCTGTTCGTATCACGCGTCCTACAGTCAACAAAATTCTTGATTCTATTAACCATATCAACGCTGCCCATCAATTTCTTACGAATATTGAGGCGCTGTTTTTCGGCATTTTCTCTGCTGCGCTTATTAATCAGAATTTGCTCGATGACACGATCAGCCTCAGATTTATTCTCAATAAACCAGATTTCAAGACGTGTACGCAGCAAATCATTTATAAACTCTTGAATAAACTTATTGTTAATGGCCTTTTTGGTTTGATTCTCATAGCTGGTCTGAGTAGAAAAAGAACTGGTAATTAGAATCAAACTGTCCTGAATATCATTAAAAGTTATTTTTGACTCATTACCCTTATATTTATCCTGTGCTTTTATCTGTTTATCAAACTCAGCTACAAGGGCACTGCGCACAGCTTTGTCTGGAGAGCCGCCATATTCCAGCCATGAAGAATTATGATAGTACTCAATTACCGCGTTCTCGTTATTGAAGCAGAAGGCAACAGCTGCCTTAACTCTGTATTCAGGTTTATCCTTACGGTCACGGCCCTTGCCACTATTTTCAAAAATTACTGGGAGTGATATACCTTTTTCATCATCAAGTTCACGCACATAACCAAGTATCCCTTCAGGATAACAAAACTCTTCCGTAATTCCGGTTTCCTCGTCCGTTAGCTTAAACGTAATTCCAGAATTAATGACAGCTTGTCTTTTGAGCGTCTCACGGAAGAAGTCGATAGGTATGATTATTTCGGTAAACACATCAGTATCTGGTCGCCATTTTTGAATGGTACCAGTTTTTTTTGATCTAACAGACTCCTTGTTGAGACCTCCAATGTTCTCGCCTTTTTCAAAATGCAGGCTGTATCTTGTACTGTCACGATACACAGTTACATCGAAGTATTCTGAAGCATATTGTGTAGCACAGGCGCCAAGACCATTTAAACCAAGACTGAACTCATAGAGTTCACCGCTGTTATTAGTGTATTTGCCACCAGCGTACAACTCACAATAAACAAGCTCCCAATTGTAGCGCTCTTCTTTTGAATTGTAATCAAGAGGAATACCGCGTCCATGATCCTCTACTTCAAGAGAACCATCAGGGAAACGTCTGATTTCAATAGTATCACCGAAGCCTTCTCTGGCTTCATCTATTGAATTGGAAAGTATTTCAAAAAAAGAATGTTTACAACCTTCAAGATCATCTGAACCGAAAATTACGCCAGGTCTTAGCCTGACTCTGTCCGCACCCTTAAGTGAAGAAATACTGTCATTATCATACGCTTTGTTTTTCGCCATTTCACGTCCTGGGAATTAACTGATTATTGTCATGATAAACAAGCCAGAATCAGATTCCCTTACCCTCCTGAATTAAGTATTGGATACGCCGCATTATTATATCATAGCCGATCAAGTGACCCAAACACAAATGTTCGGTAATTATTATTCAGCAATAAAAAAACCGCCCCCGAAGGAACGGTTCTGGTGAGCCTAGGAGGATTCGAACCTCCGACCCACAGCTTAGAAGGCTGTTGCTCTATCCAGCTGAGCTATAGACCCATGAGACGGCAGACAATCTACCGTCCAGATTGACATATGGAGCGGGTGATGGGAATCGAACCCACGCAATCAGCTTGGAAGGCTGAGGTTCTACCATTGAACTACACCCGCAAGTCGTCAGTGCCAACCCGCTAAATGATTTTACAACAGGTTCCTGTATTTGTCTACCCCGAAATATCAGATTATTTATCCCATACATAAGAGTTAACTATTCAAACAAGTAAGCGAGTATCATTTGACACTGTAAATTTGATAATTAAGCACATAGTATAGCACTATTTTTATTTATTTCTGCTCATTTTGTAATTTTTTGTCATTTGTAATTTATTTCATTGTGAGCAAGTGATAAAATCTGTTTTCAGGGGGAGAAAACAAAATGAAAAACGCCAAAGACTTGTTTCTCGAAAAATTGATAATAGGTGACGGAGCCATGGGAACATGGTTTGCAGGTAATTATCACAAGCCAATATCAGATTGTGAAATAGCCAACTTAACCGAACCCGAAATAATTAAGAATATACACCTTGACTATCTTGATGCAGGTGCGCAACTGCTTAGGTCTAATACTTTTGCCATGATCAATCATGAAACCATCGAAAACTTATCCGAAATATCACGTTTAGCAACCAGCGGTTTCCAGATTGCTGTCGATGCAGTTAAAACCAGCGGGAAAAATGCTTGGGTAGCAGCAGATTTCGGTCCAGTCTATGGACCTACACTACAGGAATGTATAGCCGCATGGGAAGTTGCCACCAATAGTTTTATTGACGCGGGCGCAGATTTATTTATTCTTGAGACATTTGCTGATCCACAAGAAGTCAGAGAACTTGCTTCAATTATTCGGGGGAAAAAATCAGATGCTGTAATCATAGCTTCTTTTGCCATTTCTGCAGATGGTTACACACGTAAGGCAATACCTCTTCAACAGCTTGATAAAATAGTGCAGAATATGACAGAAATTGATATATTCGGCTTAAACTGCGGCATCGGACCAACTCATATGCGTCAACTTATCAGCAATATTTCTGAACACGGCAAGCCTATGTCACTAATGCCAAACAGCGGTTATCCACGCATGGAGAATCAGCGTATGGTCTTCGGTACAACTCCAGAGTACTACGCGGAAAACGCGTCTGAACTATATCATCCGCGTCTAAAAATAATTGGAGGTTGCTGTGGAACAACACCAGAGCACATAGCTGCACTAACTACGCGTATAAAACAAGAAAAAGTAATCAAACCGACACAAGCAGCCAACCTGCCAAGTGCAGATCTAAAAGCAGCACAAGAAAATTACAGCAGCCAAATAACTACTTCAACACTTGAAAAAAAACTGACTTTAAAACACTTTGTAACAGTATGTGAACTGGATCCGCCAAAAAACAGCGATCTAAATCAGCTCATTGCTGCTGCATACGAACTAAAATCAGCTGGAGTAGACGCTGTTACTATAGCTGATTCTCCCCTGGCGCGTGTTAAACTTGATCCGATCATCGCCGCGGCAAGATTAATGCGCGAAACAGGTATCTCAGTTTTACCACACCTCACCTGCCGTGATCGAAATGTCAACGCTTTGCGCAGCTTAATACTGGGCGCCCATAGTGAAGGTATCCGGCAATTGTTGTTAATAACAGGAGATCGTATACCTGAGAGTGATCGCGGCTTCGTCAAGCCTGTATTCAACGTTAATAGTACACAACTGATCGAACTGGCAGCTCAGATGAATTCGGATGTATTTATTAATGAACCATTTCAGCTTGCTGCAGCGGCGGATTTGGGCTCTGCAAATTGCCAGGCTGAACTCAATCGTATTTTAAAAAAACAAGAAGCTGGAGCCTCAGTATTATTAACTCAGCCAGTTTATACATGGAGCGACGATTCTGCCTGGCTCGCGCAGAAAATTCGTGATAGTGGCCTGAAACTTCTGATAGGACTTATGCCGCTTGTCAGCTATCGCAATGCCAATTACATGCAACAGGAAGTACCGGGAATCACTATCCCTCAAGAAATAATCAGCCAATTTGAACCGGATATGTCAAAAGAACAAGCAGAAGATATTGGCATCAAACAAATAAACAATCTGATAGACAGTTTACACAAGTTCTGCGACGGTTTCTATCTGATAGCACCATTTAACAGAGCCTATTTGATAAGCAAATTAATGAATAAAATCAATTCAATTTCAGAAGTGGAGGATTAAAATGATAATAATTGCAGAAAACTTCAACAGTTCAATTCCAGAAACGAAGCAAGCTATGGCAGATAGGAATGCTGCTTGGTTGATAGAAAAAGCCGCAAACATTGCAGATTCAGGAGCGAATTATATTGATATAAATGCTGGTACATTTTTGGAGCATGAAGCAGAAACACTGCTTTATGTGGCGGAGCTGATTCAACCAACTGGTTTACCACTGGCAATTGATTCACCCGACCATAAGGTTATCGAGTATATACTCAGAAAACTCCATCCAAAACAGGCCTTGCTCAATTCCATAACTCTGGAAAGCACCAGATTCAATAAGCTCGTCCCATTGGCACAAGAATATGATACTAAACTGATTGCACTATTGATGGATGGTTCAAGTATGCCTGAGAGCGTCGAACAGAGACTTGAAATAGCTGACAGAATGATAAATTCGCTCGAAGAGAAAAATATAGATCAGGATAGGATTTTCCTGGATCCTATGATTAAGCCCCTGGCAACTGATGATCAGGCAGGCCGCGAAGCCTACGAAACTATAAGACTCATTCGTCAGAAATACCCTGATGTTCACATTACTTGCGGATTAAGTAATATTTCCTTCGGGCTGCCCGCCAGAAAATACCTCAATCGTGCGTTTCTTATTCAGAGCATGGCTATGGGTCTGGATAGCGCTATCTTGAATCCTCTTGATGAAGAACTTATGAAGCTGCTTCATGCAGGAGAATCTCTATCAGGCTGTGATGAATTCTGCTGCGATTATCTGGCACATTTCAGACCAAAAAAGCACGATTGATAGCTCAAATAATCTCACGTCCTCGGAGTTTGAGGAAACCTCTTAGAGAATCCCATGTTCTATTTGCTATTAGCTGCTGCGGGAAATCAATTTCCTGCAGCAGTTTTAAAGAGCGGTCAACTTCACCAATACTGGGGGAAAAATGCGAATCGCTGTTAGCCATAACCATTACGCCCTGTTGCTTACATGCCAGAGCGATTTCTAAACACATCTGTTTATCACGGTCACGATCAAGAGTATGATTATTAATCTCTATAGCTTTGTTATGCTCTTTGCAGGCAGTTACTATAGCCTGAATATCAAAGGGGAATCTTCCTCTACCTGGATGACCTAATAAATCAACATAAGGGTTCTCGATAACAGACAACCAGCCGCGAGTATGATCCCGCTCGTTTGAAGGAGCAATACAAATTTCATGATAGCTCGCTATACAAAAATCAAGCTTCTTAAGAGGATATACAGGCAAATCAATATTGCCGTCATAATCAATTATATTAGCTTCAATGCCTTTTAGCAGTTTAATCCCACGATACTCAGCCGGCAAAGAATGTAAATTCATAAAATATATTTCATGTGGCCCGCCCGGCATAGCCGGACCATGTTCTGTAACTACAATTCCTTCAAGATTCTTTTCTCTTGCTGAATTAAGATTCTCCTCCAATGTACTATATGCATGTCCACTGGCAATGGTGTGTGTATGACAATCAAATTTAACTGATAACAAAAACTATTCCTCCAGATTTGTTTCTTCCGGTTCTACCTCTTTAAGATACTCTGCAAAGGCATAAGCCTCGCGTCCATCTTCAAGACGTACTTGCACCCAACCGTCTGTGATTTCACCAATTTGAGTAACTGTCGAGCCTTCTCCAAGTGTAGTAATTAATCCACCGTCAGTCCCCGGGGTCTCACGGAAATTCAAACTGCGCACAGCAACAGTTAACTTCAATTCCACAGGGGCAGCAGTTGTCGTCGTCGTAGGAGGAACAGGGGTAGGCTCAGCCGTAGACTCCGAAGTAGTAGAGCTTGATGAGCTTGTCTTGTCATCTCCATTAACCAGTGTTGAAATACCCCAGGCAACTATAATCAAAACGGACAGACTTAGCAATACAGCCAGCCATTTTTGCTCACGACGCCAACCAGACCAGACAGATATTATACCTGTTCTTTTTGCTTGTCGTCGTCTGGCCTCTGCCGCCACACTTCGATGTTTATTCTCTATTAATCGTCCAGATGTTATTGGCTGAGGTTTATCATCAATATTATCATCATTAAGATCAACTTCAGAGACAGGCTGATTGCGGTAATTCATACTTGCACGTGCCGCAGCCGCTGCTAAATCTGCTTCCGACATATTACTTGTATCAACTTCGGAACGATGAGCAGTATTTCTTAAACTGGAATTCTCTGCTCTCTGTCTTGCTGTTTCAGCGGGATTTTCACGACGAAAACGACCAACAAAGCCAGTAATTTTTTCACCAAAAGTTTCTGATTGTGCTGTATCATATTCTATTCGCTGGATCTGCAGAGCCATCCAGGACACATCTAACTCGTAGCCTCGTCTCCGGCTGAGTTCAACAAGCTCATTTACCTTGGCAGACAATTGCTGCATTCCGCCAAGCAAACTCTGCACTTCTTCAGTATTTACATACTCGAATATAACTGGCGGCAGAAAAAGAAAATAGTCGTTTTCTTCAACCTCTACCGTACTCTGCCGCAATCTGCCCAGCCATGTCTGCGGCATTTTACTGTAACCATCTGCCACAGGTTCAACTTGAAATAATTCTCCGCCTCTCAATAGGCATACAACAAAACTATCAGTCAAATATGCATGCAAATATTTATTATCAAGACCTATGAGCCAATCCGGCTCAAGTTTGAAATGCTCAGCTGCTCTTGGCAACAAGGCCAGACCTCTCTGCTGAACATCTCTGGCGCATCGCTGCCAGGAACTGATATTCTCTCGCTGTATTACTGCAGCATCAGGCCTGCCGAGGTCAGCCTGGAAACCGGCTATCAATTGAACATAGCGATGACTGGAAAAAACCTGGTTTCTCTTACCCGCAGGTGCAAGGTATCCAACTTGAGTGTCATTAACGAGAAATGTAGTATCCTGCAAATCTTTGTTGCTCATTCTAAGTGTCATCACCGTTCTGATCATTTCTCATGGCCTCCTTCTTGGCTGACTTCCGCCGGGTAATTTCCAATACAGCACCAACATACACAATTAATAACAAATAATTAACTCAACAATTATCATTGTAACTTAATCCTTCATATCTGCACAGTCATTATTCAATAGTCCCCAAACAGTCATATCAAGCCATTCACCATGTCTTCTGACATGTTGCCGCATCTTACCTTCAAGTTTAAAACCAACAGAAGCAAACAATTTTATCGACGCAGCATTACCAGCGATAATTCTGGCCCAGATTCTGTGCAATCCAAGCTCGGCAAAAGCATAATTAATTAGCGTTTCTATTGCTTCTTTTGCCAGACCTTGTCCCCGACTATCATAATCTGTCAAAGCTATACCAATCTCAGCATGTGAATTAACAAAATCAACATCATCCAGATTGATAAGACCAATAAGTCTATCTTCAACTCTGACAGCAAATACAAAACAACTGATGCCATCATTCCACTCTGTCAACAGTTTATCTAATTGCTTCAGATTCATTGGTCTGGCTGTTGTTGGCAAATACCAGCTTAGTGCCACCATATCACTAAAAAAAACTTGTAAAAGAGGCAAATCTTCGGTATGCAACGCTGTCAGCTTTATTCTTGCACCAGACAAAGGAATCGATCCCATTACATTCTTATTAATCAAAATCAGTCCCCCACAGATATTTATGCTTCTAATTATAATTGATATTATACATAATGTACTGACAATACTGTTAAAAAAT
>JAQVJP010000181.1 GCA_028695145.1 Eubacteriales bacterium
CGACCAGCTGATTATGTTTGTCATAGAGAGCGTTCACGATTATTCCATGTTCCTGATGACTGAGCCTGAGCACGCGATCCTTGTCCGCCATTAGCAACCTCCGCTCTGTCATCGCTGAGGCTGAGGCGGTTTCTTGCCTGGCGCAGATTTATCTATTGCGGTTTCAAGTTGCTGCTCGATTCTTCTTGTAATCGTGTTTGCCGCCTGCCTGACATCACTCAGCCAGCTGCGGATGGCTGTGTTCTCCAGCGGCCAGGCATGATCTTTGAACTCGCCGGTACCAAGTTCATAGTAGTTCTGGCCATAGTGCATGGCTACAATAGTCGCGGCACATTTTGCCTTAAAACTATTCTCGATGCGATCATAACCATCGGTCATGCTACTTAGCTGTGCATGTGCCATTTCTGTTAGAAGCGCTGAGAAAGCCTGCTCATCTGCTAAGCCGCTTTTCATGCGGATGACCATTTTACTTCTATCGAAAAATCCGTTCATCGATTCAAGGTTCTTATCAAGAACAACCTGGACGGGCGAGCCTTTTGCCATAGCCGGTAAAAGCTCTGCCAGGTTATGTTGCATGACGTCTTGCTGAGCAGCCGCTGGTCCTCTGGTCTGATCAATATCAAAGACACGGCTGACGCGATAGCTGATGCCTTCGCTACCATCCTCGCGGGCATAAGTGACTGATGACAATACTTTCAGACCAGTCTCGCCCTTATTGACTTGTCTGTTCTCGGCCTGCCATTGTTTGAAGCTCGCGATTTGATTGATATCCTGTTCTCGCTGCTGGAGAAGCAGCAGAATATTGCTCGTCGATATCGTTGGGTTATTTGCTGCAGTTTTCAGAAAGCGGCTGAAGTGACCTGATGATTCAGGAATCTTACTGGTAGAAAGATTCAGCAGATCCATTGTGATCTCAAGCTCCTGCTGTTTCTGCTGCTTCCACTGTTCTTTATCAAAAGCGGTGTTATCTGTTGTTTCTGCCTGCTGATCTTCCATAAATTGATCAAGAGTGCTCATGTGCTACCTGCCCTTTCTTGGTTTGCCTGATTTACTCAGATGCTTGTCCGGACTAAACTCCGGCATCTTCCTATTCTTGTTGAACTCTGCCCTGATTCTGCTTAGTTTTTGTCTTACTGAGGGACGGTCAGTTTCTGAATCGGAGACGCTTCTGCTGTTCAAAGAACGTTCTGACTGAGAATTCTGTATCCGCCCCTTGATAGGGTTTGCCTGCGCCTGATCTTTCTCGATTGTCGCGTTGATCTCTCCGGCATCGAAGCTGGCAATTTCCAGACGCTGCAGTACGCGACTAACCTTGGACTGATCGTCCGCTTTTACCATCAGGTCGATCATGTTGTCTGGATTCTTCTTATCGCGAAGAGCTGTGAATAAGATGCCGTATTTCTTGGCCAGTCTGGCAAACTCTTTCATCCTCTCGGGATCGATCTGGAATACTTTTAATGAACGCCCTTCTTTGAGCATACGAACCAATCTGGTTTTGCCTTTGGTCTTCTTGTTATCTTTTGATAGAGCTGTCAGGTATTGTACAAGGTTAAAAGTCGCCTTGCCTGTCAGTCTGATGGCCATATCACCGAATCTGAGACTGTAATCGATCAGCCGATCCGCGGTCTCACCGCCATTTAGCATGAGTGTGTTCCTCCTTTTCTACTTGCTGTTTAACTTGTTCTGATGTATTCAGGGTTTTTATCTGTTGCAGCTTGGCTGTCATGTGAGTTGATCTTGTTTTAATGTCTGAACAGATCTTTAGCTCTTTCCTGTAGATGCTTAACTGCTGCCGGATACTCTTGATCTCTGCTTTAGCCTTTTCTGAAATATTGGGATCATTTGACTTGTTGAGCTTGTAGAGGTTATTTCGCTCAAAAGCGAGCTCAGACATGCGCTCCTGGATCTGATTCATTTGTGCTATGAGCTCTGAATAGTTATCGATTCGATGTTTATGGATATAGTGGAAGCCTTCCATCAGGCGATCGATCTGCAGACTCTCTTCACGCAATAAAAAATGCGCTCGTCTATCTTGAGACGAACGCCTTCTGATCATGCCCATTTTATACATGAGATGAATGTATAGCCTTGTGTATCCTCGTCGTTTGCGCCGACGAATTTGTGCAGGTAATGTTTGATTATATGGTGTGAAATTGAAGCTTCTTGTTGTGGTGGGTGCTGATTTGTATTCTGTTGCTGATTTTGTTGATGTATGAGTGTGTGAAGAGTGGTTTTTATTGTTAATTGATGCTTCTGATCTGTTGGAGCCCTCAATAATCCTACGGCGAAGTGCCTCTTCAGTATACTCATCGCCCAGGCTGCGCAAGCGGATGAAGCGTTCTTTTCCCGGCGGCCTGACAGCAATGTGCTTAACATTTATTTTGATTTCATAGCCTTTACTCTTAAGCGCGGAGATAAACTGACTCCAGACTGTTGCTTCCAGTAGCGCTGCATCAATGTCTTCCCGAACAAGACCGCGCCACGTAGGCTTACCGTCTTGCTCAGCCTGCCATTCCTTATGGGATTTAGTCGCGCGCCCATCTCGCGGCGGATTTTCGATTACTGAAAGCTGATACTTCCGACAGAGCTGATCCGACAGCGTTCTCATCTGGCCGAAATAACTCTCGCAGGTTGAATGGAATTTCTTGCCGTCCATGAAAGAAACTGAGTTGATCACAAAATGATTATGGATATGTGACTTGTCGATATGTGTTGCCACCACAACCTGGAAGCGATCACCCCAGAGCTGCTGCGCGAACTCCATTCCGATCTGATGCGCTTGATCTGGTGTGGTCTCACCTGGGCTAAATGATTGGTATGCATGATAAGCAGTTCTGCCATCCAGCTTACTGAAACGCTTTTTGGTGATAAGCATCTGCTCTCGAGCTATAGCCGGCACACAGTTGATACCGCTAACCAGATGCTGCTTCTCGGTCTTATCTGGATTGACGGCATAATCCATGACGTCTTTCAATGATTGGATATCTGATTCGCTCAAATTACGAGTATCTGTTTTGTCGGGATTGGAAACGTATTTGATTACTGTTTGAATATTGCCGCTAATCGGCCAGATTGATGTTGTTGCCATGTGTGGTTCTTCCTGGGTGGGAGTATTTGACTACGTTTTTATAATTTTCAATCAGATATTTACTTTAATTAATAGAAACAGAATAGTCGGTAACCTTATATTGGCTTCCACTAGTTGATCCCAAAGTAAACGAAGTACTCCAATTGCTTCTAATCAGAGCCCCAAAACTATTTTGAGAATCAACAAAGCCGGATACTTTCCACTGGTTGTTATTTTTTCTAACAACATAAGCATCATCACTAGCAGGAAATTTTGCTGTAGAAGGAGATGAAAGTTCTGCTTTTACAATATTTTGGGCAGCTGTTAATGCATACCAATAATCGGAGTCGCTACTGGAAACGTCCACAAACGAGTCAGAACTAGGGGAGGTAGTTTCAAATAAATCGTTGAAACCATATTCAAATTCTTCCCCATTGGATTTTAACACAATTTTTAACTGTCCTTTGTGAGGAGAATAAAAAAGGGCCCCT
>JAQVJP010000182.1 GCA_028695145.1 Eubacteriales bacterium
CATCAGCGTCATAGCGATCGACCCGCCGATAATCATGACGCGTCGCCCGAACTTGTCAATGATCAGAAAAGCCAGCATCGTGAAGATCAGATTGACTGAAAAGAACTATGTTTCAGCAGGAGTATTGCTTTTCGGTGCATATAATGAGAAGACTCAGACCAAGGCCATCTACCATTGTCCCCATTGTGGTAAGACAGAATACTTGCCAATTTTGGATGAGAATCGAGTTTGCCCTAACTGTAACAACCCATATCATAGTATTATCGATAAGCAGAACGGATCATATACATTGGCTTACGAGCCAATTGGTTTCCGTACTGATCAAAATGTAGATAGTACACGTCAAGAACGAACAGAAAAAAGATTTTATGACATTCGTCCTGTATTGCTTAATTCTGATTGGTCATCGCCAATGAAGGATGTAAACATGTGTGAAGTTAACACTAGTGGAGAAACTGGAGAAATTCTTTTCTACAACGTAGGGAATGGATATGGCTTTGCTTTCTGTAAGCATTGCGGAAGAGCCGTTGTAGAGCCGATGGGTCATAATAAAGAATTGCCAAATGGTATAAAATTAGGCCATAATAGATTGTGGGGAGACGTATGTGATGCAAATACAGGAGACATAGCTCGTCACGTAGTATTCACTGGTCGTCATCAAACATGCTACTCCGTAATTCGTGTAAAGTCAATATATGACAGTAATACTTTTGAAAAAGATGAAGAATTGGCATTCTCTCTTGGTGTAGTGTTGAAAAGAGCATTGGTAAAGTTTCTCGGTATTGACGAAACTGAAATAGACTTTGGCATTAAGGACGAGCAAGACAACATTGCATTGTTTATTTTTGATACTGCTCGCGGAGGCTGTGGCTATTCTCTTCATTTCAATAATCCACAAGAGTTTGCTCAGATATTGGACATCGCTCGTGAGTTAGTTCAATCCTATACATGTAACTGCCATGTTGACGGTGGTGCATGTGCACGTTGCTTGGTTGATAGAACTAATTATCCATATGCTCACTTACTGTCTAAGAGTAAGGTGATAGAATGGCTTGATATACAGAAAGAGAAATCAATGCCTATTCCTTCAGATATACAGCAAAATAGTGTTCAGGCAAAAGTCTCTCATCAGGCTTTAAAAGCCGTCGTTAAAGAAGCGGTCAAAGCAACGGATGTTAAAGAGATTACCTTCTGTGTCTCCGACATTATAGGAAATAATTCAATAAATGATTGGAGTAGCATTCGTTCGGAAATGGGAAAGAATATTCGAAGAGCAGTTGAACTTGGCAAAACTATCACTTTGATTGTTGAATACCACCCTGATTTGCATCTTGATAATGCAGACAAATTTCCATACATAGATTTGAAGGGCAAATTTCCTGATTGCAATGTCAAACTTGTAAAAGATCAGGGAAAATATAAAACTGTACTGATATTAAAAGACCGGAATGACACTCTTACTCGATACTTCACTCAGGATGAAGATATGCTATCTCTCTCAAATGATTGGGGTTGTTCTGATGGTTGTGTCTATTTCGATGATGTTTTGCCTGAGTTTGTTAATGAAGAGTTGCCGAATTTGGAATACAATCCTGATGAAATAATTCGAGAAGGTTCAGCAAAAGTTGATAATTTCAAAATCTCTAAATATTTCTCTGAAGTTATAGCTCCATGCACAATGAGGCAGACTGATATTATAACACTTGAAACCTTGTTTAAAGGAAAGCATGTGTCTGTAACTTTCAGTGATATGTATGTCAACAGTGCCCTTGCAAGTTTAATGTTAGCATATCTCATCAAGGAAGTTCGCGACATCTTTAGCTTGAAGATTGATGACATAATGTTACAACTCGATTCTTCAAAAAGAAAAGTTGTCAATGATAGATTCTCTGATTACACATATATCAACATGAACTTTGGTAGCAAAGAATCTGCTGATAGATATACAGATAATATTATCGATGAAGTGTTAGACATTAAACCTGACCATTCTTTGTTTGATGCTGAACATCATAGGTGGCTGAAATTCACAAGCAGAGATGGTGATGTTTTTGAAATTCGTCCTGACCATAGTATAAGCGGTGGCTGGATCTCAAGCAATACTTATATGAATCTTGATACCCTCGATGGTTCTACCATAGCCAAGCGCAGAGATGATGACGTTCTCTATTATGCAATTATAAGGAAGCATAAATAATGATAAAAGAAGAATTTGATATTATACACAAGGACTTTAGAAAGTTCTTACGTGAGGTAAAGCTAAAGAATTCAACATCACTTAACTCACTTATTAAGGCAGCAGAGGATTCTCTGCTGACCTTGGTTAAGAGTGAAATTGATGATAAGTTCGATTGCTTGTACGCTTGCACCGACATTGATACACTTTTATCATATCAAGTGATTATAGAGCAACACAAAGAATGGCATGTACAACATAATGGTCATACTTCCATGAAAGTAATTGGCTATTATATTGAGTATGTTGCCCAAAAACAAGGTTTAGATTTGACACATTATAAACCATCAAAGCCTTCATATTATCTTGAAGGAGACGTCGTTGAATCACATGGTACTCGGTATGAGCGCGATCCGAGAGCAAAACGTGACTGCATCGCAAAATACGGATGCAAATGCTTTATATGTGGATTTGACTTTGAAAAAGTTTATGGAGAAGATGGTGCTGACTTTATTGAAGTGCACCACCTGAAACCAATATCTTCATATAGTGGAGAACATTTGGTTATTCCAACTGAAGATCTCCGTCCTCTTTGCTCTAACTGTCACTCAATGGTTCATCGCCGAAAACCTATACCTTGGGATGTGGAGAAAGTTAGAGAAATGATTGAGATTAATAAAAAATTATAATTTATGTTATAGTTATGCGCGTACATGATGCTATCAAGAACTTTAATATTGGCATAGACACAATAGCAGAATTTCTTTCCTCAAAAGGTATGCCTCTTGAAGAAAGAAATGTCAATTTGCGTCTACGAGATAAGCAATACTCATTGCTTTATAATGAGTTCAACAAACCAGCGCCTACTATTATACTAAAAGAAAAGCCAGAAGTACAGGCTATAATAGACGAAATACATCAAAAGAAAGGGAAAAATACAAAAAAGAAATCTATTAAGGAAACCACAGTTTCAACAAAAACTAAGAAAGAACTTAGAAGAGAAAAAGAACTTTGTATTCTTAAAGGTCAAAAAATCAAAGTAAAGATTAATGGGCTTGTTGATGGAATATTTTACACAAAAGGTTTTGAAACATTGTTCGCTGAAGGACGTGTTTATTTGAATGATGTGTACTACAATGGATATCAATTAGCAGATTGTTGGTCTGAGTATTTCTTGAGATCAATAAGATCCAAAACTGAATTTATAGTAATAGATCCAGAGGTGAAGGCGGATGAAAGCAAAAATAGTTTTGCCCATCTTAAATATTGCGTAACGCCAGATTCTTCATGGGTTGAACAATTCAAACAGTTAAAATGTGGGAAGATTCTTAATGGGAATGTCATTGGATTTATTG
>JAQVJP010000183.1 GCA_028695145.1 Eubacteriales bacterium
GTAAGATGTACTTGAGCCATGATCTCTTTCCTTTCAGTTGTTAGTTTCGCAAAACCTATTATACCGAAAGAGAGCTCGTGGCTCTTTTTTTATTTCTCAATTTACACCAAGTATACGGACTTTATCAACTTCGTCTTTCTGATTAGTAAATATATCATATGTCAAATAATATAGGAATATTGAATAAAAATATACAACTTTTTACTTGGCGTAAATGATAATATTTTCTACAGGATAAATAGAAAAGCAAAAAAATTGGAGGCTGCTATGAAAGAACATGTATATGCTGTACCGAACAATAAGCAGATTAGAGTTATTATTGACACCGATGCAGGTGCAGAAGCAGATGATCAATTTGCGATTGTTCATGCGCTTCTAACACCTAAGTTTGACGTTGTTGGTATTATCGCTGAGCACTTCGGTAATAATGATAAAACAGATTCAATGCTAAGCAGCTATCAAGAGATTCTAAATGTCGTAGAAAAGATGGGGATTGAAAAGCAGGTGCCTGTTTTTCAGGGCGAGAAGTTTACTATGAGAAGCGATAATTGCAAAGGTGATTCAGAAGGTGTCAAATTCATAATAGAAGAAGCTCTTAAGAAGGATGACCGACCTTTGTTTGTTCTAAATATGGGAGCGATTACTAATCTGGCATCTGCATATAAATCGAACCCCGCTATCGCCGAAAACCTGATTGCTATATGGATAGGCGGAGGAAGTTATCCGGAAGGACATATGGATTTCAATCTTGCTAACGATCTTGATGCTGCAAACGTCATCATGGAATCGAAGATAGAATTGTGGCAGATTCCATTGGGTACCTACACGAGAATGGCTGTATCATTTTATGAGCTGCATGAAAAAGTTAAACCCTGCGGTGAAATAGGGGAATATCTTTTTACCAAGATGATGCAAGTTAACGAAGAAGAATGTGCTGGTAATATGGATGAACTCGACTTTTTTGGCTCTATGAGCAGAGGCGCAAAAACAGTTTTCATTCGAACCGGAGAAGGATGGTCGCTGGGTGACAGTCCTTCCGTTGGTGTACTGCTTACGCCTCAGGGTCAAAATATGGAAATGAGAAAGGCTCAACGATTCTTGCCTGATGGCAAATATGGTGAGTATGTAAGAGACGACAGAATGATCAGGGTATATCACAACTTGGACAGTCGTGTAATTATTGAAGACTTCTTTGCGAAACTCAAATATCATTATCCGCGATAATATGTGATTTGTTTGCTAAGTTAGGCTGATGAATATCCAGTTATGAGAGGTTGCTGTGATCTCTCCTGTATCCGGCTGATGTGTTTCATAATAGATAACAAGATCGTGACCGGCTCGCCATGAACGATAGGAAATATCGCCATAAATGGATCCGGTCTTCAGCACCTGCTCGAACAACGTTTCAGTTGCCGCTCCGTTGGCATCGACAAGATCAACAGTGAAACGCCCCTCTACATTATTTGACATGTCTTCACCCAGTCGTTCGATTTTTAAGCCGGCCAGATTATTTCCGAACTGGTAGAAATTATCAAATACATTGGGGATAGTCTCTATTGAATCGTCAGCAGGGTCATAGATTAGTTGATTCAGCTGTGATTCATCAATACCGACGTCCGGATCAAAATACTGAATTAGTACATGCCCTTGATGGAAGAAGAAGTCAATCACGTAGTAATTACTGTTGCTCAAGATTTCAAAGCTCTTATCGGGATGATCATATATGAGTGTTGTTGATTCGCCGGCGTTGTGCTTGTGAATCGCCAGATCATTATATATTTTTACTTCCTGCAGCGGTACTGCCATCCCCTGTTCATAGATGAACTCGCCAAGATTATCTTCCCAGGCAGTTGTTTTGCTATCCTGAACTATCTCTCCGTTGTTATACAGCAAATAGCGCATGTAAGGGTATTCAGAATAGCCCGGATAAGCCACTTCAACGCGAATTCCGTCATCTTCAGGATAGAAATAACAACCAAGAGCCATGTCGGTCTGATCCATGCCGGGGTAGATATTGCCATCATCGCTGAAAATAACATATTCTTCCTGTTTCTTCAGGTTTATTACGACAATTTCAAGAGGACCATATTGCACTTCACCAGTTGGCGGATCGTCTGTTTCATCCACTGTGCTGTAACGCGAGATCAACAGCCAGTTATCGTCAATAACCGCAGCGTTCTCGATGCTATAGGCTACGATCTCGCGATCATTGCCATCGTAGGCTGCGGCTACAACATCATGCAAGACCCTGCCTTCGCTGTCGCGCATCTCTGTTGATAGGCAGAAAATACGTTCCTCAGAGAAACCGACAATCGCGGAAACGTCTTCAATCAGCATCTCATCAATAGGAGCCGACGTTATGGTTTCGCTCTCAGATTCATCGTCCTCACTTACTTCAATCTCGATATCGTAGCGATGGTGCAGTGTCATGCTATTAAGATCAATATAAAAAATCTGCTCGCCAACATCCCAGATCAGACGATCAAGCATACGAGCGGAACGAACAAACTCATCACCCTCAGGCGGTTCCGTGCTTTCACCGGGGTCACTGCTTGTTACAATTGTTTCATCACTATTTGAAGTGTCAGGAATAATAGTTGTTGTATCGGTGTCAGATGTATCAGTAACGTTTCCGTTTCCTGAACCGTCAAACAAGTCTTGCAGCACATGCCAGCCTTCGGTAATCTGAGAACATCCAGATGAAATAACGGCAAAAGCTACAGTAATTACAATTATGGTTATCAGAGCCGTGAATCTACGTTGTCTCATATAATTTCACCATAACTTTCGATTTATTGGGCATGCGTGTGTTCTGATACACTGCTCGCAAACAGCTCTCTCTGAGCCGGTACAATATCTCTGGCATAGTGCTCGATTTTCGCGTCAAGACGATTAAGTGTGCCCTGCATTTCAGCGATCTGATCCGCGATACGTCTGCGTTCACGCATTAGAATTTCTTTGCGTTCACCGATTGTTGAATCGCCGAGCTGGCAGAGTCTGACATATTCAGCAAGAGCTTCAATTTGTACTCCTGCGCTGCGCATACACTTAATAAAATCTACCCAGCCGCAATCATGTTCATTGTAATCTCGTGTGCCGCCGGACGTGCGATTCACAGGAGGAATCAAGCCTATTTTTTCATAATAACGTAGCGTGTCCTGCGTCAGATCATACTTCCTGGCAACTTCGGCTATATTCATGTGTCAACATCCTCATATTCTCTCTATGTTCTCTCGAAAATTAATTTTCATTAATATTCAGCATGAAATCAAGTTGAAGCGAATCCGCGGATTTGGTGTCAACTCCAGATGCTAAGTTGAGCATAACATGAGGTTTAGTCGAAATCAATAATGACAACTGTAAATGTTTTTTGCGCGATAAAAGATATTTGCGTGAACCCTCCCCGCCTAAGCCAAGAGCTTAGACGGGGCTTCCCCTGCTTTAGGCAGAGAATTCGCTGTCGTTCGTAATGCACAAAACTCAGAGTCTGGAAGCAAAAGAGCGTTCAGCTCCGCATTA
>JAQVJP010000060.1 GCA_028695145.1 Eubacteriales bacterium
CGTTGGTTTTTTTGCCACAACTGTTACGTAATTATTTTTGAAAGGGGAAACCTACATGCTGAAAACACATGAAATTGAGCACATGACCTGTGTGGCCAAGGGTCCCAACCACGGCCCCGCACCGATTCCCGAGGAGGGACGCTGGATTCAGGCAAAAGAGATTTCTGATATATCCGGTTTCACTCATGGTGTCGGCTGGTGTGCACCACAGCAAGGAACCTGCAAACTGTCACTCAACATCAAAGAGGGCATCATTCAGGAAGCACTTGTTGAGACTATTGGCTGCACCGGAATGACTCATTCTGCTGCCATGGCCGCGGAAATTCTAACAGGTAAGACAATTCTCGAGGCTCTTAACACTGACCTCGTTTGTGATGCTATTAACACTGCGATGCGTGAGCTCTTCCTGCAAATTGTGTATGGACGTTCACAGTCCGCCTTTTCTGAAAACGGTCTGCCCATCGGCGCCGGTCTGGAAGATCTGGGCAAAGGACTGCGTAGTTCAGTTGGAACAATGTACAGCACCCTGGAAAAAGGACCTCGCTACCTCGAGCTTACAGAAGGCTATGTCGTAAAAATGGGTCTCGACAAAGATGATCAGATCATTGGCTATCAATTTCTGAAAATTGGACCAATGCTTGAGATGATCAAAAAAGGTGTGGACGCCAACGAAGCCTACGAGAAAAATCTCGGCACATATGGTCGTTTCGCTGACGCAGCACGCTATATCGATCCACGCCACGAATAAGCATTTACCGCGAAAGGAGCAAATAATCCATGGCACTTTTTGAAAGTTATGACCGCAGAATAGCTCAGATTAATAAAACCCTCGCAGATTATGGCATCAGCTCAATTGAAGAGGCAAAAGCTATCTGCGATTCCAAGGGTATAGATCCCTATAAAATTTGTAAAGAAATCCAGCCAATTGCCTTCGAAAACGCAGCATGGGCCTACGTAATCGGAGCCGCTATCGCAATTAAGAAGGGCTGTACAAAAGCCGCTGAAGCAGCCGAAGCCATCGGTATCGGTCTGCAGGCCTTCTGTATCCCCGGATCGGTAGCAGACGACCGCAAAGTCGGAATCGGACACGGTAATCTCGCAGCTATGCTTCTACGTGAAGAAACAAAATGTTTCGCGTTTCTGGCAGGACACGAGTCTTTTGCCGCTGCTGAAGGAGCTATCGGTATAGCAAAGTCAGCAAACATCGTTCGCTCTGAGCCGCTGAGAGTAATTCTTAACGGACTGGGCAAAGATGCCGCGATGATCATTTCCAGAATCAATGGCTTCACCTATGTTCAAACCCAGTTTGACTATGCGTCAGGCGAAGTGAAAATAGTCAAAGAAACTTCTTATTCTGAAGGTGATCGCGCAAAAGTCCGCTGTTATGGTGTAGACGATGTTCGCGAGGGCGTTGCGGTTATGCATCTTGAAGGCGTTGATGTTTCTATCACTGGAAATTCAACAAATCCCACACGTTTCCAACATCCTACAGCAGGCACATATAAGAAGGAATGTATTGAGCAAGGCAAGAAGTACTTCTCAGTTGCCTCAGGCGGTGGTACAGGACGCACACTACATCCTGACAACATGGCTGCCGGCCCCGCTTCCTATGGTATGACAGACACAATGGGCCGTATGCATTCAGATGCTCAGTTCGCAGGTTCTTCATCGGTTCCTGCTCATGTTGAGATGATGGGCTTCCTCGGTATGGGCAACAATCCGATGGTTGGCGCTTCTGTTGCTGTCGCGGTCGCAGTCGAGCAGGCAGGCTGATCTATTTAAAAGAAGACAGCATGCAGTTCACAGATATAAAGAGAAAAAAGAGGCTCTGTCCGTTTAGAATGGACAGAGCCTTGTTTTATATTTATTACTAATTACTTTTCCTTCTTCTGATTATCTACCTTGAGCTTCTCATCATCTTCAGATTGTTTCTGCATATACTCAAGGATTTTCTCCGACATAAGTATTCTATTTCTTGCTTCAATACTAAGCTCAAGTGCCAGAAGCCGCATGTATTCATGGTCGACAGAACCTTGTGTATTATCTTTGTTGATCTTATTTGTGATCTCAACAGATAAGCTGTGCAGATCATTCTGCTGGTGCTGCAGATAATGAGCGTAAACACCTTGAACCTGCTCCTGATCTCTGCAGTCAGCCAACATATTTTTTAAGTTTTGCATAGAAAGAACTTGCTTGAGAGTCGCAATCATAATCAACAAAGCGACATGTGATGAGGAATATTTTTTTGCCTCAGCTCTTGGTATCAGATTATCCTTGATGTAGTTGTTGATCATTGCGGGAGTCAGTAATTTATCCTTTTCATTTCTGGTAAAAGCACTTAGCTGACGTTCAATGTATGTTTGCACCTGATCCATATAAAGGCCAATATCAGGCAGTTTGTCCCATTCAGCCTGGCGAAAACCTTCAATGTCATCAAGCCATTTATTCAGTTGATCATAATTATCCATCAGTACTACCCCTTGTCTATTTCATTCTAACATGACTCAAACACAAGTTATAATTATTCAAGTATAGCTTTGACTGCTTTTTCCAGCTGTCTTCGTGGCATATTCATCTGCCGGCCGCAATTAAGACATTTAATGGTAATATCCGCTCCAATTCGCACAACTTCCCAATCATAACCACCGCATGGATGCTGTTTCTTAAGGCGGAGTCTTTCGCCAGGTTTAAATTGATATAATTCATATTTTGATGCCATACTTATACCTTCTCATTTTCTACATATTGTAACTCGTGGTCGTCCACCATAATCAGAGAATTGTTTGACTTCCTGCCAGCCGTTGTTGATTGCCAGATCTTCAACTGCTTCAGCCTGATCATAACCATGTTCCATGGCGAGGTAACCTGACTCAGCAAGATGGTCATGCGCCTCTAATAGAAGTCTCCGGTAGAATTCAAGACCGTCCTTACCGCCATCAAGTGCTATTAGCGGCTCATATTCACGCACTTCGAGCTCTAATCGAGGTATAACATCGCTATTTATATAAGGTGGATTTGCGGTAATTAAATCCCACCTGCAGTCATTGCTTGTTTTTGGCCATATATCAGTCTGGAATATTCTGACAGATTCCGTAAGCTTTAGCTCTCTGACATTATCGGACGCATACGTCAGCGCTTCGCTGCTTATATCCGCAAGATCAACATTAACAACTATATTTCTACGCTTGAGCTCAAGAGCCAACGTCAAACCTACACACCCACTACCGGTAAAAGTATCGAGCAGATTTAGCTCCCTTTGAGAATCTGTGTTCCACATATTCTCTGCCAGTAGCAGAACCTGTTCAATCAGCACTTCAGTATCCGCTCGAGGTATTAAACTTCCTTTGCCAACAATAAACTCTCTACCATAAAAACCTTGCTTGCCGGTAATATACGCAGCTGGTTCCCGGACGCTCCGACGATCAATAATCTTTTGCAAACGCTCTATATCTGATGGATTCAGATGCATATCAGGTTTTGCGACAATTTGCGCAAGGCTAAGGCCAAGAACGGAACAAGCAAGATATCTTGCTTCCATCAGAGGCTGATAAACCTCAGCCTGAGACAACTTGTCCGCTGCCGATTGCAAAAAATCCTTTAAACTTAATTGTTCAGTACAGGTTGTTGTTTGTTTATCCGGCATTGATTTTACCAATTATCCTTATTATCATCTTCCGGCAGAACTGCTTTCATAGCGACTATAGCGACCTCAAGCATACTATCATCCGGCTCAGCTGTGGTTAAACGCTGAAGCCAAAGACCAGGAGCCGCCACAGCTCTTGTCAGCCAATTATCAAATCTCCCGGTCCAGCGAATAATCTCATAAGCAATACCTGCGATCAACGGAACAAGCAAAAATCTTATTAGCATATTCAACCAGCGATTACGCCAGCCCATAAAAGCAAATATGATTATACTGACTATAAGAACTGTAAACATAAAAGCTGTGCCACAACGCGGATGGAAGCGGCTATGTTTACGTGCGTTCTCTACGGTAAGCTCCTCTCTTGCCTCATAGCAGGCAATAGTTTTATGCTCAGCGCCATGATACATCCAAACTCTTTTGATATCTTTCATCTTCGACGCAAGAGCAAGATAGGCAACAAATATCGTAATTCTTACAACACCTTCTATTATGGTTAGAATCAAAGAAGTGCCTTTATCATTTACCTGTCCGCCAAAAACAAATTCGCGCAGTAAATCCGTGAGCAACCCGGGTAGCAGAATAAATAAAACTATACTAAAAAGAATACCCATTATCGCAGATATATAAAGCATCAGCTCGCTATGTTTCTCAAAAAAACGATCAAGAAAACTCTTTTTCGGTTTTTCACTCGGAGAATCTGTATCGGCAGCTGTGGCGTTATCAGGTTCTTCATCCATATACTCAGCAGACTTCAGCAGAGCACGTGTACCGGTAACTAACTGACGAAAAAGCCTAATCGAGCCTCTGACAAAAGGCACATTAGCCATTCCCGACCAGCGATTCATCGGAAGATCCTCGACAATTATTTCGCCATCAGGCTTGCGTACTGCCATCGATTTTTTTTCCGGACCAATCATAAGCAGACCCTCAATCAGAGCCTGACCACCAATAGTTGTCTTTTTACAGGCCGCATTGTCCTGTTCGTTATTTCTAATAACCATTCAGCATGCTGCTATCCAATAGAAAATAACAGCTTCCTCCTTATCTGGTGTCATATTAAATGACAATAAATATTCTGCCAACTATTATTACATGAAATTGTGATAAGAAAAAGGAGGCTGGTTACTACCAGCCTCCAATCTGCAGCAATTACTTCTGCCCCATTCTCTTCTTAAACTTGTCTACGCGTCCACCGGTATCTACCAGTTTCTGTTTTCCTGTGTAAAATGGATGACACTTGGAACAGATATCAACCGTCATGCTCTCCTTGACAGATCCTGTCTCGAAGGTTTCGCCACAAGCACATCTTACCGACGCCTTGACATAATTAGGATGAATTCCTTCTTTCATATTTCTCACCTCTCAAGAGTAAAACGCGTATCTATGCCCATTGCTTTGACACGTATGTTTTACCAGATTCTAACTAACCTAATAAATTTTATAACAGAACAACAATATTGTCAATAGATTGACATCAATGACATCTGTTGCAAGTTAGCTAATCCTATTTACGGGCGATTGCCACTATTCCCGTTGCCATTTTGATTACCTGAACCAGCAGGCCGATTTCCACGCATTGCCTCAAAAACACTCTTGTCATTAAACGATACGTTAATTGAAGAAGTGAAGTGCTCATTATTTTGCGTTTTCAGCAATAAGTTGATTATTGTTTCAGTAACTGCAGCTGTATCAAGCTGGCTAAAAGCTTTGCGGATAGTCCACACAGCATCAAGTTCTTTTTCTGTCATCAGAAGTTCTTCTCTTCTCGTACCTGAACGATTTATATCGATCGCCGGGAATATACGTTTCTCTGACAACTTGCGATCAAGATATACTTCCATATTGCCAGTACCTTTGAATTCCTCGAAAATAACTTCATCCATACGCGAACCGGTTTCAATAAGCGAGGTGGCAATAATGGTTAAGCTACCGCCATTTTCAATATTACGCGCGGCACCAAAAAATCTCTTAGGGCCATAGAGAGCACCGGGATCAAGTCCACCTGACAGTGTTCTGCCGGTTGGATTTATGCTCAGATTATACGCTCTGGCCAGTCGAGTCATACTATCAAGCAGAATTACAACGTCCTGCTTGAGCTCAACTAGACGCATCGCTCTTTCGAGCACAAGTTCTGTAACCTTCACATGATTCTCCGGAGTTTTATCAAAAGTTGAATAAACAACCTCACCCTTGATCGAACGCTGCATATCAGTCACTTCTTCAGGGCGTTCATCTATTAACAAAACAATTAATTTCACATCGGGATTATTTATACTGATGGCGTTGGCAATTTTCTGCAGCAGAATTGTTTTACCGGCCTTCGGCGGTGAAACAATCATACCTCTTTGACCTTTGCCAATTGGAGCTGCCAGATCAATAATTCTTGTCGACAACTCATTTCTGGTGGTTTCCAAGTGGAAACGATCATCAGGATATATTGGTGTCAACCGGTCAAACTGTGGTCTGCGAATCATTTTATCTGGAGGCATGCCATTTACTTCTTTGACATAAAGTAATGCCTGATAACGGTCGTTTTCGCGCTGAAGTTTGCCTGGACCAGTCACGAAGTCACCGGTTCTAAGGTTAAAACGCCTAATATATTGTGGCGGTACATAAATATCTTTGTTGCCTTGGAGATAATTGTCTTTGCGTAAAAAACCGTAGCCATCCGGCATGATTTCTAAAATACCGGAAACAGGTTCCCCTTGTTCAACAAGTGGTCGTCGCTGTTGTTTGCTTTGATTTGGCTGAGTCGATTGCTTATTATCTGCAATTTCACCCTGCTTCGGCTCCTGCGTTTTTTCTTGTTTTGTATCTTGTTTTGTATCTTGCTTGGTATCTTGTTTTGTATCTTGTATATTATCCTTACCGGCTCTTGTCTTTATAGCGTTTTGCGAATCAATTTCACGTTCAGATTTCGCATCAACATCAGATGTTGTTTTTACTTGTGTATTCTTATTAGATAGTGTGTCAGTCGAATTTGTCTGCGTTTTTTCAACAGCTACAGCTGCAGCCTGTTCAGGCTTATCCGCTGGCTGATCCTTATTATCAGCAACAGCCTGATCCGCTTTTGAGACTGTATTCTTACGTCCACGACCGGTAGCCTTCGTTTTCACAGTTGGGCTTTTCGTTTTTACAGCTGAGCTTGCAGGCCTACCGCGACTTCTGCTTTTTGTCTGCTTCTCCTGTGTCTTTCCAGCTAACTGTTTATCAGCTTCAGCTTGCTTATCGATCTCAGCTGATATTCCTGTCTTCTCTTCATCTGTGACTTTATCGATAGAAGAAGCCGAAGATCTGCTTGAATCTACTGATTCTTTTTCTGCTGCTGTTTTTGAAGAAGATGTAGTATTTTTTTTGGCAGAAGCTGTTTTACGCGTAGTTCTTCTGGCTGGTCTGGCAGTTGCCTGAGTCACAGTTTGCTCATCGGCAACAGTACTATCAGTCGCCGTTTTGTCGCTCTCTGCTGTGCCCTTCGAAATTGAAACGCTCGCTTCCACAGATTTAGCAGTTGTTTTAGTATCAGCTAATTCCGGTTTACGTTTGCGGCCGCGCGTACTGATCTTCTTCTTGACTGGTGCGTTTTTTAAGTCTGGCGCAGTCTCATCTGGAGACTTGGCCTTCGTAGTCTTCGCAGAAGGCGCAGCCTGATCGGAAGTACTGCTCTTAGATTCGGCATTTTGAAAATATTCAATCAGTGCCGCCTTAGTCATTTTACGCGCTGCGGTAGCGGTCATCAGACCAGATAATTCCGCAAGCGCAACAAGATCAGCCTTGGTTTTGCCGGTCAAATTGGTTGAAGGCATTTAATCACCTCATAATACCAGGTATACTGGTTAGTTTGTCAGATTCATTCCAAATTAGAAACAATCCTTGAGAAATATGATAGTTATCTGCCGGAAATGAAACAGTAATACGTCTTGTCTTACTGCAGATTCAAAATTGTAACAGAGAATATCTGAAGAATAGAATTTCATTCAAGAATTGTCTAAATTATAATGAGTGAGCATCTTCTCGTCAAGAATTTAAGCGCTTATTTCATAAAATATTTGCAATTTCTACCTTGCATGAGCAAAAACGCAGGCAAAAAGCAGCATATTTAAGTAAAACATGGAAAAAGCCTGTCGAAACGCAATGTGTTCGACAGACTTCGTTAGGCAAATCCATTCACATTTTAAAACAATGATAAGATATGAACAAGTTACTATCAGGCATCACTCAAAGCAGCAAACTTATCCATCATAGCCAGCGCCCGGCCTGTGCCGATAGCAACACAAGAAACAGCGTCGTCAGCAACTACAACATCTATACCGATTTTAGCGGCCAACATGCGCTCAAGGCCATACAGCAGGGCGCCACCGCCTGTGAGTACTATGCCTCTCTGACTGATATCAGCCATAAGTTCAGGCGGAGTACGTTCAAGTACAGAGTGAACAGCTTCAAAAATCTGACTGACAGGCTCTTCGAGCGCTTCGAGCATTTCAGTCGATGAAACTGAAATAGTTGCCGGCAGACCGGTTATCAGATTACGTCCGCGCACTTCCATAGTAAGCTCTTCTTCACGTGGATAGGCACAGCCAATATTTATTTTCAATTCTTCAGCAGTTCTGTCACCGATTAAAATATTATGCTTACGTCTCACGTGTTTGACAATCGCTTCATCGAAACGATCACCAGCTACCTTCAACGAATAGTCGACTACCGGCTGCATCAGAGAAATAACAGCGATGTCCGTAGTACCACCACCGATATCAACAATCATACTACCGCAGGCTTTTGCAATGTCAATACCAGCTCCGATTGCTGCAGCTATTGGTTCACGAATAAGAAAAACATCCTTCGCGCCGGCATGACGACAGGCATCTTCTACAGCTTTTTGCTCAACAGGTGTGATAACACTTGGAACACAGACAACAATGGTCGGTTTAAAATACTTAGCCCGCACACCTTTGCAAACTCTGCCGATAAAGGCTTTGAGCATAACCTCAGTAACTTTAAAATCAGAAATAACGCCATCACGCAGAGGACGGATGGCATCTACTATGCCGGGAGTTCTGCCAAGCATGAGACTTGCGCTCTCACCTACGGCCAGGACTTTTCCCGTTTTTGAATTAATCGCGACAACAGATGGCTCTCTCAGAACAACACCTTTACCTTTTACATATATAAGAACTGATGCTGTACCAAGATCGATGCCGATATCCATACCTAAACCCATTTACTGTACCTCTTCCAAAAACCCATAATACGGGCAGTAATATTTGTTACTTACGCCATACAATGATACAATATGTTGATAATATAATCAATTATATATGTTGTCAAAAGTCCTTTACGGGAGGTTTGTCTGTGCTGAAGCTGCTGGCTTGTCTATTTATGCTTCTCGATCATATAGGTTTCTATTTTTATGATGTGCTTCCGCCGTTTCCTGCAATGCTGCTCAGAACGGTTGGCAGACTGGCCTTCCCTATTTTTGCCTGGTATATCGCTCGTGGTTTTGGACGCACACGAAGTTTATTTAAATATTTTTTGCGTATGGGAGCTTTTGCCGTTGTTTCAGAAGTGATCATTCGCTTTGCTAACAATCTGGCCGGTTATCATCTTCCGGGTACAAATGTACTCGTAACATTCTCTTTGGCAATAGTGATGCTTGCAGGTTATCAGATGGCACGTTATTCATGGCGCGATCTGGTAGCAGGTCTGCGACCGGTTGCCGCGGCCGATGGCACACTACCGGTTAAACCTGTAAGCCGCTTCAATGTGCGCGTGAACATCGGCGGGATTGAACTTGACCCCCGTATTGGCGTCCCCCTCGGAATTGTCATGATATTACTATCAATTATCGCGGCTCTCTGGCTCAAGCCTGATTACGGGGTTTACGGACTTCTTACCGTTTTGTTCTTCCATCTGGCGATTGACAGACAGGACGAAACAGACTGGGAGCGCAGAATATGGTTGTTGCTTGTTCCTCTAAATATTGTGTATATGATTTATCGTATCATTACTGATCCTGGGATAACCGCCTGGGCTGTAGTGCAGCTTTTCTCTTTGTTATCAATACCTCTTTGTCTTAAACATATAAAAGAAAAACGACCACCTGCCTGGGCACGCTATGGTTTTTATGTGTTTTATCCAATACATATTCTCCTGCTGGTTTTATTACATAGATTGATGACCGGAGTTTAATTGGATACATGAGGAAATAGCACGATCATTGGACATTATGGCAGATGTATCCTGTTGCTCTTTTGTGATAGAATAACTCTGTTTTATAAATCATGTGGAAAGGGTTTTCAAAATGGCTTATTCAGTAGATATTGACCGTAAATGGCAAAAAAGATGGGAAGATGCTGGTTTGCATCGTTTCGACGAGAACAGAAAAGATAAGAAGCTTTATGTTCTTGAGATGTTTTCTTATCCCTCAGGTGCCAACCTTCATGTTGGACACTGGTATAATTATTCACTTTCCGATTCATGGGCAAGAATGAAAAAAATGCAGGGATATGAAGTATTTCAGCCAATGGGATTTGATGCTTTTGGCTTACCTGCTGAAAATTATGCCATCAAAACCGGTATACATCCTCAGGATAGCACACTCAATAATATTAAAACCATGGAAAAGCAGCTGCGCGAGATGGGCGGTATGTTTAATTGGGATCATGAACTTGCTACCTGCATGCCTGAGTATTACCGCTGGAATCAGTGGCTGTTCCTGCAATTGTATAAAAAAGGTCTGGCATACAGAAAAAACGCTCCAGTTAATTGGTGCCCGGATTGTCAGACTGTTCTGGCAAATGAGCAGGTCGTTGAAGGAACTTGTGAACGCTGTCATGCCGAGGTTACTAAGAAGAACCTAACTCAGTGGTTTTTCAAAATTACCGAATACGCTCAGGAGCTGCTTGATTGTCTGCCGGATCTTGATTGGCCGGAAAAAACCAAGAAAATCCAAACTAATTGGATCGGTCGTTCTGAAGGCGCTGAGATTGTATTCGGAGCACGAAAAAACGAGCAGCCTGTTATAAATGCTGACGGCAGTGTTCTTGAACTACCGGTATTTACGACCAGAGCAGATACTCTTATGGGTGTTACTTATGTAGTTGTCGCTCCCGAGAGTGAGATCTGTGATTTATTAACCACTGACGATTGTCGTGATCAAGTTAAGGCATATCAGGATCAAACAAGAAAAATAAGTGATATTGAGCGCATGTCAACTGTGCGGGAAAAAACCGGTGTTTTCACAGGTTCATATGCCATCCATCCAATTACCGGTAATCAGGTACCAATCTGGGCATCTGACTATGTCATTGCCGGTTATGGTACAGGTATTGTTATGGCTGTTCCCGCCCACGATGATAGAGATTATGAATTTGCCCAGAAATTTGAGCTGCCCATTAAACGTGTCATCAAGTCTGCTGATGGCAGTTCTGATGATTTGCCTTATACGGATAAGGGGATACTGGTTGACAGTGATAATTTCTCAGGTCTTGATTCACAATCAGCCATACAGGCAATCGTCAGCAAATTACAGGAAGAGAACCACGGAAGTCTTAAAATTAACTATCGTCTTCGTGATTGGCTGGTTTCAAGGCAACGCTACTGGGGCACGCCGATTCCAATGGTTTATTGCGATAAATGTGGAGCAGTTCCCGTTCCGGAGGATCAACTGCCTGTTGAGTTGCCATATAATGTAGAATTTGCACCTGATGGCGAATCACCGCTTAAGAAGAGCAGTGAATTCATAAACACAACATGTCCTGCCTGTGGTGGTTCAGCCAAACGCGATCCCGACACACTTGATACTTTTGTTTGTTCATCGTGGTATCAATTCCGCTATGTCGACAACAAGAATGATAAGCAGGCTTTTGCCAGGGACAAGGTAAATGCGCTTTGTCCAGTCGATAAATATATTGGCGGCGCTGAACATGCGGCCATGCATCTGCTATACGCCAGATTTATAACAAAAGCACTTCGTGATATGGGGCATCTGGATTTTGATGAACCTTTTGCCTCACTTGTGCATCAGGGAACTATTCTCGGTTCTGATGGCCAGAAAATGTCAAAGTCAAGGGGCAACACTATTTCTCCAGATGATTATATCAGTGAGTATGGCTCGGATGTCTTCAGACTGTATCTCGGATTTGGCTTCGCTTATACCGAGGGCGGGCCATGGAATGATGATGGGGTAAAAGCAATTGTGAAATTCGTTTCACGAATTGAAAAGCTGGTGGAAGATTCTTCCTCCGCTGATGCTTCAGGCTCATCAGATCCGGCAAAATTCACGCAACTGGAAAAAGATCTCCAATACGCAAGACACTATGCCATACGTGGTGTTACCACAGACGCGGAGAAGTTCCAATTCAACACATCTATCTCCCGTATGATGGAGCTGTTGAATGCTCTGAATAAGTATCAACAATCAGATCGGCCTGATCAGGTATTTGTCCGTGAAGTCGTTAAGGATCTGGTAATGTTAATAGCTCCTTTTGCGCCACATTTTGCTGAAGAAATGTGGGAAAAACTTGGCTATAAAAATTCAATTTTTACCAGCACATGGCCTGCATTTGACGAACAGGCCTTGATTAGGGATACAATTGAAATTGCTGTACAAATCAATGGACAGGTGAAGTTCAGGATTAATATTCCAAGTGACGCTGATAATCAGCAGGTACAGGATATGATAACCAGTGACGAAAACTACGAAGCTTATCTGGCTGGGCGTAACTTGGTGAAATTTATCTATGTCAAAGGCAGACTGGCAAATCTGGTCGTTAAGTAAGGATTAGGATTGTAATGCTATATCTCTTTTGTGCTTCTATCGGAATGATCGCAGGGCTGCTGCTTACGCGGCAGCCCCGCTGTTTATTATTGGAAAAAACCAAGCTATTATGGTTGCTGCTGTTAGCGGTTTTGCTGTCCTCGCTGCCACATTTTCTGGCAGTAGTTAATCCTGAAATATTATGGCAGGACAATAACTGGCTCTTGAAAATGCTAATAGTACTAGCACATAGTGTTTTGCTTGTTTTCATTGTAGTTAATCTCTTCAGCAGAATCATAAAAGCAGTATATAATTGGCAAGACCTGGTCAGAACAGGTGCCGATAATAAGAAAGCGCCAAAAAGAAAAGAAGTCGCAGAAGCAAGCAAAGAAAACAATGGGAAGAAAACAAACAAGCAGAGATACAGTCAACTGTTCACAGCCATTTCTGCATCTCTACTTGTTATTGCTTATATCGGATTAGGCATTGGTTTGGGAACTCACCTATCAGTTCTAATACAAAATAATGGTATCATGCCGATAAGTGCTGATTATCTCAACGATATTTCGGACCCTGTCATTGCGGAAGGCATAAGAAATAACGCCCTGTACTTCAAACAAATAATTGATGATCAGACTATAATGCCCCAATTTGGACAAATTATCCGTGCGGAAAAATTGAGTTTCCTGCTGCCAGATGGTTTTGTCTATATCAGCGTTTCGGAACTGATTATTGCTCTTTCGCTGATGTTTGTGATCCTACTAACAATTGTTGTAGACACATCTATTCGACCGTTTTTTTTACGGCGGAGCAAGTGATGTTAAGATGATACATGTTCTACCTTCAAATTTCCTGAAGTAGTTTTGATGCGTAATTTGTTATTTGCGTCGTCTGTGAAGTCGTAATCAAATGAAGCACCTGCTATTTCATCGTCAACATCGCCGAAATTTGTTCTAATACTGCCGCTGACAACATCGAAATCGCATGAGAAGTCAGGTGCAGACTGCAGTATTCTGATATTTGCTCCACCAGACGTCAGTTCGATATCAAGATCGTCTGTAAGCATCTTAAGTCCAAGATTGACGTTGCCTGAAGTCGATTTCAAGAGACCCGAACCTTCATATGAATCAATACTAATGCTGCCGGAGGTTGTTTTTATATCACCTGTTCCTTTAAGACTATTTAACTTGACGCTTCCTGAAGACACCTTGATCCCATATTGTTCCAGAAGCATTTCATCTGCGGAAATACCACCAGAAGATAGATTGATTTTCAAGTTCGGCGCGTCTATATCCTGCATGGATATATTACCTGAACTGACACTCATTTCAAGTTTATTCAGGGCCATATTATCATTCATTTTTATGTTTCCTGAGGCAGTTTTACATATGATATCCGAAGAAAAATCTGCCGGCAAATAGACAATTACTCTTTCGTTAATAATGTTATTGAAAAAACCAAATCGATTTGCCTGGTTTATATTTAGTTGAATCTCGTCATAATCAATATCTATGGTTGGATTGTTAATTTCTTTTTCCGGGCCATAGTAAACAACTCTTAGCTCATCATCTTGAGAGAATTCGAACTCAATACTTGCGGTGCTCAGATCAGCATCGATTTTATTTAAACCACTGCCATTATATTGTCGGTCAAATACCATTACTGAATCCACCGAAGCCAAATTACCAAACACACCGGCAAAAGTTACCGGCAGCCGACCTAAGAGACCAACAACAAGAACAGCTGCAAGTATCACAATAACCAGTAGCAAAATTACCAACTGTATGATTCTGATTGTTTTCATTTTCTATCCCCCATTCTCAACTGGAAGATCAAGCTGATTACACCTTCCAGACATACACCTATGATGAAAATAAGCCAGCTGATATGCCACTGCCCGAAGAAGAAGCTTATGAAGAAATAAGCGACAACTATAAGCGGCCAGAGTATAGCTGATATAGCTGAACGAACTGACTTTTTTTGCCTGTTTTCAACTTGCCACTCACGAAATTCCTCTACAAAACTTTCTTCATCCTTGATATAACGAAGTTTAGTCATACTGTTAAATATCAATAATGAAACACCCAGTGCGATAGCAAAGAAAAATATAACCAGACCGAGTTTGCTGCCATCAAAAACAATCACCGCAAGTGGTGAAATAATGAAAAGCAAAACAGCAATTGAAACAAGAACCGCGCTTCTTATTCTGCTCTTCTCAATTAGAATCGGATCCATGATCTTCTGTGCACGAAGCTGGCTCAAGAGACCACTTATATCTCCAATACCTGAAATAACGTTTCTATATGCTTCCTCAGAAGATATCCCCTGGTCTATTAGATCATCATACTTGGATAGGCTGTTTGCCAGAAGTTCTTCTCTAAGATCATTAACCTGTCGATTCTCTGGAGCATCCGCAAATAACTGTGCTATATGTGTTGTAATTTTCTCCTTCATACATCTACCTCCCTGATAAGCTCATCAATTAATGTCTTCGCTTCATCCCAATCCGCGATATTCTTCTCATAAACAACTCTGCCTTGTCTGGTAATTGAGTAATACCGCCTTCTGGCTCCTGTTGTTTCATCTCCCCAATATGAAGATATAAGTCCGTTCTCCTCAAGTCTTCTGAACGCCGAATACAATGTAGCTTCTTTCAGCTCATAAGCACCGTCAGTCTTCTCACTGATATACTTATTGATTTCATAACCATAGCTATCTCTGTTAAGCAGATGCCGCAGAATTATTGTATCTGTATGACCTCTTAACAAATCTGATGTGATCGACACAGTACCACCTCCCTCCATATATAGTCTATTACAATGTATATACTATTACGAGTTACTATGTCTGTCAAGGTATATAGCCAAAAAATTTTGCGCTTCTTCGAAACATTTTATAGTAATCTATA
>JAQVJP010000061.1 GCA_028695145.1 Eubacteriales bacterium
TGCGGCAAGCTCGATTTCCGGATCAGTCCAGCGGATTGCTTCGGGCTGTTCATTCACCAGCTTCATCAAATTATCCATCAGCCACTTGGCGACGAATCGGATTTTCGGATTCTCATGATCGATCGCTTCTGTAGCTTGGAGATATTCCGATAATGATTTCTGTTCAGTGAAGAACTCCATTTTAATTACCTGCCTTGAAACTTAGATTTGTTTTATCTTCAGATTAATTCTGAACTTGAGCGAGCCTGCTCAAATTCGGCTTCGATAGCCGCGGAGGGTTTCTTGTCCAGGAGACTGACGACGATGATCAGAATCAGGGATATGATAAATGCCGGCAACAATTCATAAACGGCGTAAACTCCGCCCAGTGGATAGAGTAGTTTTGGCCATAGGAGAGCTGTAACACCGCCGCTGACCATACCGGCGAGCGCACCCTTAAAAGTTGTACGCTTCCAGAACAGGGCACAGAGCATCAGTGGCCCGAAGGTCGCGCCGAAACCTGCCCAGGCATGTGATACTATTTTGAAGATTGTACCTGAGGGATTGATGGCCATCAGCGCGGCAGCTGCTGCTACAAGAATAACTGTTAGTCTTGATACCCACATAACCTGCTTTTCACTGGCGTCCTTCTTAAGTACACCTTTGAACAGATTCTGGGAAATCGATGATGAGGTCATCAGCAGCTGTGAATCTGAGGTGCTCATGGTTGCCGCCAATATGCCTGAGAGGATTACTCCTGCCAATACTGGTGTCAGCAATTTTGTGCTCATCAGGATGAATACTCTCTCGCTGTCAGCACCTGTCAGCTCACCTGGGAATATAGCTGATCCGACAATTCCGATAGCAACAGCCGCGGCCAGGGATATAAGCACCCAGACAACAGCGATTACTCGTGATTTCTTCAGCATGTTAGCGTCCTTAATAGCCATAAACCGCAGCAGTACATGAGGCATGCCGAAATAGCCAAGACCCCAGGCAAGTGCCGATACAACCTGTAGTGCGCTGTAACTGACCGCCGCACCTGTTTCCGCGTTGTGCACACCGAAGAAATCAAGGAAACCGGGCATAGATCTGGCATTGTCAATTACCGCGCTCAGACCACCGGCATACATGGTTCCACCGACAAGTATGAATACAAGAGAAATTGACATAAGAATACCCTGAATGAAGTCAGTTGTACTCTCTGCCAGGAAGCCGCCAAGAGCGGTGTAAATAACGATTACAGCTGCGCTGATCAGCATCATGGTTACATAGTCGAAGCCGAAGATGCTCTCGAACAATCTACCGGCCGCTACAAACCCTGAAGCGGTATAAACTGTGAAGAATATCAGGATGAAAATCGCAGACAATGTCATCAGAATACGTTTGCTATCATGAAATCTGTTGCTGAAGAAATCCGGCAAGGTAAATGCGTTATCAGCTATCTGGCTGTAGCGGCGCAGACGGCGTGATACCATGCGCCAGTTTAAATAAGTACCTGCTGCCAGACCGACCGCTGTCCAAAAAGCCTCGCCGACTCCTGATATGTAAGCCAGCCCCGGCAGACCCATCAGCAGCCAGCTGCTCATATCAGAGGCTTCAGCGCTCATGGCGGTGACCCAAGGTCCCAGACTGCGTCCGCCGAGGAAGAAGTCCTCGGATTTATGATTTCTTTTCGAATAGATCAGACCGATAGCGATAACAAGTATCAGATAGGCCAGCATGGAAATAAGAATCCAGATCTGTTGAGATGTCATACTAAGTCCCCCTGTGAATAATTATGCAAACAAATCCCGAATATTTTACCACAGGATGAGCCTGTTAGCGATGAAAATCAATATTTTTTGCCGATATTTGCTGTAATTTGCCTGAGTATAACTTAGAAACAGAAATTGTGAACAGAAAAACTATTTGAAATAGGGATAAGCGACAATAAAGACAGCGATATTCATCAGACCATGCACAGTCCATGAAGTCAGCAGGCTGCGGCAATGCCAGGCCAGCCAATTCAGAATCAGACCGGCTATGACCAGACCGCTTAGTGCTAATGCCAATAGCAGCGGATTAAACCAGTTGCGAAAAACTATCAGATGATAAACCGCGAAGAAACCTGCGGACATCAAAGATGCCGGGATAAATCCGAAACGCATGGCCAGTCTCTGCAGTATGAAACCCCGGAAAAAGATTTCTTCCGCGGCCGCGTTGACAATTGGTATATAAAGAACAGCCCCCCAGACAAGTATTTTTGGCGAATCAGTTCTTGTCATGATCTCGGCCATAATTGACTCTACGCCGAAAAAATTACCAATAGGTCTGGCAAACAGAGTTATCATAATCAGAAACCCAATACATAGGGCAAGCAGCCTTAGGAAGAATTTGACCGCTTCCCTGTCCAAGAGCCGGATTTTTAGCCAGGCAAAATTGTTGCGGACAAACATTGACACCAGGATCGGCAGGATCACGAAGCCGGAAATTTTAAAAGCCGATTTGACCATATAGGTCGGCTGCCAGATCCTTGCGACGGCGGCATATAAGAGCATCGCGCCGATAACCATCAGAAAATCAGTCAGATTAAACTTACCATTATCGGTGCGGATTCGACGCAAAACTTTTGTTGTGGATTGAGCGCTGTAATCTTGGTCATTCATAATCTGCCTCCATTGAATCCTGCTTTTTTACGGCAATAGTCGTAAGAACCGCTGCGGAAGCTTTTGCCGGTGTTTTTGAAGAAGTTTGCGGGAAGAAGCCGGATAACCACTTACTGTAGAAGGCCACCCGGTCACGTGCGTAGAACAGCGCGATAATCGTTGACGAGGCAAGGGCACCGATGAGCCCCATTAGCTGATCAATCATTGTGTCGGTGAGGCCGCTGATTCCGCCTGCTTTCCAGGCCTGCATGTCAGAGCCGAATTGTCTGTCGCAGATAAATTCGAACAGCTCCCAGATAAACAGCAGCAGCATGGTACTGCCGATAAGAAAAATTGCCAGTGCTACCGGATGTATTTGCGGGTTTGAGCGGTTATCAGCCGGCAGCAGTCTGTATAGTAAAACAAGCGAGATGATCACCAGAACGATACCATAAAGTACGTGCTGACTCTTGTCGAAATGTGTTATGCGTTGGTAAAGATAGAGATAGCGTCCTGCTGTTAGGCTGCTGACCATGGTGCAGGAAATAATCAGGCGCATAAAAGCTGGGTTGGACATACTGGCAAGTCCCGGCAGTATCAACTGGAAGAAAATAAACACAACAAGCGCGGCCAGGCCGACCCAGCCTTCAAAACTGTCGCCAAGATAGAACAAAACAGCGGCGCCAATCGCAGTACAGAATATAACCAGCCATACTATGAGCAGGCTTATTTTTGAGAACAGTTTCTGAGATTTATTCAACAAACCGTTTGCCTCCATCCCTCGGGACTTTTTGTTAAAATTTTGCCAGATGAATAGCCTTTTAGTCAATGATTGTCATAATCAATTGCAGAAGCGATATATGACCTTGTATAATAAAATAACACCAATAGTCGCAGAAGAGATAAACATATTTAAACGCTTATAGGTTATTTACATGCCTGGCAAGAAGGAGGATCATCATGTGGTGTACAAACTGTGGCAGTCAGCTGCCGGACAACTCGGTCTTTTGCTCTTATTGTGGTCATAGACAGGGTTCGCCGGAGCAGGCGGATCAAGCGATTTCGCAGGCCGGTTCAGAGGATAAAATAGAGACAGCAGATATCAATGAAGAGTTGGGACAAACTGAAGAGCAGGTTGAGGAAGTTGCTAATGCGCCTGAAGCTTCCGATGTTCCGGAAATACCGGAAGCCCCGGAAGTACCGGAAGTGCCTGAAACACCGCGTGTTCCTGAAACTGCTGCTGTTCCAGAAGCTATCGCCACACCTGAGGTTCCCGATTTGCCGGAAACCCCGGAAACATCGGCGCCCCCGGAAACTCCGGAAGTACCCGAAGTACCGGAAGTAGTTTCACCAACTGCGGTGGTCGCGGGATCTGTTGAGGCGGCTGCCAAGGCGCCGGAAGTTCCTGAAGTCCCTGAGGAGCCAAAACCGATATTCTGCCCGCAATGTGGTAAACAGGCCAGACCAGGAACTGTTTTTTGTACTAATTGTGGCAAGAATCTTAAACAAAAAACAGCAGAGCCGTCAGCTGCCGCTGGTGCGTATCCACCGCCGGCAGGCCCTGTACCACCTGCGCCGACAAGGCCATCAGCTGCTCCGACCGCATATGGTCAGCCAAATCTTGGTCAACAACCAGCTCCGTCGCCATACGGCCAACCGCCTTATGGTCAACCGGCAGCACCTACACAATACGGCCAGCCTGTTTACGGTCAGCCCGGTTATAATGCGCCCCCTGCAGCACAACCGGCCAAGGCTAAGAAGAGCAAAAAAGGTCTGGCTGTGTTCTTGATTATTCTGGTAGTGATTATTGCCGCAGGCGCTGTGACCTGGGTTTTTGCCGGTCGTGATGTCATGCGGATGATTCGTGGACCGAAGAAATCATATATCGCTGTCGAAACAAAACAGCTTCGTGAGTACACAGCCGATCTGGTTGAGATGATGATCCGTGGTGGATCGGATGATACTACCGGCGGTCGTACCTTCGATATAGCTCTTGATGTGAATGGTTCGATGCTGGGGCTTGATCCTTCGCTCGAAACTACGATTGAGAATATTCAGCTTAAGAACACATATATGTTTGATCAGTCAGGCAGCAACAAGATGTACAACAAGCTTGATTTCATGGTCGGACAGGAAGAAGTTCTGACTGTTGAAGCACTCAAGGATGATGATCAGATGATGCTGGGAGTACCGCAGATTATCGGTTCATACCTCATGGGCACTGAACAGCAGATCGAAGATGTCATGGGTCCTGAGAGCGGTATTGATTTCAGCGCGCTTAGTACAGTTGGTCAGCTGGCAGGTCTTGGAATCGATATGGAGCGTAAGGATCTTGAAAAATCGCTCAATGAGCTGACTGATATAACTGTCAAGTATATTGATGAAGCTGAATTTGAGAAGAATGTCGAGCTTAATGTTGGCTCAGTAGACGCGGTTTATGATACCTATACGGTTGAGACTTCAGGTGAGAATCTGCGTAAAATGATGAAAGAGATTCTCGAGCTTCTGCGCGATGATCCTGTTTTCTATGATTTGTTCTATCAGCTGAGCGGTATCAATTCGACTGAGGATGAGATGGCCGAGTTCCCGAGTCAGGAAGAATGGCAGGAAGAGCTCGATGTTATGCTGAGTGATCTGGAGGATTCCGACGAAGAGCTCGAGGAAGTAGCGATTATCCAGACAGTTTACCTCGATAAGAAGGATATCATCCATGCACGTTATATTACTCTCATCGATGAAATGGGCTCAACAATGGTAGATTTTACCTTCTATGATGAGGTTGAGAATGATGGTTTTTATGCCAGCGGTTTTGAAGTAATTGACGAATACGGCAGCATGACTTCAGTGATTGCCGAGTACGAAAAAGACGGCGAGAAGAAGACCGGTGTCCTGGTTGTGAACTCTGAGGGCAGTGACATGATGACAGTTGATTTCCAGGATTTTGAGAGTGTGGATGTCGGTGATGAGACCTGGTATACAGGCAGCGCGTCAATCAATACATCACCACAAGCCGTCGGAGAAGCAGTTCCTGTTATCGACTGGAGCGGCAGTTATGAAGATGACCGCTATGAAATCATCATGGGTGCTGATGAGTTTGGCAGTATCACCATTGGCTATCAGATAATACCGGCAAAAGACGCCGACATTCCTTCTCTTACAGATGTGCCGGTTGTCAGTGTTACCGATGAAGCCGCTCTGCAGGGTTTGATGACTGAAGATGTTATGGTAAACATGCAGAATGTCATGACTTCCATGGGTATTTCAGAAGAGATGATCAGTGGTCTGTTCTATGGCGGCTACGAGGAGTATTAAGAATAGTAATAATGCTTATTGTTGAAAATATCCACAAAGCTTATAAACAAGAGACAGTTCTGGCAGGGGTCAGCTTCGAGGTTGACCCCTCCACTATTGTTGGCATCAGCGGTGCTAATGGTGCCGGCAAGACAACTCTGCTTAACATAATCGCGTCTGTCCTTGAACCAGATATCGGTAATATAACCTTGCAGGATGTGCCGATTAAACAACATGGTGCTTATCGCGGCATGATCGGCTATGTTCCCCAGTCTATTGCTCTGTCCAGTCGCCTTAGTGTCTATCGCAATCTTGAGTTTTGGGGCGCTGTGCGAGGTCTTCGAGGCAGTGATCTCAAAAACGCGATCGAAGAAGCTGCCTGGCGCAGCAATGTCGCCGATTTTCTGAAAAAACCGCTTGGACAGTGCTCGGGCGGCATGGCCAGGCGCGCTAATCTCGCTGCCGGTATAATCGGAAACCCGTATCTGATTCTGCTTGATGAGCCGACTGCCGGTATTGACGAAGAGAATCGAGATCTAATTTTGCGTACCATCAGTGACCTGCGTAATCAAGGGCGCATAGTGCTTATGGTCAATCATTATGCTGGTGAGATGGCGGACATTTGTGACCGTCTGATTGTTATCAAGTCCGGGAAAATCGCTTATGCTCCGTAGATTGATAGTTTATTACTGGCGCGAATCCTGTAATATCCGCACGGTGGTTTTTCTTCTGGTCGTAATTTTGCTGACTCTGTTTAGCCAGAGCATCGTCTGGTATGACGATGAAGGCGAAGCCAAGCTGTATGAGCCGCTCTCAGTCTCGCTGGTCGATCATGACCAGAGTGTTATTTCATATGTCATTCGCACGCAGCTTGAAGACCTCGAAGCCGTCGGACAGGTTCACACCGAATCCATGGAACAAGCGCAGCAGCGGCTGAAAAACAATGAAATTCTCTTAATCATAGAAATGCCGGAAGGTTTCTATGAACAGACAATATCCGGTCAGGAACGCACGCATGTACGAGTCTGGCTCAATGAGCAGATGCCGGCTGAGAGTAACCTCTTCGCCAGATTGCTCAACCACGCTGTAGACAGTATTACCTCAGTCCAGGCGACATTGTTCGCTTATCAAGAAGAACTCAGACCCGTAGTCACTGATGAAGAGCTATATCAGGAATACAGCTATGCCGCTACACTGGACGTCGCTTTTCGCCTGATTAAGCGCAACAGTATGCTGATCATTGAAGAAGAAGCAAGGATGCGGCAGTTTTGGTATGTCGCCGCTTCGTTAATAAGCCTGTTTGCTATGCTACCTGCGCTGTTGGTGCTTATGCTGGCTCAGCAGGAAATACGCAGCGGTCAACATTCCCGGCTTAAGGCGGCCAATGTCAGCTGGTGGCAATTGACACTGGCAAAAGTCCTTATCGGACTTGTCTGGCTTATGACTGGTCTTGTGCCCATGCTCGTCGCGGCTCAGCGCTTCTTGCCTCAGCTTGGCTGGTGGAAGATTGTCGTGGCTGTAATTCCTCTGTATATCAGCGTTTCCTGTATCTGTCTGGCTCTTGCTTATCGCAGTCGCCAGACAGAAGCTGCTATGCTGACTGCCTGGATGCTGCTGCTTGTCTTCCTGCTGCTGGCCGGAGGTATCTACCCGCGTCAGCTTTTGCCGGGATTTCTTGTGCGGGTTCAGTTCATCTCTCCCGCGTACTGGTCTTTTGCCCAGCTCTATGAGGCTATGTATGAGCGCGAACTCGCGGCAGGATTTTATATCTGGCCGTTAGTGACAATAGCGGTGGCCGCTGCGGTTAGCTGGCTGTCCATGAGAAGGAGCAAAGTATGATTCATTTGCTCAGATTAACTAAGCTGAAAATGATTGATCTTCTGAACCGACCGGTCATGCTGTTGATGCTCCTGGTACTGCCGATTCTGCTTGGATCGATCGCCGGCGCGGCCAATATGCGTAATGTTGGTAAAGATATTTTTCTGTCTGTGGTGGATCTTGATCAGACCAGATCAAGTGCCGGAGTAATAGCTGATCTGCAAGCAAAAGGCTGGCACATTTATCCTGAGAACTATGACGCCGCTCAGCGTAGACTTCTGCGTAATGAGGTTGACGGCGTTTTGATGATTGATAAGGGCTTCGAAGAGGATCTTGATGATTTTGACAAATCGAATTTGCGTTATACTGAAGCGGAAGGCTCGATGGTAACTACAATGGTCCGCGAGGTAATTGTCGCTTCAGTACTGCCGCTGTTCAGCCAGGAATCGATGCTCAGGCAGCTGGAAGAATTGTACGCGGCCAGTGGCGAGAGTATGCCGGCTGATCTGCCTGAGCGCTTCGCCGAACGTATTGAGGAGCTCAGCCAGGGTCAGGCAAAAATAGTAATTGAATATTTCGGCAGCCTTGTATTGGCGCCGACACTTACTTTTGTCGTTTCAGATTATTCGATGGAAGTGTTTTTCTTATCAATATATGCTGTGCTTGGTACACTGTCGCTCAGCCGTGCCGTCCTGCGTCAACGGCTCGGTTCGACGGCACATGGACTGAGACGTGACTATCTGGCATCCCTGATAAGTCTGCAGATATTAGGTGAGCTGCAGATATTGCTCTATACTTATAGTATGCTGCTGTTGATGAACCGGCCGATAGTACTCTACGATATTTTTATCTTATCTGTATTTCTCTTCCTGATACTTGGTGTGGGACAGCTGTTATCTCTAATTGAAGAGAGTCTTAGGCTCTACCTCAGTCTGATGCTGCTGTTATTCTCGGCTGTTCTTGGCGGCTGCTTCTTCCAATTGTCAAGCAGACTTCTGCTGAACTATGGACAGTACAGTCCGCATGGTTGGGCCTTATCAACACTACGAGGCACACGGGTAGCACCAGTTTGGGCAGTGTTGCTAATCGGTCTGGTCTTGATGGCGGCTGGATATCTACTGCAGCGCAGAAGGGTATCACAAGTTATTGAATAATGATTCTTGGGAAAAAATAATGATTTGTAACCACAAATATACCATATATGATATAATCACGTTGAGAGGTATAGTTTTCATATGTGGAATATTGTCTTCTATGAGAAAAGTAATGGCAGAATACCTGTAAAAGATTTTTTGGCTTCTTTATCAAGATCTCAACATGCTAAGGCGATTCGTGACATAGAATTACTTGAACAGTTTGGAACTGATTTGCAAATGCCTCACGTAAAAAATATTGATGGTAAATTGTGGGAGTTAAGGATAAAGTTGGGGAGCGATATATCTCGAATTTTCTATTTCGTTCATACCGGGAAGAACATTGTTTTACTTCATGGATATGTTAAGAAATCGAACCGCGCTCCCAAGAATCAAATTGAGAAAGCCAAAAAATATATAATTGATTATGAAGGGAGAGAAAAATTATGAATTTCCGTGAATATAAAGAAGATATACTAACAAGTGACACTGACTTAAAAGCAGAATATGACGCGTTAGAAACTCAATACGAATTAATAAGCGCGGTTATAGCGGCAAGATTAGAACAGAATATTAGTCAAGAAACTTTGGCTAAACGTATTGGCACTAAGCAAAGCAATATTAGCAGATTTGAAAGTGGTAATTATAACCCGTCATTGGGATTTATCAATAAAATAGCAAATGCTTTGGGGAGAAGAATTTCCATAAAATTAAATGGTTAAATTACCGCGTTTTTCATTCTGCCAGTAATAAATGCGCCAATGTTCTGATATGTCCTGCGATAAAATCAGTTTGGCGCAGAATTTCCGTTTCCTGTGCGGACGCGTTTCTGCCAAGCCCGATGACTAGTGTCGGTGCCAGAGCGCTAATGCCGATGATCAGCCGGTGCCATATTTGCTCGTTTTCTATTATACCGGCCTCCCTCAGTATACCGGCAAAAACCTGGTACACAGGGCTCGTCTGTCCTACTGCCTGATCAAGCAGTTGATATATTCTTGGCTGCCCTTCTATCAGCATCTCGACAAAATGTCTGGCTAAGCCGGGATTATTACGAAGGCGATCATTTACAGCCGATAGCAGTTCGTAAAGGCGTTCTTCTACCGGCAGTGAGCTATCACCACGAAGTCTGATCTCAGTGATAAAAACCTCAAGCAGCTGCTGTTCGATCAGGATCATGAGGGCATCTTTTGAGCCGAAATAGTAATTAAGGGCAGCTGTATTCATACCGGTTTCCGCTGCCAATTCTCTGGCGGTGAAGTCCCCCTGCCTGGCATAAATCCGGACTGCCGCTTCAAGTAGTATTGCTTTCTTGTCTGCCCTGGAGTCTGATTCTGTCGTTTGCCAATCACTCTGGTTTACCATCGCTGCTTCGCTCCTTTAGCCCTTCGTTCCACTTGAATCATTATCGGAATATTGCGTTTTAATTTATACCCTGTGTACGCACAAGAAATTGTACACTCTCAGCCTGTATCAGTCCAGGTGCCGCATAAGAGAAGCGCTCGACCGGTGTGACATCAAGCAATGTTTGCACCGCCTGTTCGATTTCGCTTAAGCCATCGGCAAGTTCTTGTCCGCCGTCAGCAAGCGCGTCGGCAGCAGCAGGCAATGAAGCGCTCTCCTGTGCCAGTGTTCCTAAGCCGCTATTTAGTGTTTCCAGACCTTGCTCTCTCTTATTAAAACCTGTGGACAGTTGATCAACTCCACCAATAAATTCCCCCGTTACCGGAGCCAGCGCGGCAATTCCTGCGTGCAGCTGACCGTATTCATCTGATAACTTACCTGCGCCGTCAACATAATCACCAAGACCAGTGTTTAATTGAGCTATTCCCTGTTCAATCGCGGCAATCGCTCCGTCAAGTGTCAGCAGTGACTGTGCCATCTCTTTTTGCGCGGTCATAGATGTACCATCCGGCAGCTGATCAGGCATAGTCAGCAGCCGTTGAAGCTGAGCGATCTGCTCAGCCGGTAATCTTAGCTGATTAAGCTGACTTGCGAGTTGGGCATAGCCGATAAGAACTTGCTGTCCGCCTGCCGCGTATTGATCGATGCCGGAGGCATAGTCAGCGCTGCCTGCAGATAGGGATTCAAGCTGAGTTCTAAACTGTTGAAGCCCTGTCTTGTATTCTGAATAAGCTGCACTGATCTGACCGGCGCTCTGGCTGTACTCGTTGAGACCTGCGGATAATTGACCGACCCCTTGCGATAATTCTGATAAACCTGAAGCGAGCTTACCAGTGCCGTCTGCCAGTTCTGTTTGTCCTTGTCTGATTTGTGAGATGCCGTCTGTCAACTGATCGAGTCCGTCGATGCCGGCTGTGCTCTCAAGAGCTGTGAGCTGTATGGGATCCATGCGGAAATCTTCTGCTTCAAAACTGATACTGATATCAAGCTCCTGACCTGGCAGTACATTCCAGGCAAGCGTTCTAATTCTACCGGTAATCATTGAGCTTGCGTTCTCTGCTTCGATATTGCGGGTGCGATCAAGTGGTAACGGAACAGATAACTGAAGCAGGAAGCTATTATTATAAACTTCCGCGGCTTGTGGATTACGTTTGATGCTGATTTCAAGCTCAATTTTTCCTGATATGCCTGCAAGATCTGCAGCGGTTTCAATTTGTTGACCATCAAGCTGCCAGTTGATGTCAATCAGCCAGGGCAGTTCATAGCTGCCGCTGCCCTGGTAATAGAGATCCTGCCAGTTAGATGTGTCAAGATTGTTCCAACTTAATTGCCGCATGCCATCATATTTATCTACCGACTGTCCCGATTGGGCAGCAGCAGCTTTTATAGTTTCTGCATCGGCAGGCTTGGTGTCCGCGTCGCGTTCATCAAGCAGATTTATCAGCTTGTCATAGGCACCATAATCTACCCAGCTAATTGTTTTCTGCTCGTTTGTCCCGGCCTGTCTGCTGAGAAATACATGATTGACAATTTCTACTGACTTAATTGACCCGTCGTTATTCAGCAGGCCGTAGATAGTTTCATTCTTTTTGATCTCAGGAGTTTCGTTATCCTGAGCAGTGCTTGTCAGGGTTGCCGTACTGTCAGTCGCACTGCCGGCCGCGGCGATTATTGCCGGCTGGCCGCTGGCAGATAGCGCAACTACAAGAAGCAGACAAATGGCGAAGAACGTAGCTTTTGCCGGTGTTTTGTTATTCATATAATGAACCTCCCCTCATGGAGTGATCTCGTCAATCTGTGCGAGATAGGTTTATTTATTCTTCTTGCGATTGTGCCAGCGTTTAATAATGTGCTTGTCGAGATCTGTTGCTGCTATCGGGCGGTCAAGCACAAGAAGCAGCTGCGGCAGGATGATGAGCACAAGGAAGCCGCTGAGGACGGCGCCGCGGCCGATCAGCAGGCCGAGTTCCTGAATACCCTCGATATTTGAGACTATCCAGACAACAATCCCGGCAGCTGTGAGTATGCCGGCGGACATCAGTACGGAACCGCCTGCCCGCTCAATTGAAGCACGTGAAGCGCTTACTCTATCAGTAAGCTGGCGTTGCTCTACGTAACGGCTGGTCAGAAGGATAGCGTAGTCTATGGTAGCGCCAAGTTGTATCGCGCTGACAATCATATAGCCTATGAAGCTGAGCGGTTTGCCGGTGACATAAGGAACAGCCATATTTAGCCAGATGGCCGATTCAATGACCAAAACCAGAAGCACGGGCAGCAGCAGCGAGCGGAATGTGAACAGAAGAATCAGACCGACCGCCAAAATTGAAATCAGGTTAACGATGGTGTAATCGTGTTCGACTACGTTTTTTATATCTTCTACGCTTGTCGTTGAGCCGAAGACAACTGCCTGTGGAGAAGCGGCCGCGGCAAACTGGCGAATCTGGTCAACTATGGCATATGCCTGTTCGCTCTCTTCGGCTGTATCAAGTGTCAGAATCATCCTGCTATAGCCGTTCTGTTCAAAATTATCAATCGCGGCGGCCGGCAGCAGCTGACGTGGCAGCGCAGGGTCGGCCAATGTCGCAAGTGCCTGAACCGAAGTGACTTCTGGAATATTTTGCAGATTTTGTGCCAGCTGATATTCGGCGCTCTGATCGCCCCCTGGCATGATGATCAACAAGGGATTCTGACGACCGAAGATCTCATCGATTTTTTGCTGATCCTGTTCAACCTGCGAGCCACGACTGGCCATGATAGCTGCTTCACCATAGACAAAAGCATTGTTACTCTGGGCGACAAAAGCGCCGATCATGAGTAGTATCCAGATAGGAATCAGTACGAAGCGTGCGCGCACGGCATGTTTACCGAGCCATTTGAATTCCGGCAGCAGATTACGATGTGTCGTTTTGTCGATAGCGCGAATGAAGGTGATTGTCATTGAAGGGAGTACAAACAGGACACAGATGAGGCTAAGCAGAATGCCTTTGCTAAGAACGAGCCCCATGTCCTTGCCCAGAGAGTAGCGCATGCTGACCAGTGCCATGAAGCCGGCCATTGTTGTCAGCGCGCTGGCGGTTATCGGGGCAAAAGAACCGCGAACTGCCTTTATCATCGCCTGTTTGAGATCTGGATCTTTTTGTCTCTCCTCGCCAAAACGGTGCAGTAGAAAAATCGAATAGTCCATGGAAATCGCGAACTGCAGCACGGCGACGCTCAAATGTGTCATAAAAGAGATATGCGGGAAGATGCTGTTGGTACCGATGTTGATAATAACCGCGATGCCGATAACCACAAGAAACATTACTGCTTCGGCAAATGAATGTGTGAATATTAGTAAAATAATCAAAAACAGTGGAATAACGACCACGATAATCCAGAAAACCTCATTGCCGGCCGCTGCGGTCATATTGGCAGTGCGCACGGCAGGTCCTGCCATCGCCGGCTGCGCGCCCATGGAGCTGAGGCTGTCACGGATATCATCAAGTGCCTGCGCGGTTTCAGAACTGTAGTCATCACCGGCAAAAGCTACCGTAAACAGAGCCTGTCCTTCCCGATAGTACAGTTTCAGCTGTTCTTCAGACTGCCAAGATGGAGGCTGTGCTATATCCGCAAGATCATCATAAAAAACAACCTGACTAACCCCGGAAACATCTTGAATCGCCCGTTTGTATTCTGAAGCCTGGGCCATCGAATCGGCAGGAACCATGACATAAGCAGAACCCTCCAGGCCGAATGTTGACTCAAGCAAATCAAGCGCTTCTCTGGTCTGACTATCCTCGGGCAGATACTCACGCATATCATAGTTGACCTGAACCAACGGCAGAAGCAGCACACTTATTATGGCGAGAAGACATGCCGCTATCAGAACTGTCCTGCGATGTCTCAGCAGAGATTCTACCGGCAGCCAAGCTGTCAGATTGAGCTTGGCTTTGTTGCTTTCACTCACAGTCCCACCCCCCTCTCTCAGAGTAAATGGTTTGAAAAAACTGTTATCGCTAATAGACACAAAAAAATGAACATATAATTTAAACAAGTGTTTAAATTATATGTTCATTATAGCTCGCTTGATCACTATGCGCAATCTAAGTATTCTGCTGCAAAACCGTACAAGTACCGGATAGTAATTAGCAATAGGCAATCAAAAACTAAATATCAGCATAGTCAATCGTGTTTTGGCGACTGGGAAACCAGCTTGACGCCTTTTGCGACAGCGGCAATGGCGTCGGCACGATTTTGCAGGAAAGTCGCGTCAATGCTGGCGAAGATTTCGCCTTTTGTAGTAACCACGTAGGCCGGCGGTAACTGATTCAACGCATAAGCGATGACGTCAAGCCTGCATTTTTCGCATTTGCACATATCTGCTTCGGCGATATATTTATCTGCCAGCTCAGTAACAATATCCTCATTGCAATTTTTTAAATGATACATATTTGCCTCCTGCAAAATTATTGCTTATCTCAGGTTATTATATAACACACTTAACCATAAAAAAACAATAATTGTAATGAACACGTTTCGTTTTTGCGAATTTAGAGCAAATATTGAAATTTTACTATGTGCTGCAGGACAATCACTGAGATATATAGTATTCTTAGCTTAACAGCCGGATTATTCTGGAGGGAGTGATTATTCTTGAGTTTACAATCAAAAAATCAAATGGATGATAAACAGCAGGAACAAGCGCAGCAGGCAGAGTACGGGAGTTCACAGTATGTTCTGATGCAGTATTTTGAATGGCATTTGCCTTCTGACGGCAATCACTGGAAGCGGTTGGCCGAGGACGCTCAACATCTATCAGAGCTTGGCGTATCGGGTGTATGGCTGCCGCCATGCGCAAAAGGCACATCTGCTGATGATGTCGGTTACGGCGTATATGATCTCTACGATCTTGGAGAATTTGATCAGAAAAACACAGTGCGCAGTAAATATGGTACGAAGCAGGAATTGATTTCTGCTATTGATAGCCTGCATAAAAACGGACTAAGAGTCTATGCGGACGTAGTCCTTAACCACAAGGCCGGAGCTGATGCCACTGAGAAGATACGCGTT
>JAQVJP010000184.1:0-1296 GCA_028695145.1 Eubacteriales bacterium
GGATCGTAGGTTCGTGCTGACATCACTGCATGGCAGCTGGATTCGTGAAGGTCAGCGCCAGGAAACTGTACTTCCGGTTGGTATTGTTTCCAGTGGCAGCACGACCGGTAATTCGAGTCATCGGCATAACCCGGCATTCGCGATTGCCGAGCGGTCTGCCGACGAAATGCAGGGTAGAGTCTACGGCTTCAATCTTATCTACAGTGGAAACCATATCAAGTTTGTTGAGAAGAGTGAGTTTGGGCTGGTACGTTTGATGTCGGGAATTAATCCGGACGGTTTTTGCTGGCATCTGGCCGTGGGAGAGAAGTTCGCCGCACCGGAGGCTGTCTTGACCTTCAGTGATCAGGGCTACAACGGCATGAGTCATAATCTGCACAGATTTGTCCATGATCACATAATTCCGCCTGCCTGGCGCGGCCGCGAGAGGCCAATCCTGGCTAACAGCTGGGAGGCTTACTATTTCAATTTCAATCAGTCTAAGTTGCTGCGTCTGGCAAAACTGGCCGCGTCTCTTGGCATCGAACTGTTGGTTCTTGATGACGGTTGGTTTGGCAAGCGCAACGACGATCGTTCCGGTCTTGGAGACTACAACATAAATACCAGGAAACTGCCGTCGGGACTTAGTGGTCTGGCCACAAAAGTCAACAACATGGGTCTTCAATTTGGTTTGTGGTTTGAGCCGGAGATGATCAGTCCGGATAGCGATCTCTATAGAGCACATCCGGAGTATGCCGTGCAGGTGCCGGGAAGAGATCCTTCGCTTGGTCGCCACCAGCTTGTGCTCGATCTTGGTCGACCGGAGGTTCGTGATTATATTGTCGAATCCGTCAGCAAAATACTTGATGAAGTTGCGATCAGTTACGTTAAATGGGATATGAACCGACATATGAGCGATGTTTTTTCTGTGGTGCTGAAGGAGCAGGGTGAGTTTTATCATCGTTATATAATCGGTTTGTATGAAGTGCTTGAGCGGATATTTAAACCGCGGCCGGATGTGCTGCTTGAGAGCTGTGCCAGTGGCGGCAACCGTTTCGATCTCGGTATGCTCTGCTTCTCGCCGCAGATCTGGACTTCGGACAATATTGACCCGATTGAGCGTCTGACTATTCAGGGCGGCATGAGTCTTTTTTACCCGTTGTCGACGATGGGATCGCATGTGGCCGATTCGCCGCATTCGCAGACTCTGCGCCATACAACACTGGCAACAAGATTCCATTTGGCGGCTTTTGGCTGTCTTGGTTATGAGTTTAATTTGAACTTCCTGAACCGACTGCAGCGCAAGGAAATCGCGGA
>JAQVJP010000184.1:1396-3504 GCA_028695145.1 Eubacteriales bacterium
CTTGTCAGCATGTATCTGATTTTCTATCTGACTGATATTCTTCAGACTGATAGTTCTACGCTCTGGTGGCTTACCGGTATAATCCTCTTCGCCCGGATTTTCGACGCGCTTAATGATCCGATAATGGGCACTATTGTTGATAATACGCGCAGCCGCTATGGCAAGTTTAAACCATGGATTTTAATCGGCGCGCTGCTATCTGGAGTTTTTACACTCCTGCTTTTTGCCGATATGGGACTTACCGGCAGCGGTTATGTGGTGGCTTTTGCCATTATCTATATTGGCTGGGGTATTAGCTTCACTGTTAATGATATTTCCTACTGGTCGCTTCTGCCATCTTTATCCATGGATCAGAAGATACGTGAGAAGATAGGTGCTTTTGCCAGGATTTGCGCGAATATCGGCTTGTTTACCGTGGTGGCGGGTATCGTGCCGCTGACAAAAATGCTGGGAGAATCGCTCGGAAGCATGAAGCAGGCTTATTTTGTTTTCGCTATTGGCGTTGTCATCATTATGTGGCTGGGTCAGTCAATAACGCTGTTTGGTGTGCGGGAACCGCGAGGGCAATTCAAGAGTCAGGAGACGACCACTCTCAAAGGCATGGTCGAGGCGATTTTCCGCAATGATCAGCTGCTGTTTACGGCTGTTTCTATGGCGCTGTTTATGATTGGCTATGTAACGACGACTAATTTCGGTTTGTATTTCTTCAAATACGCTTATGGCGATGAGGGTATGTACGCGATTTTCGCTGTGATTCTTGGGGTTTCGCAGATCGCGGCCTTGTCGGTTTTTCCGCTGTTTTCCAAGCGTTTCCCGCGCCGCCGTCTCTATCAAGGCGCGACGATCACTGTTGTCGCCGGTTATATTATCTTCTTCTTCTCGCCGATGAATATGCTGTTTATAGGCACCGCCGGACTGCTGCTGTTTATGGGGCAGGCTTTTATCCAGCTGCTGATGCTGGTTTTCCTGGCAGATACGATTGAATATGGGCAATGGAAGCTTGGCCGCAGAAATGACAGTGTATCCTTCTCGCTGCAGCCATTTATTAATAAGATGGGCGGGGCTGTCGGCAGTGGTATTACCGGCGCGACAATTATTATTTCCGGCATCAATGACGCTGAAACAGCTGCTGATGTCACGAGCGAGGGTTTGTTGATTATGAAGACATCGATGCTTGTGCTGCCGTTGATTTGTATTGTCGCCGGTTATCTTGTTTATCACTTCAAATATAAAATTGATCAGAAGTTTTTCGATAAGATTGTCAGTGATCTTAAGAGTCGCGGCGAGATCGTCGGCGAATAATCAGGCTTCTTTGCGGGTGCTCTTGATGCGTCGTTTGTGTTCGTACATCAGAACATCGAGCTGGCGCATCAGATCATCTGGTGTTTTGTGCAGCGAACGGTCATAGAGCGCTATACCCATACCGAAACTAAGCCTGTAAGGTTTGTTGCTGTGATTATTAAAATGACGGATTCTCGATTGTATGCGTCCGGCCGTGTTGCGTAGCTTGTCTATGTCGCGAGTCTTGATTATGATGACAAACTCATCGCCGCCATAACGGGCTATCATATCATCAGCACGTACACAGGAACGCAGCAGTTTGGCTGTTGTTTCCAGTGCGTCGTCGCCGGTATCATGACCAAGACTATCGTTAATCATCTTGAAATCATTGAGGTCAATCATGATCGCGCCGAAGCAGTTGCTGCCATCCTGACATGATTTAATTCTCTCTTGCAGAACCTCATCAAGCTTGCGCCTGTTGTTGACGCCGGTCAGATAATCGATGCTCATATGGCGATTCTGCATGTTCATATACATGACTAATAATGAGATCACAGTTGCCGGCAACATCATGGATAACCCGTAGATCCCAACCTGCAGAGCTATGCCGATCATTGGAAATACTGGGAAAAGCATCATGGCGATATGGTGTTTGCTCTCAATTTTTCTGCGCAGCAGCAGGATTATTAACTCAGATGCGAGGATCAGTGTAACAGTCCAGACCAGTGGCACCCAGTACATCGGTCCACGGTGATAGATATTATCTGCGTCAATGGAGAAAAACGCATCCGATTGCTGACCGATTATGATTATCAGGATATAAATTA
>JAQVJP010000185.1 GCA_028695145.1 Eubacteriales bacterium
CTACTTTGATGAGAGAGAAACAGCGAGAAAAGAAGCGTTAGCAGAACGAGCAGCACACCTGCATGTTGTCACCTGATTCATGCAGATACCGGAAGGCAATTTACACCAACTTTTTGGACTTGACTGTCATCATCAGTCTGCTTATAATTACAATAATTGAACCTCAGGAGGAAGTTTGTATGAGTATTGAAAATGGAAAAATTGAAAGTAAGTATTTTATTGAGCGTGAGAGTGCTGTTCTTCTAATCGTTGACATTCAAACGAGACTCGTACCAGCTATAGCAGATCATGAACAGATTGTGCATCAGAGTTCAGTACTGCTTCAGACTGCTAATCTGATGGAGCTGCCTGTACTGGCCACAGAGCAGTATCCACGGGGGCTTGGCTCAACGGTAGAGGAAATAAAGCAAGACTTACCGGAAAAAGTTGTTGTTTCAGAAAAAATAAGCTTCGATGCATGTACCGATGAAATCAGGCAGGCTTTGTTGGCCAGCGGACGTAAACAGGTAATTATCTGCGGGATGGAAACACATGTTTGTGTGTATCAGACAGTTCGTCGTCTGCTCGCGGATGGCTATGAAGTTTTTGTCGCCGCTGACGCGGTAGGTTCAAGAACTGTTGCTAATAAAGAAAACGCTCTTGCCATGTTCAGGCAGATGGGCGCAGTGGTCAGTAATACGGAAACACTGATTTTCGATTTGCTGCAGGTCGCAGGTACGCCATTATTTAAACAAGTTTCAGCACTGATTAAATGAATTAAAGTTTCAGGTGGAATAACCGAAAATAATCTAACAGGAATTTTACAAGTCAAGGAGGACAGAAATTTGGCAAAATTGAAAGGAGTCAAATTCAAATCGGTGGCAACCAGAATATTTGCGGCTTTTGCTGTTATTATGCTGTTGTTTGCCATAGGGCTCTATTTTCTGGTTGATCTCGCGGCTACGTGCATGAACGGCAACGCCGCCAAGGATAATCTTGTCCGTCAGGCGTCTCTGGTTAGTCAAATGCTGGACAATAAGCATGAAGGTCCGTGGTCGACACGCGACGGTTTGCTGTTCAAAGGTGTCTACCAGATGAGTGACAACAACATGTTTGTTGATGAGATCAAGGAGAGTACAGGCCTTAATGTAACTTTGTTTTTCAATGACACACGTGTAGCGACTAATATTGTTGATGCTGAAGGTAACAGGGCGGTAGGTACGACTGTATCCCCTGAAGTCGCTGAACAAGTGCTTGCCGGTGGCAATGTTTATACTGGTCAAGCTGATGTAATCGGTGTTATCAATTACACTTATTATGAGCCTATTCGTGATCCCAGCGATAATATTATTGGTATGTTTTTTATTGGACTGCCTGCAGACGCGGTTGAAAAAGATCTACAACGTATGACTTTTATTGTCTTTGTGGCTGTGGTAATTGCTTCGCTGCTGGCAATTGGGGTGAGTTATATCATTGCCCGCAGGATTGGCCGCCAGATACGTTCAGCAGCAGACACTGCAAACCAGTTATCTCTTGGTAATACTGAGATCGCGATATCGCAATCTCAGCTTGACGGCCGGGATGAGATTGGCGTATTAATGCGTTCGATGCATGAACTTGTCGGAGCCCAGAAGCAAAGAGCACAGGCAGCATTGGAAATCAGCCGAGGTAATCTTGAGACAAATGTGGAAGCAAAATCAGAGCAGGATCTGCTTGCCAGGAGCATGCAGGTTATGATCAAAAATCTGCGCAGTATGGCTCAGGCTGTTCAGAAGCTAACAGCGGAAGCTGCTGCCGGAAATCTTGCTGAACGTGGCAATGCTTCTGAGTATGAAGGAGTATATCGTGATATAGTCGCCGGCGTAAACGCGACTCTTGATGCGGTTACAGAACCGCTCAGCGAAGCTGATCTGGTTCTTGGAAGGCTTGCTCTTAGTGATGCTTCCGTGCCGATGAGTGAAAATTACAAGGGTGATTTCCACAGATTGGCTGATCAAATCAATCAAGTTCGAGACATGTTTGAGAAGGTTGAAACAGTTTGCGTAAGGGTAGCTGAGGGTGATTTCTCTCTTTATCCTGTATTGTTGGACGCAGCGAAAGACGCCGATGAGAAGAATAAGCTATTGCCGGCCATGCTCGGCATGATAGAGGCTGTTCAATCAATGAGTTCAAGTGCTGGTGAAATAGCTGCGGCAGCGGGTAGAGGTCAGCTTGATTATCAGGCGGACGCATCGGCGTATAAGGGAGCGTATGCTGAAGTTGTAAATAATCTTAATCAGGCATTACAGGCGATGGCCGCACCGCTTGGAGAAATGGAAGATGTGCTTGTAAGCGTCTCCGAGGGCAATCTGACTGTTCGCATGCGTGGTGAATATGAAGGCAGCTATAACACAATCAAGCAGTCAATTAATCAAACTGTAGAGTCCCTGCGTACAATCATGCAGGATATTATGCGGGCTTCTGAACAGGTCGCAGCGAGCGCTGGTGAGATATCAAACGCCAGTGGTGCTCTGTCACAGGGCTCAACAGAACAAGCGAGTTCTATTGAAGAGCTATCAGCTTCGATTACCCAAATCGCGGCACAAACCAGACAAAACGCCAGCAACGCGACAAGTGCCAATCAGCTGTCACAGCGAGCTCATGACAGCGTTCAAACCGGCAATGACCAGATGCGTGAGATGGTAGGCGCTATGCAGGAGATTAGTAATGCTTCGGCCAATATCGCGAAAATCATAAAAGTTATTGACGATATCGCTTTCCAGACCAATATTCTTGCGCTCAACGCCGCAGTTGAAGCTGCCAGAGCCGGCCAGCATGGTAAGGGTTTCGCCGTTGTTGCTGAAGAAGTTCGCAATCTCGCGGCCAGAAGCGCAGAGGCAGCCAGAGAGACAACTCAATATATTGAATCAACATTGGCAAAAGTTGAGAGCGGCAGCATGACGGCAAAAGAAACTGAGAAGTCGCTTGTGGAGATTGTTGAGGCGATCGATCAAACAACCGCGCTTGTTGCGGAAATAGCGAATGCTTCCAATGAGCAGGCCAGCGGTATTGGTCAGATAAATCAAGGTATTGATCAGGTTTCTGTTGTTGTTCAGACTAATTCCGCGACATCAGAAGAAACTGCTTCCACCAGCGAATTGTTATCAGAACAGGCCAAACATCTGCATGAGTCAATCAGCAGTTTCCGTTTGGAATGATCATAAATAATAAATATATTATCACTTGATATCGATAGTTTGTGATTGATCGGGATGAATATTAGTATTCATCCCGTTCTTTTTGTAATATGTGAAAAACGTACAAAATGACTTCTGAAATTCATTGAATTTTACAGAATAGATTGCTTGCTATTCTGAATTACTATAAATACAGGAAATAATTGTGTAAATAGCCTTGACTCAGCTATGAATTCAGGTTAAACTTAACTACGAATTTAGATATCATATGCCTGATGCGGATCAGGCAGTTTTTTCTATCGAAGGATAATAAGAACAAGTTTTTTTGA
>JAQVJP010000186.1 GCA_028695145.1 Eubacteriales bacterium
GAGATAGATTTTCGCAAAAGTATCTGGTCTCCAGTTAGCTTATCTTGCTTCGATTATTTCACCTTTGGTAATACCGTTTTCGTTGAAGCTGTCGATTCTCAAATAAGTTTTCTGTCCTGCGACAAGTCCGCCGATACTTACATGATCAGTAAATACCTGATAGCTGTGATAGAGCTTATCCGGTTGATGCCCCCAGAGCACAACATAGCCTGTTGCCTTGCCCTTCCAGCTGACATCGATATCAAGCCTGCTTCTTTCCATAATTTGAATTTCTGTGGCAGCCTCCGGTTTATTGCCTTCCCCTATGCCAAAAACACGTAATCCGGATACACAGGCAGTTTGTTTGTATGGCAGTTCAATTGCTGTCAGTCTGATATATCTCGTTTGAATACCCGCTTCGCGCACAATTAAATCGTGAGGCAAATCTGTTTCCGCTTCGGATTTGTCCTCTATCATCCAGTACTTTACACCGTCAATAGAGCCTTCCAGCTGCCATCTTGTCACTTGCTGTTTATCGTCGATCCATCTTGGCAGCTGCGAATCTCCAGTTAGGCTAACATTTTCAGGTAATGACAGTGACAGTTCATCATCAGCGAAATTAATCTGAATCGCGTTTACCTGATACTCCTTGCCGAGATCAACTTCCAGCCACTCACCAGAATTATTTGTTTTGGCCCGCCACCAGGTCTGCACATTTTCATCTGTCGCCAGATCCGGAGTCTTATGATCATCGTTGGATGAGGCTTTTGCCGGTTTCTTATAGGATAAGAGCATCCATTCCGGATCTGCCCAGGGATCATTTGACTGCTGATCTACTCGCGTCGGCCAGTCGCCAAATCTCTGGTTACAGAACATCTCCCCGTCAGCGTCCCAGCCGACCGGCCACAAGCCAAGACGACGTTCAAAATTGTGGTTGATGCTTATGCGGTTAGTCGCGACATGCCAGCCATTACCGTGTTTATCCTGCATTGTTGAGCCATGCCCGGCACCCGGTATGAAGCCGCCGGGCTTGTAAGAGAAGGGATTATTTTTGGCGAGCTCAAATGGACCTAAGGGATTTTTGCTTATATAGACACCGTCAGCGTATATATTGTTGCGTGAGCTTGGCACAGCATATTGCAAATAATATGTATCCTTGTGTTTGGTCATCCAGGCTCCTTCTATATAGGGCTTGCAACGAATGAAGGCCTCGGCGGCGGCTTTTGTCTCGCCGGATAATGAGCCGCTGTTTTTATGAAAATGGATAAGCGCCTGCTCGATTTCTTCTGGAGTGCGCTCGGGAATATGATTCTCGCCGGATCGCTCATAGCCAAGTTCAGAATCACGGCAGAAAATGAGTTCTTCGCGCTTGCCGAGCGGCTGCATGGTTTTGGGATCAAGTTCAATACCATAGATCGGTGCGCTGGTCGATGAGCCCCAATAGAAATATACACGCCCGTCATCATCTAAGAAGAGATTGGGATCCCAAAAAGGAAACGCAGCCTCTATTTCTTCGAAGTTATCTTCAAACGGATCAGTTGTACGAAAAAATCTGCCTTGCTCGTGATTTGAGGCGCAGAAATAAACATATTCGCCGAATACCCTTACATCAGGGGCATACTCATAGACCGGAATACTCGTAAGAGGATGAAATTGCCAGGACACCAAATCATCACTATATAAAAAACCACAGGTCATCGATGGGAAAATGAAATACCTGCCATTAAACATGATCATGGAGGGATCTGCTGATTCTCTGGAAACAGTCAGACCTCCGTCCGAACTCTTGTTGAACTGGTACTTATAGGGGATATTGAGCGGGTTGCAATAATACTTCATCGTGCTCTCCTCGTATCTGCTGATGGTGATTCTAACTTCTTGCCTCGAAATAGCTTAGTCAATTGCATCAGGTACCCCTCCATGATCCATTTTTGTAGATAGTAACGCAATTGAACGACCAAAACCCAGCTTATCGAGGCAAGTTCGCCAGAACATATCCCGCTTGTCTAATTTGTGCGCAAGATAACAACACAATCCTCACAATCGGGGGCGGATGCTTTTACCGTTATTTCGCCAGCATTGTGACCGGCACGAATAACCGCGAGCAGCGCTCCATCATAAGAGTCAGCCGAACTATCGAAGAAGTTACCGCTTCCAAAAGGATCAGCACTACCGAGACCCTGCAGGCAGCCTGCGCCTTCCACTGTCACAGTGACATTTTTCTGAGCGGAGCGATTCCAGATACCGTTCTTATCGGTCAGCTTGAGCATGACATACGCCAAATCGTTACCGTCGGCCTGTAGCTGTTCGCGATCTACCTGCGCGGTTATAACGATTTCATCACCCGCTGTCTGAAGCGTCATTCTACCATCCTCTACTCCGGCCGTACGACCAACAGCTATCAGCTCACCCGGCTTATATATAGTTTCAAAAGTCGCGGTATAACCGTTGCTCTCGCCGGCTGGCAACACTCCAAGAGACTCGCCATTGAGCAGCAGCTCGACTTCTTCTGAAGCGGAATAAACATAAACGCGTGCCGGTTTATTCTCAAATCCAGGCCAGGTCCAGCTGGCGATATTATCATGCAGCTTCCAAGGTGTTTTCATAGCCTCCTGGCCATAACGATCTACTCTTTCAACGCCGATATATGGCTCCGCACGCAAGCCATAAACGATCTCACGTAAATAGCTAATAGGATGGCGGTTCCCAATCAGATCGATGTCACCCATACCGGCTGCACGTGCAGGGTATGGCGCGCCAAAAGTCGGCTTACCGTCATAGCTGAAGGTTCCTGAACCAGCCTCACCAAGATAATCGTAGCCCGTCCAGGTCATATCTCCGATAACCTGTGGATACTTCTTAACCTCAGCCCAGAGTCTTACGATATCACCTGGGAAATCCTCAGTCCCAAGAATAACTCTGTCAGGATGAAGCTCTGCATCGGCAGCGTATTTCCCTGGTGAGTAGTTCATACCGGCAACATCGAGCGAGTCGAGAAACTCATTTGACTTCGCGTCAATCAGCTCATGAGCCATGATCTTATCAGACAGGGGGCCATTCAACATAGACATCATACTGTTAAGAGCGTTCGAACCACTTGAATCTTTCTCGCTGTCATCACCCTCATCAGCAGCAGGTGCCTGAGCAGTCAAGTCTATACCCATCTCAGTCAGTATCTGTCCTGCCACCTGCTTAAACTCATTAAGGAACAGCAGATTCAGTGAATTAGTCAGAAAACGTGAATCATCAAGACTTCTGATCTTATCGATCATGCGTCTGTTCCAATCCTTACCGAAACGATTGGTAATCTCAGGCAGCTCGTTACCGAGCGAGTACATGATCACACAAGGATGATTGAGATCCTTAAGTACCATCGCTTCCACATCACGTTCCCACCAGTCCATGAAGAAGTTAGCGTAGTCATTTTGCGTTTTACACTTCATCCAAACGTCAAAAGTCTCATCCATCATCAACATGCCCA
>JAQVJP010000187.1 GCA_028695145.1 Eubacteriales bacterium
GGTCATAACTCTCAGGAAGAACAATTTTCTTTCTGTCGCTGCGTGCTTTCTCGATGATTGAATCAATGAATCCCATGATACTAACCTCTTTTCTCATCTGTAAAAATTTTCTCAACGCAAATTTCCCGCTGTCTCTCGACCTGCGGGAAATTCATCTCGTTTTCAACGCCCATTAGTATATACAATATCCTGCTTATGTTCAAGATTTTTCGGTTTAAGTTTATGAGGATTTTGCGTTAACCAGTAAGCAAACATTATTAAGCCTGCGGAAATAAGAAAATCTCCGGGACTTACCATATACCAGCCGAAGCTCCAGAAGGGAATACAATCTCCAAGTAAAACCAATCTGGTATTCTCGTTTGCCAGTATGTAATGCGGTGCTGACATAAGACGGTCAAGCGGCGCGCCGCTTAGCCAGGGGATATGTTCAATAATTAATGTAGACACAGGCATACGACCAAGATTACTTAAAATGACCGCTGCATTTAAAATAGAACCGACAGCAATTGAATAGAGTGAGTATTTAGCATAGGTTCGGGTTATTTTCAGAGCGTTTACTATCAAAAAAATCAGTACAAGAACATACTGAAGAGCTGATACCAGAAGTCTCAAAGTGATATACAAATCATCAGACTCAATCATCACGTGTAGAAGACCACTCATAACCATAAGCTCACAGGCAAATGACATAACGAGCACAGGAACAAGTCTAATTTTGTGCTCCGCAAGGTTATATAGACTTCCTTTGCGGATAAGACCAATCAGTAATCCGACAATAGCGGCGGTATGTATCATGCAGGCAATGCCTCCAGCTTACCCTGCTGCTGTCTGCGTCTGATAGCTCGGATCAGAGCGTCAACAACTTCCGGCGAAAATTGTGTACCACTGCATCTTCTCATTTCATCTATAGCCAATTCAAGCGGCATAGCCGAACGATAAGCCCTATCAGAAGTCATTGCGTCAAAAGAATCAGCGACACATAATATCTGAGTTTCAAGAAGTCTGCTGTCTTCAAGGGCGTTATCAGGATAACCACTGCCATCATAATGCACATGATGAGCACGAATCATTCTGACTTCACGCTGCAGGAAGGCAATATTACCAAGCATCTGAGCTCCAATTTCCGGATGCCTTCTTACGGACATCATTTCTTCCTCGGTCAAACGCTCACGCTTATTGAGAATACTCTCAGGTATGCCAATTTTGCCGATGTCATGAAGTAACGAAGCATAATGGAGACTACGTGTTCTGTCCCGCGACAAATTTAACTCTTCACAAATCCAGGCACAATAGCGACTTACACGCTGGGAGTGACCATTGGTATATTCGTCTTTCGCTTCAAGGGCTGAAGAAAATGCATTTATTGTATCAATATATCCCTTCTTAATCGAAGAAAAGCCAACATAAACATACCGCAGAAGCATAAAAGGCGCAAAAAGAAGCAAGACTACTATCACACCGTAGCTGTGATAAACAGCAGTCAATAATACGCCCAAACTGCCGATCGCGAACATACTGAGCAGCGACCAGCGGAAAATTCCCAACCAATCATGAAGAACCTGTTTGTCTTTGTCTGATTCAATTGTCAGCAAAGCTACCAATACCAAAGTGTTTACTGTTACATATACGAGTAACGATACAACTATAGCAGGTGCGTGGTGAGTTATCAGCTGCAGAGAATTGCTCAAACTTCCAGATTCAATTCCAAATAAAACCCTGCCACCTAAACTGTTATATGTCATCGCGGCTGCAGAGATAGACAGTATATAATTTGATGAATTGAAAAGGCTTTTATATATTGGAGTATTAAAAAGATGCTCTTTGTGACCTCTTCCATAATCCATAACTGAAAAAAAAGCAGTAGCAAAGGCAACCCAAGCTGCGCCTGCAGCACCATAAATCAAAAGAGCACTCAAATTTATCGCAACAGCGATCGAAATAGCCTTACTCTCATCAATCGCAACACTCTGAGATTCAGCTACCGCACCCAGCAAAGCCATAAATAAGACACCAGCCAGAATCTGAATCATATGCTGTATATCAGACAAGGTGTAATACGCAAGGATCGCAAGTCCAGCACTGATAATAAAAAATAAATATATCTGTGTTGCTCTCTTCATATTACTCCTGTCCTAATAATTAATTATGTTTAACACATGAGTTTGTTTTTTATATTGAATTGACAGATCGGCATAAACTGTTTCTTTTCTTATCTCAATTGGATCATTAGATCCATCTCCAGTTAGCGCCAGTAGCGACGACGAGTGCCAGAATTGTGCCAACAACTGTAAGAACTCTTCTCAGTTTCATTATGAACAACCTCCTGTATTGGACTCTGTCCTTTCGCTATTCAGACAGGTTGTTCCGCTCCGCTTCGCCGATCTGTCAAATCAAATCAGATTAAAGGGTTATTCTTCTATACCGCATACTCCCAGAACGCGGTTAAGCGCAGACAATACTGCCATAGCAGCTGCCTGAACCTCAAGATCAGCCGACTTAATCGGCGCTATGCCATAATACTGCCCCTCAAAATCACCGGTGGCAAGAGCAACGGCCACGCTCACACACGCCTGACCGGCAATAATATTCTTCTGAAGTTCCATCAAGCTAAGTTGACCTGGTTCATTCAGGTATTGCCGGACGGCATTCAAACAGGCAGTCGCAGCCGACATCGCCGGATTGCGGCTACTAACTGAGCTACGGCTGCTTCCACTATATACCTTCTCATGATGGCTCAATACCACTGTTGTTTCCATGTGGCTGCCTTCAAGCGAGGTAGATATTCTTGCTAAATTCAAACGGATTTCTGGAGCAGGTACTTGATCGGCCGGAACAACAAGCTGTTTATCTACCTGCGCGATACTTATTAACTTATAATCAACAGGCTCGCCAAGTCTTGCCATAACTGCTGATTGAACATCCCTAACAAGTTGCTTCGGTGATTTTGTCGAATCACTTAGAATATGAATATCCGTGATCTCATCATTCTCGGTAACTGTTCTGGCTGCGATAACCCCACTAAGACTATTCAGCAGCTGATCCAGTTCTGTACAACGCTGTTTCAGATCCTGCACTTCCATACCCTCCCGGCCTGTTGCCTTTGTATAATTATGCAATAAATCGCCTGTAAGTATCTGGTAAATTTTCTATTCCGCTTAATTGTAGCACAATATTGCCTCGAAACTCATATATGAATATTTCATTTATATGGCAGTTACTTTTCGACTTTTACCAATATTGTAACAATAGTATCGATATAATAATTTGTCATTTAATGACAAATACTAATCATACGCGATTAACGCAAGTAAATTCTCTTTTGTTGGAACTCGAATTATGCCGGTAGCATCTTCACTGAAAATCGCCCCATAAGCGTCAGAACGCTCGCTGGTGGCAGTATGCCAGATAAGCTTATTGACAGCGCTGTTATAGAGGGTACTATCATTTGTA
>JAQVJP010000062.1 GCA_028695145.1 Eubacteriales bacterium
TTTGCGGCAGCAGTCTGATTATTGTTATAATTAAATAGAATAATTTAAGACAGGGGGCGAGGCGTAATTATGAAGAAACTGATGTGTGTTTTTCGTCTGGCTCTGACTGTAATTATTGTTTTTATTGTACTCCTCTCGTATTTCACCGCTTACAGACCACTTAAATTAGAGCTTGAGCGCCAGATGCTTAATCAGTTTGTTTTGATGGTCGAAGCCACTGACAAGACGGCTGAGCAATTCATTCTGCGCAGTGTCGAAGGCGCAGCGGGCATATCAAGCCGAAGTGCGATTCGTCAATTGCTGTCTGATTATTTTGATGGCAATGCAACACTTGATCAGGTCAAGAGTTACACTGAACCACGATATATAGATGGTTTGAACGCGCTTGATGGCGTAATAGCTGCCTGGCGTGTTGCTGACTCTGAATTAATTGTCTTTCATGGTGATCGTTATTCCGAGCTTGAATACAATAAATTTCTTTTGCCTGAAAACAATGGTGGAGACTTGGAGTATGGCTTCACTCAGGCCGGTGCAGAGAAACTACTTATAGTTAACTCTCCTGTTATTCAGAATTCTCAGGTTTTGGCTGTTGATATTCTTGTGTTTTCACTTGAAGAGCTTGAATTAAGCCTCAACAATGAAAATATGGCTTTTGCCATTAGCTCATCAGAAAACTGCAGCCATGGCGGCAACCAGGAGGATGCAGTGCAAATAGCCGATGGCCAAACGGTTTATATGACTGACAACATAATCTGTCATTTGTGGCCGATAAATGATACTGGATGGTTTCTTGAGGCAAGTATGACTCGTGAGGCTCTGTTTGTTCCGGTTGATGATGCTTCGCGTGTTTATATGACTGTTTTTGCAATCGCGGCTATATTTCTGATCAGCGGCGTGCAGATGTTTGTTTATTTTTATACTCGCAGAACGGTTCGCCGTCTCGAGATGCGTAAGGATAACTACAAAAGAAAATATAGCTTCGATCAATTGACCGGTGCTTTGTCTCGAAGTTTCTATGAAGAAATGCTGAAAAATGACTTGCGTATAGTTGATCGTGATTATGATAACTCATCGCTTGTAATGCTGGATATTGATTGTTTTAAACAAATTAATGACACCCTTGGTCATCAAGCCGGCGATGAAGCTCTGAAGGCGGTAGCCGGTATTCTCACCCGCAGCTGTAGAGAGAATGATCATATTATCAGGTTCGGTGGTGATGAGTTTCTCGTTTGCTTCCACGATTGTTCTGTTGAAGCTGCAGACTTGAAGATGCGACGTATCGAGAAAATACTTCTTAAGGAAGCTGAAATTGCCATATCATATGGAGTGGTAGCTAAGGAATATAAAACTATTGATGAAGCTGTTCAGATAGCTGATCAGAAAATGTATGAGGCTAAAAATATCAAAAAACTTAAGTGTGCCGATGAGGAGGATGAGGAATGAAGAAGGTTATTGTAGCCGGAGCAGGTGTAGCTGGTTTAGCTGCTTCTGTACGCTTGGCCGCTGCTGGTTATGAAATAGAACTATTCGAAAAAAACAGCATGCCAGGAGGCAAGATGCATCGTATTAGCAAGGATGGCTATGAGTACGATGTCGGACCGACTCTTGTAATGATGCCTGATGTTTATGAAGATGTGTTCCGTTGTGCCGGGCGTGATCCCAAGGAATATATACCGATGCGCCGGCTTGAACCAATGTACTCTGTATATTTCAATCGTCCTGATCATACTCGTTATGATGTGGCCGGAGATTTGATTAAGCTGACTGAGATGCTTGAGAGCAGGAGCCCACAGACTGCTCACGGATTCATGCGTTATCTGGCCGATATATATGCCAGATATCAGGTGGCTGTTGATCATTTTATTACCAGACCATTTCGCAGCTGGAAGGATATTTATACGCCATCAATGCTGCGCAACGCGTTGAAGCTGAAAACGTTTGACAGCGCGGAGCATATGATGGCTCACTACATCAAGGATAAGGACGTCCAACAGATGTTGAGCTTCCAGACCTTATATATTGGTGTGTCTCCGCAAAATGGACCATCGCTATATAACATCATTCCAATGATTGAATTGTTGTATGGCGTCTGGTATATCGATGGCGGTATGCATACGATGGCTAAATCTATGGCATCTCTTATAGAAGAACTCGGTGGGAAAATCCATTACAACCTGCCTGTAGACGAGATCGTAATCGAAAACGGCAGAGCTGTTGGTGTAAAAGCCGGTGGCGAGATTTACAAATCTGACGCGGTTATTTCAAATGTTGATTTCCCATATACTATGAAAAATCTTATTAAGGATACACCGGCAAAAGGCAAGTACACTGATAGTAAGATTGATAAGATGGATTATTCCTGTTCCTGCCTGATTTTCTATTGGGGCATGTCAAAACGCTACGATGATCTGGAAACACACACATTTATAATTGCCGAAAATCTTGATCTTAATCTTAAGAGTATTTTTGATGGCAATTACATTGAGGATGCTTCGATTTATCTGAGTATCCCATCACGTGGAGATGATTCTCTCGCTCCGGAAGGCCGCGATGGTTTCTACGTGTTAATGCCTGTTTCTGAATTATCTACAGCAAAATATCAGTTTGATGATCAAACCATAAATAAATATCGAAAACAGGCTATCGCAAAAGTCTCAAGGTTGCCGGGATGTGAGAATATTGAGCAGGAGATTGTCAGTGAGTCCATAATGACGCCAAATGATTTTGCCGAGAAATTTTCCGCATATAATGGTGCTACCTTCGGCTTGCAGCCGACTCTTCGACAGAGCAATCACTGGCGCCCCCAGGCTAAATCAAAGGATTGTGAGGGCTTATATTTTGCCGGTAGCAGTGTGCATCCGGGCGCAGGTGTGCCAATAGTGCTTCAGAGCGGTAAAATCGCCGCGGAAGAATTGCGCCGGGATAATCCTGAGGATAGTTTTACCTGATGAGCATTTCACTATTGTTAAGGATAGAGGCGCTGTAGAGAAACAACACATCAGCGCCTTGCTTGAAATCAAGCAGCGAGTCAATGTTTTCAGCTGAGACATAACGTAAATCAATGAGTATAATTTCATCGTAATAATCGAGTAGTAGTGGTGCCAGACTGCTGCCAAATGAATCACGAAATAGGTATAACGTTTTGTCGTATTTGGCAGTAGTATGCGAATCTTCCGGCTGGCCGGTGTTTGATCCGGTTTGTTCGAATGATGTCTGATATGACAACGTAATCAGAGGCTGGGCGCCACCAAGAAATAAATCATAAGCATCAGGGTTTGCCAAGGCCTGTGTATCGTATATGTGGTCGTACTTGCCATCATAATGATACCAGGCTCTTGCTTTCTTAATTTTGTCATTACTGATCCAGACAAGTTCATCGCTTAAATCAGACAAGAGATATTGGCCGGACCAGGCACCGTAAAACGGTTTAAGTGAATGACTTATGTAATTATTACTATCTTGATTTGATAGCTTGGTTTGCCCCATTGTCTCTGCCAGTCTGGCAGCTACGTCACTTATTTCGGCTGACTTCCAATGCAGATCGGTTTTATAATAATCTGTCAAATCAAGAAGATCGCTGATGACTATTTCCGAAGAAGAGGTATTATGCCGCATAATAATATTAAGTTTTTCATAATCCATTCTCAAATACCGATCGTTTTCTGGAAGATAAGCATTACGATCAGGTATGATTGAGTACCAGACATTTAGCCCGGCCAGCTCATTTTGTGTAAAATCATTAATCATATTGGCCGCGGCAATAACCGATTTTTCTTTAAGTGGGAATTCCTGTTTGAATAGTCTGTTATTATATTCGAAAACACTCTGATAATCATGCATTCTGAATAAGTTAATACTGGTAAAAGCACTTAGCCTACGCCAGTTATCTCTTAAGGGAAACTGGTCAAGCAACCATTTCTCAGCATCCTGTGATAAGTTGAAATTCAGGATGCTTGCCGGTTTTATATCAGAAAAAATAGTCAGCTTCCTTCGTTCACTTGAAGAATATGCACGATCAGGCAGCAGAAGATGTGTAATCATGACACCATAGATAAATAGAGCGAATAATACAATAGTAGTGATGTTTACAATCCTTAAACTATATTGCGAAATCTTCTTGTTCAATATCTTCACCTCATAGATTTCTCAAAATCGAAAATAGATAAACGGATTAAATGAGCTGTCAACAATTCCTGCTGTCGCAAAACAAAGAAGTGCCATAATAAATATCGGTTTAAGTATATTTAAACCACCTGTAAGCACACATTTTCTTTCTGACATATTCTCAGACTCAGAAAAAGACAAACACTTGCATACAATTTTCTTAGGCAGAGGTGTTGCGGCTATCGTGCCAATTACTATTAGCAGACTGTAACTTCTGAGATAATACAATGCCTCAGTATCTACAAGTGCCAGTCCTGAACCTGGCAGCATGTTTTTGATGGCATAAATAGCTTCTGCCGCGTTTTCTGCTTGGAAAATGTTGAAACTTATAGTTATCAGTATCAGTGTAAAAAAATGTTTCAATGCGACCGGCGGATTAATGCCGGTATATGATAGAAATCTCTCGCCCATGAGGAGCAACGCGAAATACAATCCCCACATGACAAAATTCCACTGAGCTCCGTGCCATAAGCCGGTTAACAGCCATACGATAATAATATTTCGCGAAAATTTAATCAAATTACAGCGTGATCCACCCAACGGTATATAGATATAGTCGCGAAACCAGCTTCCAAGCGAAATATGCCAACGTCGCCAGAAATCACGAATGCCAACCGCTATTAACGGATAATTGAAGTTTTCATCAAATTTGAAACCAAACATTCTGCCAAGCCCGATTGCCATATCGCTATAGCCGGAGAAGTCGAAGTATATTTGTAACATTCCACTTGCAGCAAGAAGCCAGAAACTGAGCATTGATGACTCATGAGTATTTTTCATTAATTCCGCAAGTCTGCCGAAATTATTGGCAAGCAGTACTTTTTTTGCTAAACCGATCGCAAACCTTTCAATACCGATAGATAGTGATGTGATGAGATTGTCAGTCTGATAAAACGTTTGGCCAGCCAATGACTTAAAACTGTGACCGGGTCTGTTATCTATTTGCAGAGCAATATCTCTATATCGGACAATCGGCCCTGCGATTAATTGCGGGAAAAAAGTAATATATGTAGAGAATTTGATAAAATCTCGTTGGGCCGGAACGTCGCGGCGATATACGTCTACAGTGTAGGAAATAATTTGAAAAGTGTAAAAACTGATACCGATAGGCAAGGCCAGATGTAGTAGATCAAAATTGCTGCCGAAGGCTTGATTAAAGCTAAATAACAGGAAATCAATATACTTAAACCAGATAAGGGCTCCGGCACTGAAAAAAATTGATGAAATCAATATTATAACGACGATACGCTTTTCTTGATATTTTTCTATAAGCAAACCATGAATATAACCAGAAATACTTGATAGAATCATTATTATAACGTACACCGGCTCGCCCCAGGCATAGAAGAGCAAGCTTGCTGCCAACAAAACAAGATTTCTGCCTCCCTGTGGTGTCAAATAATAAATTATTAACACCACAGGAAGGAAGAAGAAAAGAAAACTCGCACTGGAGAATACCATTTATCCGGCAAGCCCCTTAAATGAATCCATCAATGTTTGCGCGTTGTCATCACTCATAACCAGCATTACAACATCGCCAACATTATCTACCAGGACATTTTTCTCATCAACACCTACACAAATCCATTTGTTAGGATTCGCGTTTTCGCTGATCTCAGTCTTCAGCGCTTCTATATCCTGATCTTCGCCTGCGCGAATCAAACAAAGAGCATAAGCCGAAGGCATCATCATTGGCTCAGAAATTATGCCTTCTTCATACTCGATTCCGGTTTTCCCCAGATGATATTCCTCATTTTCCGCTGTGATATCGTTAGTTAGCAAGCCACTTTCGGTCCAAGTGCGAAATTCATCACTGAGTTCAGCTTCTTCATATACCTGCTTAAGAATATCTTCGAGCGAACCTTCAAGTTTGCTGTTAGCGGCAGTTTTGTTATTGCCACAAGCAACAGTGCTTAGTGATACTGCCGCGATTATTACAGCAGTTGTTAGGATTGAGATAAATTTTTTCATAGTCAGAGACCTCCGTAATTATGTATTCGCCACTTTGACGATAAATAATCTACGAATGTTCCCGAATTGCATGTTACTCCTGTAAAGAAAAAATTACTTCTCTATTTCAAGTCTTCTGTATCAAGAATAATGGTAAAAGGTCCATCATTAATTAAATCAACATCCATATGTGCTCCAAATTCACCAGTTTTTACTATGGGGACAGACTTCTGCGCAAGCCGTGTGAAATACTCATATAATTCATTTGCTTGTTCCGGGGCGGCGGACTCAATAAAAGAAGGACGATTGCCTCTGCGGCAATTAGCGAATAGAGTAAACTGAGATATTATCATCACACTACCATTGACCGCCGATAAATTCAGATTTGTCTTTCCCTCATCATCAGGGAAAATTCTTAGATTCAGAATCTTCTGCCAGAGTTTATCTGCCTGTTCTGTGGTATCTTCATGACCTACACCAAGCAAAATCACAAATCCCCTCTCGATATTACGGGTTTCAGCTTTATCAATTGTCACAGCTGCTTTTGAAACTCTCTGAATAACTGCTCGCATTTTTGATCCTCCCCAAATTGTTTATGTTACTGTTATTTTAATTGATTCTTTGAATTGTTGCTCGTTAATTGTTTAATAGATATAATTAATATATAGGTGACTATTTTATAACAAAATCATCAACTTAGTTAATTTGGAGGTATTTATCATGGCTATTGGTTGGACTCCTGATCTCTCAGTAGGTGTCGAAAGAATTGATGATCAGCATAAAATCTGGTTTGATAAGGCAAATCAGTTATTTGAAGCTGGCAAGCAGGGGAAATCAAAGGAATATATTGTTCAGATGCTTGATTTTCTTGATGAATATACCAAGCAGCATTTTCGAGATGAAGAGCAATATATGACCAGTATTAAATATCCACAGATTGACGCTCAGCAGAAAATGCATGCGAGTTTCATAGCTGAGCTTGCCAAGCTACGTAAGGATTATAATGAGTCTGGAGGTAATATCTCGCTGATTATAAACGCGAATCAAATGATTATAAATTGGTTGACAAATCATATCTCATCGATGGATAAGAAGATTGGTGCTTATGCCAAAACCCTTTAATATCTTTTGATGACAAATTGAAATAGATAAAAATGAACGAAGCACTTCTTGATGAAGAATCATGGATTGCTTCGTTCATATTTTGTTCATAGATAAATGCGATTTTGTTCCTTGCTGAAATTGAATAGCGAGCGTATAATCAACAATTGTTCGCCGACCGACCGGTCGGTCGGAAATATTTTATGTATATTTATCACGAAGAATGTTAATTGCAGGAGGCTCGATTATATGCTCTCAAGTTTCAGTGTGCGTAAACCTTTTACCGTTTTGGTAGCGGTAATCATGATCATCGTACTTGGTGTGGTGTCTTTTACCGGTATGACTACTGATTTGCTGCCGGCTATGGAATTGCCATATGTTATTGTATCAACATCTTACCCCGGGGCCAGTCCTGAGAAGGTGGAACAAACAGTTACCAGGCCGCTTGAAGCGGCACTTGGTACTGCCGGCGGTTTGAAAAATGTCAGTTCTGTTTCTAATGAGAATTACAGTATGATAATGCTTGAATATGAACAGAGCACTAATATGGATAGCGCCATGATTGAGTTGTCCGGTAGCATCGATATGGTCTCGTCTCAGCTGGCTGATGGTGTAGGCGCACCGATGATGCTGCGTATAAGTGCCGATATGATGCCGGTTGTTGTTGCCAGTGTCGATCGCGAAGGGATGAATATTGATGAGATTTCTGATTTCGCGTCGGATACTGTTATACCGGCATTTGAGAGAATTGATGGAGTGGCCTCTGTTACCGCCAGTGGTCTGCTTGAGAAGCAATTGGAAATAAAAATCGATGAAGAAGCAGTGGCCGCATTGAATCAACAGGTTAGAGCTGAGCTTGAGCAGACCTTCGATGAGAATCGTGCCGAACTTGAAGAAGCGGTAAGCGAACTCGAACAGGGACAGGCGACACTTGATGCAGAAGCTCCTGAACAAAAACAGCAGCTGGCACAGGCGAGCTCACAGGTAAATAACGCGATAGCCAACCTCAATGCGCTGCTGGCCGAAGAGTCAATGCTTGATGCTCAGAAGGCGGCTTTTGAACAAGAAAAAGCAGGTCTTACACAATTGCTTGATCTTAACACTTTGTTTGCTCAGGTTTTCCCCAATGGCATTGCCGAGTTGCCACCGGAAGTGTATGCGGCGACGATGCAGCAATTGGCATCTCAGTTGCCGGCGGAACTTGCTGAAAAATCGCAGGCTGAAATGGCAGAACTTGCCGCTCAGGCTGCAGCAGCTCCCGGCAGAATTACCGCGATAGATATTGAGCTGCAGAACATCAATATCCGACAGATGACACTGAAAGCTATGAAACCACAGCTTGAGAATGGTCTTAAGGAAGCACAAGCAGGTTATGAGGAACTCGAGGCAGGGAAAATAACCGCCGCAACTGAACTGGCAAAAGCTCAAATACAACTTGAGAATGGCCAAACTGAGCTTGAGAAGGGTCTTGCCGAATTTGATAACGCACGTGAACAGGCACTTAATGGAGCCGATTTAAATAATATTATTTCTGAGGACTTGGTAAAAGGTCTGATCAGCGCACAGAATTTCAATATGCCGGCAGGATATATTGCCGACGGCTCAGATCAGCATCTGGTCAAGGTCGGTGACAGTCTTGATTCAATTGAGGATTTAGAAAATCTTGTTCTGCTGAATATTGAACCTGTAGGAGATATTAAACTGGCCGATATCGCTTCTGTTGAGATGACAGACAATGCCTCTGAGATGTACGCGAAGGTAAATGGTAATGATGGCATTGTACTTAGCTTCCAGAAACAGAGTACTGCATCTACCGCAGAAGTCGCTGATGCTATTTCTGAGCAGATAGAGAGTCTTGAGGCTGATTTTACAGGCTTAAGTGTTACCAAACTGATGGATCAGGGTGATTATATCAATATGATTACTGGCAGCGTCATTAATAACCTTCTGCTTGGCGGTGCTCTGGCCATCTTGATTTTGTTGTTATTCTTGCGTGATATCAGACCGACATTTGTTATTGCTCTTAGCATTCCTGTAAGTTTGATGTTTGCTGTTACTATGATGTATTTCAGCAATGTTACGCTCAATGTTATTTCTTTGGCCGGTCTGGCGCTTGGTGTAGGTATGTTGGTTGACAACAGTATTGTTGTTATAGAAAACATATACCGGCTGCGTCATGAAGGTGTACCAGCTGCTAAGGCTGCTGTCCAAGGAGCAAAAGAGGTATCAGGCGCGATATTTGCTTCGACTTTGACTACCATTTGTGTTTTCCTGCCAATTGTATTTACACAAGGTATTTCCCGTCAGTTGTTTACGGACATGGGTTTGACTATTGCCTACAGTCTTATCGCCAGTTTGATTATCGCATTGACACTGGTACCGGCAATGGGAGCGACTGTTTTGAAATCAGTGCGCGAGAAGGAGCATCACTGGTTTGATGGTATTGTACATGCTTACGAAAAATTGCTGCGCGTGTCTCTAAAACATAAGGCTGTAGTTTTGATTACAGCAGTTGTACTGCTCGCTGTAAGCATTTACGGTGTAACGATCATGGGTACAGCATTCATGGCTGAGATGGATTCACCACAGATGAGCGCGACCATGACTATGCCTCAAGGAGCAGGCAGAGATGAGACTTATGAAATGAACGATTTGGTTGCTGAGAGAATTCTCTCAATAGACGCTGTTGAAACTGTTGGTGCCATGGCCGGCGGTCAGGGCGGCATGAATATGTTAAGTGGCGGAGGCAGTGGTAGTACAAGTTTCTATATTCTGCTTGCGGAAGACCGTGACCGGACCAATCGAGATGTTGAAAGAGAGATTTATGAAATAACTTCCGATCTTGATGTGGAAATTGAAGTAACGGCTTCAAATATGGATATGTCAGCGCTTGGCGGTAGTGGCATAGCGATAAATATCAAGGGTAATGACCTCGACACTATGTCAGAGATGGCAGAAGAAATTGGTGCTTTGCTGAAAACTGTCGAGGGAACAGATAAAATTGAGACTGGTCTTGAAGATGCCGGCGTTGAAACACGTATAGCTGTTGATAAGACTCTGGCTATGCGTGAAGGATTAACAGTTGCGCAGATCTATAGTGAGATCAGTTCGGCTTTGAGTGAGTCCACTCAGGCCACCATGTTGACTGTAGAAAACGCTGATTACCCTGTCGTTGTAATTAATAATCAGAGAGCGGAAGTATCACGTGATAATCTTGACGATTTTGAGTTTGAAGTTGAACGTCAGGATGGCACCAAAGAAACTGTAGTTTTATCGGATATAGCTGAAATTTCTGAGGCTCAGAGCCTCAAGGCCATTAATCGTGACAGTCAGTCAAGATATATGACTGTTAGTGCTGCGGTTGCCGATGGGTATAATATTGGACTGGTCAGCCGTGAGGTAGAGGATGTCATCGAAAACTATGCGGTTCCTGCCGGGTTTGAAATTGAGATTGCCGGTGAAAATGAGAGTATTCAGGATGCGATGGGTGATTTGGTATTGATGATCATTCTGGCTATTGTATTCATCTATTTAATCATGGTAGCTCAGTTCCAGGATCTGTTATCGCCATTTATCGTATTGTTTACATTGCCTTTGGCTTTTACCGGTGGTTTGTTATTGCTATGGGTTAGCCAAATGGAGCTCTCTGTCATATCTATGCTGGGCTTCCTGGTGCTTGCGGGTATTGTTGTTAATAATGGTATTGTATTTGTCAGCTATGTTAATCAGCTGCGTGAGTCCGGTATGGATCAGAAGGAAGCTCTTGTTACGACAGGTGTTACCAGAATCAGACCGATCTTGATGACCGCTATGACAACTATTCTCGCTATGAGTACAATGGCACTTGGCATAGGCAGTGGTTCGGAAATGATGCAGCCAATGGCAGTTGTTACAATTGGTGGCTTGACATATGCGACCTTGTTGACATTGCTGGTAGTGCCAATATTATACGATCTATTTCATCGCAAGCCGATGAGGAAAATCGCAGGTGATCTGGATGATACCATTTAATAAAGAGTATTCCGAAAAAGAAATAGCGATTTTTAACGGAATTGTTGAGTTGCTGAACCAGGGTCGCAGAATACACGAGCTCAAAGTCTCAGATATCTCTGCGGCTGCTGGTATCGGCAAGAGTACTGCCTATGAGTATTTTACAAGTAAGGAAGAAATACTAAGACAGGCCATCCGTTATCATATGATGCGTGAATATTCCGCGGTAGCTGCTTTTGTTGATCGGCATGATTGTTTTCTCAGTCTGCTTCATGACGCCATGGACTATGTTGAGGATATGCTGACAAATCGTTTTCCAAGTTTGTTAATGATGTTTCTCAGTCTTGATAGAAGCGAAGCCGGACAGATATTTGCTGAAGACTGCGAGATGATAAATATTGTTCAGCGCGACGTTGAGAAGATGTTTGAGATTGTTTGGCAGACTGGTCGACGTGACGGATTAATAGCGGAGGATGTCAGCGCGTCCGACTGTAAATTTATTCTGTCTGGTCTGCTTACTTCCTATTCTAATGAACTTAGATTTAACCTTATAAACGGCAATGAATGTGAATTTGGTGCGGTTCAGGCCGCGGAGCTTAAGAAGCAGACTGTACGTCTGATACTAAAAGCGTTACAATAAGCAGGAACTATTTGCTGATACATAACTATTTCTTGTGTTTGCGAGGTAAATGTGGACAAAAAACCGAAGGTTATCGATACAGAGGCCGCGGCTGCAGTAATCTCACGTAATAAGCCCGCGATTTTTGATTTAATTGTTTTCGCTGTTATTGCCCTCTCGATTTATTTAATTAGAGGTGATATCGCAAAGGTTATCACGCCTTTTATTTATGGCCTAATTTTAGCATATTTGCTTAATCCGCTAATAAAATTACTCGAAAAGAAGCTAAAAAATAGAATTGTCGTAATATTGTTGGTTTTTCTGGCTTTTGCTGGTGTCATTACAACTGTTATCGCGTTGTTTTTGCCACGGTTGATTCGCGACGTTTCGGGATTTGCCGACGAGATTCCCAGGGCTATTGATTTTATAATTAAAACAGCTGAAGAGATTCGTGATGGGCGTTTTACCATTATCCCAGAGCAGGTTCTGGGCTGGATTGATATTGACAAAGAAATGGCGCGAATAGCTGATGTGGTCAAACAGTCCTTGGCGGATTTTTCCGGTTGGCTTATAGCTTCGGGCAGTAAGCTTCTTGATCTGATTATGACGCCAATTATTACATTTTACTATCTAAAAGACAAAGAATTGATCCGGGAAACAATACTTGGCGCCTTCAAGCCTGAAGGTAGAAACCGTGCTGTGGAGATTGCTGGTGATGTTGATAAGGTGATAGGAGGATTTATCAGAGGACAAATAACTGTTGCTGCATTTGTCGGTGTGCTGACCGGTCTGGGCTGCATGATCATCGGAGTACCGCATGCGTTGACAATAGGTGTTGTTGCCGGCCTAACTAATATAATCCCCTATTTCGGTCCCTGGCTTGGCGGCATAATGCCTGTGATACTGGCGCTGATGGAGAAACCACTGATGGCACTATGGGTTGTTATCCTTATTGTCGCTGTGCAGCAAGTTGAAGCGAGCTTCATATCTCCACAGATAATGTCGCATAGTGTGGGCCTGCACCCGTTGTTGGTCATGTTTTCTGTTTTGTTGTTCGGCAGTGTACTGGGTATACCCGGAATGATAATAGGTGTGCCGTTGATGGCTACTCTCAAAGTTCTCTGGTCGCATATTAAAAAATATCGCCAGCGTTACGAAAAGAAGAAAAAGATTACTCAGTCCTGACGAATACAACTTCATGTGTTATAATCATCAACAGAAAATAATGTTAATATTATTATATGAGAGGTGACACGCATGGATTTCAATTTCAACATCGGCGGATTTGCCGCTCAGCCACAAGTTAAGAGTTTCGATAGTGAAAAAATCTATGATGTTTTGATCATTGGTGGAGGACCGGCAGGTCTGACAGCAGCGGTTTATAGTTTGCGTAAGGGCTTGATAACTGGTATTGTGACCGATCAGGTCGGTGGACAGATGGCCGAAACAACGGGGATTGAGAATTATTTAGGTTATCGCTACATCGACGGTATGGAGCTTGTCAATAAATTTAGAGATCAGGTACTGCAGTTTGGCATAGATTTTGAATCGAAGGCTAAGGTTAAAAACATAAAAGATGGCCGAATTAAGCAGGTAGAGCTTGAAGATGGCCGTGTCTATCAGGCTAAATCGATAATAATAGCATCAGGTAAACAGAATAAGAAACTTGGTTTGGAAAAAGAGCGAGAGCTGACCGGTCATGGTGTGGCTTATTGCGCGATCTGTGACGCTCCGTTTTTTGCCGATAAACGTGTTGTAGTTGCCGGAGGCGGTAACTCTGGCGTACAGGCGGCTATTGATCTGGCAAAAGTAGCGACACACGTTACTCTTGTGCAAAGACGCGATCATCTGACCGCGGATCAGATTTTAATCGACAAGTTGTCTGCCTACAGTAATGTTGATTATAAGCTAAATCACGTGCTTAGCGGTCTGGAAGGCGACAAGAAGCTGACAGCTGTCAGAGCGGAAGATAGAAGCAGCAAAGAGGAAATTACTCTTGAGGCTGATGGCTTGTTTGTTGAAATAGGTCTTATCCCGAATAGTGCTTTTGTCACTGGACTGGTTGAGATGAACGGGTATAATGAAATTAAAGTAGATAGCTATTGCAGAACTAATGTTGATGGGATTTTTGCTGCCGGTGATGTAACTACAGTACCATACAAACAAATTATTGTTGCCTGTGGTGAAGGTTCAAAAGCCGCACTTGCAGCTACCGATTATTTGCTTAATAGTCCAGATCTATAAGAAATGAAATTATTTTTATTAAGGAGGAATTGACCATGGCTCTTTTTGAAGAAAATGTAAAACAGCAGCTCAAGGGAATTCTCGAACAATTAGGTGAAGAAGTACAGATTATTTATTTTACTCAGGAAATCGAATGCCAGACCTGTCGCGATGGCAGACAGTTTGTCGAAGAGATTTCCGAACTAAGTGATAAGTTGAAGCTGATCAAGTATAATCTCGTAACTGACAAGGAAAAGTCCAAACTCTACAATGTAGACAAAGTCCCGGCTATTGCTCTTGCTGATAAAGATGGTAAGGATACAGGTATTCGTTTCTATGGTGTTCCAGGTGGTTACGAAATAAATTCATTTTTGTCAGCGTTAATTGAAGTGTCCGGCAAGGGCGCGGAGATGCCGCCGCAAATTGATGAACGTGTCAAGAAGATTAAGAAGGATGTACATATACAGGTATTTGTCTCCCTTGGCTGCCCATATTGTCCAGATGCGGTTGCGACCGCTCATCGACTGGCTCTGGAAAATGAGAATATTATCGCTGATATGGTTGAGACCAGTCAATTCCCGCATATGGCTATAAAATACAATGTGAGTGGTGTACCTAAGGTAATTATTAACGAAAACCATGAATTTACAGGTGCTCAACCAATTACAGCTTTTCTGGATATGATTGAACAGTTATAATTAGCTTATGAAGAAGCTAACGCGTATTTTCATAAGCTTAACAATTCTCACAATAATGTGGGTAACGTTGACTGAGCTTCTAATTTGGCCCAACCTTGTGTTGGGCCTTTTTTTGTCTTTGGCCGCGCTTCGCCTTGTTCCGGTTATCCCTGAGATTTATCACAACAATGGATATAGACCATTTGA
>JAQVJP010000188.1 GCA_028695145.1 Eubacteriales bacterium
TCTGGATCGAACCATGGGGTGATAACAGCCTGAGGGTTCGCTCGACGAAAAAACCAGAAATGCCTGACCGGGACTGGGCGCTTCTGCCGGTGTCTTGTGAGAGTGAGGTTTCTGTTGAGATTACAGACGAGCAGGCGTCAATCCGCAATGGCAAAGTTAAAGCGATTATTACCAATTTGGGTAAAATGGCTTTCTATAATGATAAAGGTGAGATGATTCTTAACGAGTATCTGCGTAATCGTAAAGATATGAATGTCGATTATTGTTCTGCGCTTGAGATTGAGGCACGTGAGTTTAAACCGATAATCGGTGGTGATTATGAGCTGAGCGCACGTTTTCAGTCGGTTGCCGTAGATGAGAAAATATACGGTATGGGTCAGTATCAGCAGCCATATCTTGATCTAAAAGGCGCTGATCTTGAGCTTGCGCATCGTAATTCTCAGGCCAGCATTCCTTTCTACATTTCCAGCCTGGGCTATGGTTTCCTCTGGAACAATCCGGCTGTCGGCCGTGTGACCTTCGGGAAAAATATCACCACCTGGCTGGCACGATCGACTGACGTCATGGATTATTGGCTGACTGTTGGCGATACGCCGGCTGAGCTTGAAGAATCTTATGCCAATGTCAGTGGCAAAGTGCCGATGATGCCTGATTTCGCGACTGGCTTCTGGCAGTGCAAACTGCGTTATCAGACCCAGGAAGAACTGCTGGAAATCGCACGTGAGTACAAGCGCCGCAATTTACCGATATCTGTTATCGTAGTCGACTTCTTCCACTGGCCGACACAGGGAGATTGGCGATTCGATCCAACCTATTGGCCTGATCCGGATGCCATGATCAAAGAGCTGCAAGAAATGGGCATAGAGCTGATGGTTTCTATTTGGCCTACTGTCGACTATCGCAGTGAGAATTTCGAAGAAATGATGCAGAAGGGTTATCTGATCAGGACCGAACGCGGTATGCGTGTAAGCATGGACTTCCAGGGCAACACGATACATTATGACGCGACAAATCCCGGTGCCCGCGATTTCATCTGGTCAAAAGCAAAGAAAAACTACTACGATAAGGGCGTTAAGATTTTCTGGCTGGACGAAGCTGAGCCGGAATACACAGTCTACGACTTCGATAACTACAGATACTATCTCGGATCGGATCTGCAGGTCGGCAATATCTATCCCTTCATGTATGCCAAAACCTTCTTCGATGGCATGCAGGCAGAAGGACAAGAAAACATTATCAATCTGCTCAGATGCGCCTGGGCCGGCAGCCAGAGATTCGGCGCGCTGCTCTGGTCAGGTGATATTCACTCCAGCTTCATCAGCTTCCGCGATCAGTTCGCGGCCGGCCTAAACACTGGCCTTGCCGGTATGCCCTGGTGGACCACAGACATCGGCGGCTTCCATGGTGGTGATCCGGAGGATCCAAAATTCAGAGAACTACTCGTAAGATGGTTCCAATGGGGAGCCTTCTGCCCGGTCATGCGTCTACATGGATTCCGTGTACCTGAGCAACCGCAAGTAGGAACAACCGGCGGCGCGACCTGTCTCTCAGGCGCGGCCAACGAAGTCTGGAGTTTCGGTGACGAAGCATACGAAATCCTAAAAGACTACCTCGAGCTGCGCGAGAAACTCAGACCATACGTAACCGCACAGATGGAAGCCGCTCACAAAAAAGGCACTCCAGTTATACGTCCGCTCTTCTACGACTTCCCACAAGACAAAGCAGCCTGGGAATGCGAAGACGCCTACATGTTTGGTCCCGAACTACTTGTCGCGCCAATCATGTATGAAGGCATGACCAAACGCGAAGTCTACCTGCCAGCCGGCGCCAACTGGAAAAACGTCTGGACCGGTGAAATCGTGAACGGCGGCAGTACCGTCGAAGTAGACGCACCGCTCGCCATCATCCCAGTCTTCGCGAAAATCGCAGACGGCGAAAGCGCTGGTACCGGTACCGGCACCGGTGAAGCCGGCAGCAGCATAGCGGATCTGTGGGCATAAAAGGAAAGATAAACCTACGGAACCTGTTGTGAGCGAGCGAAACTGAGCCAGCGAGCACAAGCGGGCTGAAATTGAGTCAGCGAGCTAAAATGTCTACGCGGTCGTAAGCGAACTGAACTGAGCCGGCTGTCGTAAGTGAGCAAAACTGAGCCAGCGAGCACAAGCGGGCTAAAATGAGTACGCGGTCGTAAGTGAGCTGAAATTGAGTCAGCGAGCTAAAATGTCTACGCGGTCGTAAGCGAGCTGAACTAAAGGTTTGTAAAATGTTAAAAAGCGGCTGGAGCGTTAAACGCCCAGTCGCTTTTGCCTATGATGGGCATGCTGTAAGCCTGTGGTGTTGGCGTGTGGTCGTATTGCGATGTCGGAGTTAAGGTGTCGAAGCGTTTGGATATTGGCGTCGGAACTTAGGCGTCGAAATCAATGTTTAACTGCGCGACACACTTGACTGCGTTTGCCTTCATTTGGAAGTTGGTATCGAAAATAGACCACAGTAGAGAGACACACTTGCTTACACTTGACTACGTTTGCCTGCGCTTGCCTGCGCTTGACGCCACTTGCTTGCGCTTGGATATACCGGCAAAAGCGCCTATAACGCACTAATGCCAGTCGTTTTGAGCTGCTGGATTGAGCGGAGCAAGCGTAAACTTGTTTACGCTTGCGATTTAAACAAAATCGGCTGAGACGCTACGCGCGCAGCCGATTCCGCTGTTTATTGTCAGATTGTTAGTTGACCCTAACTGGCACCGCGGTGCCAACTTGCTTGCGCTTGACTGCACTTGCTTGCACTTGGGTCAGTTTGCCTCCGCTTGGATATCGATATCGTGATCCGACCAGCGCAGCGCGACACACCTGGATATCGATATCGCATTTCGACCAGCGCAAAGCAGCGTAGCGCGACACACTTGAATGTCGATATCGCTATTGGACCAATACTACGAGATACACTGGAATTGCAGCACTTAAGAAGGTGCAGGCAGAAGTCGGAAATATCGACGATGTATTCTTGTTTGACATCAAAGCACTTGCAGCAGAAGGTGGAGCGGTTCTGCAACCTAACAATGAAAAGCCGTAACAATAACAATGGCTGTACCTCAGGGCATAGAAACAGACAGACTGCAGGTGGTTCACATCAAATCAGATGGAACTGTCGAGGTGGTAAAACACGAGATTGTAAATGGCAAGATAGTATTCAAATGTGATAGTTTCTCGATTTGCGCTCTGGTAGAAGTAGAAGTAGAAACTATACCGGCAGACTCAGGCGCTGCAGAATAATCGCATCTGCCAGCATGAAGATGCCAGTCTGAATCAACTTGGTCATGCGCTCATCAACCAAAAATAAATTCCTGTAGTGACGCGACTTGTTGTTCCCAATTGAGCTCCATGTACCAGGTGCCGCCGGAGTTGACGGTGTACATGCC
>JAQVJP010000189.1 GCA_028695145.1 Eubacteriales bacterium
CCCTATGTGTCAGAATGGTTGTCGGGGCCCATTGAAAAAAGTAGAATGATAGCGAATTCAACAGGCAATCAAAGGAGATAGTTAAGATGAATAAAACATATACCATGAGTGTAGCAGGCGTAACCCGTGAACTACCCATTGTTAAGCTCAATGAAACAATTAGTATTGCAAGCTTTGTTATACTAGGGGATGTTGAGTTAGTAACTAAGACAGCGCCAGCCCTTATTGACAAAATGCCAGAAGTTGATTTTCTGGTAACTGCTGAAGCAAAGGGGATTCCCTTGGTCTTTGAAATGGCTAGATTACTGGATATGGGGCACTATGTTGTGGCTAGAAAATCCATTAAGCCTTATATGACAGATCCACTTGTAGATGAAGTGGTATCCATTACAACTCAAGAAAAACAAAGGCTGTGCTTAGATGAGAAGGATGCTTTGGCTATAAAAGGAAAACGTATAGCCATTGTTGATGATGTCATTAGCACAGGAAACTCGATTGAAGCAATCGAAAGATTGGTTGAATCAGCTGGGGCAGAGGTTGTGGCTAAAGTAGCTATCCTAGCTGAAGGTGATGCAGCAGATAGAGATGATATTATTTTCCTAGAGCATTTGCCACTTTTTTAATGGATTCCTTGCTTAATTAATCTGCTTGATCTGACGATATAATAGATAAGAAGATGGCAGAGATTATAAAATAGCAGAAAGGATGATCTTATGAGTATGGAAAATATAAATGGACCGGGTCCTAGGGTGGATTTTGCTTACTCTTTAACAAAGAGCCTAGCACCCAAGGCGCCCTTAAAATTAGAAGGTCAGAAAGATCATCCTATTGAAGATATCCTTTCCATTTCCCAAGAGGCCCAGGCGCTTTTGGAGGCAGAAAAACAGCAGTTTTTTGGCCTTGATGATTATAGCCCAGAAGAATTAGATGCCATGTTTGAGCAAATAAAAAATTCTACCGATGACTCCAACAATCCAATGAAGATTCAGCTGCAGTGCCTGCAGATTGCCATGCGCATTATTAGTGGGGATAATGTTGTTTGTAATAAGATAGAAATACCTTAAGTTATCAAGTTAAATCCCTATCGTGATCAAGGGAATTTCCCTAAAAGAATCAGGGACAGTTGAACGGCTGTCCCCTAAAGAATATCCTTTGTTGTAGAGCTATCAACGACAAAGGAGGAATAGGAGAAATGCTCAACATGTCCCAAGTAAATGATATCAAAGATTTGGCACGAGAGGGTAAAAGAATTGGAGAGATTTCAAAGAAGCTTAAGGTCGATCCCAAGACAATACGCAAGTACCTCAACAAGACGGATTTCTCACCAACAGCTACAGCACCTAAAAAGAAGGGGTCAGTCCTGGATCCCTACAAAGAAACAATCGATAGCTGGCTTGAGTCAGATCTGAACAGATGGCACAAGCAGCGGCACACAGCCCAGAGAGTGCATAACAGGCTGCAGGAACAGTATCCAGATTACACCTGCTCGTATCCGACAGTGGCTCGCTATGTGCGCACCAAAAATATCGAACTGCAAAAAACAAAGCATTTCCAGGAGCTGGTCTGGCATCCTGGTGAGGCGCAGGTGGATTTTGGAGAAGCAGACTTCGTAGAGAAGTCAGACATTGTCAGAAATAAGTATCTGACTGTATCGTTCCCGCACTCTAACGACAGCTTCACGCAAGTCTTCGGTGGTGAGACAGCAGAATGCGTCTGTCAGGGTCTAAAAGACATTTTCAACTACATAGGCGGCGTTCCCGGTCTTTTGATATTCGATAATGCTACAGGCGTTGGACGCAGGGTTGGTGAACAGATACGAGAAGCTAAATTGTTTGCATCATTTAGAGCCCATTATGACTTCAGCATCAAATTTTGCAATCCGAATTCCGGTCACGAAAAAGGTCATGTGGAAAACAAAATCAACTACACACGCCACAATTTATTCGTGCCGCCCTTAGCCTACGATGATATCGAGCAATTTAATAGAGAACTGCTTGATAAACATAAACAAAAGGCCAAGGAGCGTCATTACAAGAAGCAAGTTAGTATACACGAGCTGTTTGAAGAAGACAGAAAAGCCTTGCGAGCACTGCCGACTGCTAATTTTGATGTTTGCAGATATGAGACGGTGCGAGCAGATGGATATGGCAAGATTTGCATCGACGATCGGCATCACTACTCTACTTGTCCAGAGTACGGCAAAAGCCAGGTGCTGGTTGGTATTAGAGCCCATGTTATTGATGTTCTCACCCCCAGTTACGAACTACTGGTAAGGCATACGCGTAGATATGGCATGAAGCGAACAGATAACCTTGATTTTACCACTTCTCTATCTGTCCTGATGCGCAATGTAGGGGCATGGCCAAACAGTGGTGTGCGAGAAACAATGCCGCCTTTTCTAAGGGATGTCTTAGATGAACAACCACGAGATGAACTGCGTCAAAGCATCCGCACATTACAGCAGCTGAGCAGTAGCTATAGTTATGAAATCGCCATAGAAGCTATGCAAGAAGGCTTACGGCTTAATCGCAATCACTTTTGTGATGCAGCTGCACTGGCAGCCAGGATACATGGTTTCGGTCTTATGACACCACCGGAACGAGGACCTGATCTGAAGATATATGATAGCTTGTTGCAGGAGATAGAAGCATGATTGTTACATCGAAAATGAGAGAAGATAGCAGATATGAAATAGCTAAGGCCTGTAAAGCTCTATACCTGTCACGAAATGTGCTGAATCTCTGCGAGGATATAGCAACACCTAAGCAAGAAGAGTTCTTGTTGCAGGTGCTGCAGGAAGAGGTGGCTTTACGGGAGAAAAACAGAATAACAAGACTGCTCAGCCGTGCACAGTTCCCAACACTTAAGAGTTTTACCGACTATGAATTCGACTGTGTCAAATTCCCACCAACACTCAGCAAGGAAGATCTGCTGTCCGTGAATTTTATACAGGAAAAGAAGAATTTGGTAATGTATGGTCCGGTCGGGATCGGTAAAACACATATGGCAATAGCAGTCGGTATGCAGGCTGTACAGCTGGGCTTACGAGTTAAATTCTATTCAGTTACGTCTTTAGTCCTGAAATTGGGTGAAGCCAAGAAAAATGGCACTTTGGAAAAACTGGTCAGGGAACTGCAAAACCTTGAGCTTCTAATTTTAGATGAATGGGGCTATGTGCCGATAGACAAGGAGAGTTCTCAATTGCTCTTCAGAGTTGTGGCAGACAGTTACGAGAGCAAGAGTTTGATACTGACAACTAATCTCGAGTTCTCAAAATGGGGTAGTATATTCACTGATGAGCAGATGGCAGCAGCCATGATAGACAGGCTTGTGCACCACGGACATTTGATCTTGTTCGAAGGTAAAA
>JAQVJP010000063.1 GCA_028695145.1 Eubacteriales bacterium
ATAAGTGAACGCGAGAGCGATAATAAAGCTGAACAACAAAAACGTGATGATATGCGAGAATCTATTACGGATTACAAGGTATCTCTGAATTCAGTTGAAGAGTCACTTAGTGCTATGCAGGAGCTATCAGATAGGATAGAGCAGGAAAGAATTAGTCATCAGAGCAGAATTGAAAAACAACAGTTGACTATATCTAATTGCGAGCAGGAAATTGAACAATTGAATACGCAACAGGACAAGTTGCAGGAAGAGACTGAAAATTGTCAGATAGTTATAAAAGAACTATCAGCCGGTATTAGCGATCTTATAACACAAAGAGAACAGCTTGAAAGTCGTCAGTCAGGTTATTATGATCAACTTGAGCTGGCCACTGGCAGAATGTCATCAATTCAAAACGAGATTACGCGAGCTGAATCAAAATATTCCAGATTGGAATTACAACTCGATGAGCTGAAAAACAGACTTTGGGAAGAATATGAACTAACAATAATGCAAGCAGATGCCTGGCGTAAAACTGTTGACAATCATCAGGAAGCGCTAAAAGTAATTAACAGTTTAAAAAATCGTATTAAAAATCTTGGAGCAGTCAATTTAACAGCAATTGAGAGCTATGCGTCACTCAAAGAACGTTATGAGTTCATGAGTAATCAGCGGAATGATATTGAACATGCCCGTCAGAAACTTAATGCTGTTATTTCTGAACTTACTGAGGCTATGCGTGAACAATTTATTTCGCATTTCCATCTGATTAATGAAAATTTCAGACGTGTTTTCAGTGAGCTCTTTGGCGGCGGTATGGCTGAGCTTAACCTTGAAGATACTGACGATGTCTTATCTTGTGGTATAGAAATTAAGGCACAACCGCCAGGCAAGAGACTTCAGAATCTGACGCTTCTGTCCGGTGGTGAACGCTGCCTGACTGCTATAGCCCTGTTATTTGCCATTCTTAAATTACGCCCAACACCTTTTTGTGTTCTTGATGAAGTAGAGGCAGCACTTGATGACGCTAATGTCAGCCGTTTCACTGAGTATATAAGAAACTACGCTGAGGCATCACAGTTTATTCTTGTTACTCATCGTAAAGGAACCATGGAGGCAGCCGATAGATTGTATGGTGTAACAATGCAGGAAAGAGGCATTTCCAGGATTTTGTCGATGAAGTTATCAGACGAGATTATTGCCTGATAAGACACAACCGTTTGAAGTATAGCAATTAAAATATTATTTGAAATGGAGTTATTAAATGGGATTTCTTGATGTATTTAAAAAAGGTCTGAAAAAAACCAGAGATTTTGTTTCTGATGGTTTTAATAAAATAGCCGCTAATATGGGCGTTTTTGATGAAGATATGCTTGATGAACTGGAAATGCTGTTGGTACAGGCTGATATTGGCGCCAGAAGCGCGACTTGGTTGATGGATAAGATACGTACACATATTAAGAAAACAGGTGATGCTTCAAGAGAGGCTGTTCTTAATCAGCTGCGTGTAGGTATGTTGGAAATTGTTGGTAAACCCGGTAGGTTGGACTTCCAGAAAGGCAGTCTAAATATAATTTTGTTAGTGGGCGTAAATGGTACCGGCAAAACAACCACCGCCGGTAAGCTATGCAGCAGATATCAGAAAGAAGGATTCAGAACAATTATGGGCGCCGCTGATACTTTTAGAGCTGCAGCAATTGATCAGTTAAAAGTATGGGGCGAGAGAACATCAACACCTGTTATATCTCATGATGAAGGATCGGATCCTGCTGCTGTTGTCTATGATTCGATAAAAGCAGCACAAGCGAGAAAAGCTGATTTGTTAATATTGGACACAGCCGGACGGCTTCATAATAAACAGAATCTGATGGCCGAACTGGCTAAGATAAGACGTATAATAGATCGTGAGGCTCCTGAGGCAAAAGTTGAAACACTACTTGTGATAGATGCGACAACAGGACAAAACGCTGTTGTTCAAGCTCAGGTATTCAGTGAAGTAGCACAAGTAAGTGGCTTGATAATTACAAAAATGGATGGTAACGCAAAGGGCGGCGTAGCGATAGCTGTGTCTCAAGAAACTCATACACCTCTTTATCTTGCCGGACTTGGTGAAGGAGTAGATGATTTGATTGATTTCGATCCAGATTCTTTTGTCGCGTCACTTCTGCCAGAGGCATAATTTTAATATTGAACTTCTGCCGGCTTATAATTTGCATGTCGATTAAATATTGATCAGAAGGCCTGTCAAGTATTTATGCTTGACAGAAGCTCTTTTATGCAGTATTCTCTCTTGTATGCATGATAATAGTGTAAAACCTGAGCATACTGAAGTCTGTTTGTGGCTTGATTTTTATGGTCAGCTGCTGACTGAGCGGACACGCGAAATTATGGAGCTGTATTATCAGGAGGACATGTCCTTGTCTGAGATAGGCGAGCTTCTTGGTATCAGCCGTCAAGGTGTTCACGATAAACTACGCCAAGGAACCTCAAGTCTTCAGGATTATGAGAAGAAGTTAAAACTTGCTCAGAGATTTCTGATTCAACGTGATTTAGCCCGAAAAGCACTGGAGAGAGTTGACAACAATGATCCGATCGGGGCTCGAACATATATTGAGAAATTAACTGATATTTTATAAAGACATGAGCAATGCTGTTGTTCAGCTGACGTACAGGAGGAAGAAATGCCGATTTTTGATGGGCTGGCGAATAAACTTACTGATATTACCGCAAGGATGCGTGGAAAATCGCGTGTAACAGAACAAGATATTAAGGATATGATGAGGGAAATCCGTCTGGCATTGCTGGAAGCGGACGTTCATTATCAGGTAGTTAAGGATCTTGTAAGCGAAATTTCGGATAAGAGCAAGGGCGCAGCAGTCATGGAGAGCTTAACTCCTGGACAGCAGGTAGTTAAAATCGTTCATGAGTCGCTTGTAGACATTTTGGGACAAACTAGTGGTAAGATAGCTGTCTCTCCATCTGGTTTTACTGTTTTAATGCTTTATGGTTTGCAAGGTGCAGGTAAAACTACCACAGCCGCCAAATTAGCATTGATGCTTAAGAAGTCAGGCAAAAAACCTATGTTGACTTCTGTTGATGTTCATAGACCGGCAGCTGCTAAACAACTTGAAGTTCTTGCAAAACAGATAGGTGTTGATTGTTATATCAAGCCTGAAGAAAAATCAGCATCTGTTATCGCTGCACAAGCGATTGAACGAGCGCGTTATATGCTTTGCGATACTTTGATTGTTGATACTGCTGGCCGTATGACGATTGACAATGAAATGATGGAAGAGCTTAAGCTAATTGGTCAAACTGTTAAGCCAACTGAGAAGCTGCTTGTTGTTGATGCCATGATTGGTCAGGAAGCAGTAAATGTAGCTCTCGCTTTTGACAAGGAAATTGGACTTGATGGTTTCATAATGACCAAGCTTGATGGTGATGCCAGAGGTGGTGCCGCATTGTCAATCAGACGTATGACAGGCAAACCTATTAAATTAATTTGTGTCGGTGAGAAAGTTGATGATATTGAGACTTTTTATCCTGATCGAATGGCTTCACGTATCCTTGGCATGGGTGATGTGCTAAGTTTGATCGAGAAAGCAAGTCAGAATATAGATGAAAAAAAGGCTCAGGATGCCTATGAGCGGCTTAAAAAGAACCAGTTTACACTGGAAGATATGCTTGAACAGATGGAACAGGTGAAAAAAATGGGCTCAATCAAGGATATTCTTGGTATGCTTCCCGGAATGGGCGCTAAAAATCTTCCTGTAGATGAAGTTGATGACAACGCGATGGAAAAACCGGCTGCAATTATCCGTTCGATGACGGTAAAAGAACGAAGGAATCCTTCTATTCTAAACGCTAGCCGTCGCCGGAGAATTGCATCAGGATCTGGTACTACTGTACAAGATGTAAACAGATTAATTAAGCAGTTTGAAGAAACTCAGAAGATGATGAAGAAATTCAGTGGTTTATCCAAGGGCAGAAAAAAAGGTCGTGGCTTCGGCATGGGCAACAATGGTTTCCCTTTCTAAGCAGGCAGGATCACAGGCTGAACTTGATAAAAATATATTTTATAATTTTAAGGAGGACTGTTAATTATGGCAGTAAAAATTCGTCTCAAGCGCATAGGCGCTAAAAAAGCCCCTTTCTACCGTGTTGTTGTAGCTGATTCACGTTTCCCACGTGATGGACGTTTTATTGAAGAGATTGGTACATACAATCCTTTGGTAGAACCATCTGAAATTAAAATTGATGAGGAAGCAGCACGTAAGTGGCTGAACAATGGCGCTCAGCCGACAGATACCGTTAAGACTCTTCTGAAGAAAACCGGTGTCCTGTCCTGACAGGAGGTTATCTAAATGAAAGAACTGCTCAGTACTATTGTACGTCCATTGGTTAGCGATCCGGACTCCATATCGATTAATCAGATTGATCAAGGTTACACCGTTGTGCTTGAACTCAAGGTTGCGCCTGAGGATATGGGTAAGGTTATTGGTAAGCAGGGAAGGCGTGCTCAAGCTATTCGTTCTATTATGAAAGCAAGAGCCGCACTGACAGGCAAGCGTGTTATTGTAGACATTGTTGGCTGAGAAAGCAGGAAATTATGAGGGAAATTTTGCATATCGGCAGAATTGGTGCTCCTCATGGTCTGCGCGGAGAAGTCAAGGTACAACCCTTGACTGATGATCCGTCACGTTTCAACGAGCTTGATGAATGCTTCATTGTGAGTGAAGATGAGAAGAACCGAACACCTGCGCGGGCGCAAGGTGTTCGGTTTCTTAATGATCAGGTTTTATTGAAATTTGCAGGCTTCGATGATAGGGATGCAGCAATTAAAATCAGAGGATATTATGTTAGTGTTGACAGGGCTCATGCAGTAGTGCTGCCCGAAGACACCTGGTTTATATGTGATTTGCTTGGTTGTGAGGTTTTTGATGATATTCACGGCAGCTTAGGTTTTCTTAAGGACGTAATTCAAAACAGTGCTCATGACGTTTATTTGGTTCGTAAATCTGGTCAGGCGGATATTCTGATCCCGGTTCTTAAGACTGTTGTTAAGGAAGTTGACATAAACAATAGACGTATTGAAGTTGTATTACCGGATGGTTTATTTGAAATATATCGCCAGGGAGAAGAGTAATGCGTTTCAGTGTGTTGACACTTTTTCCGGAGTTGATAAAGAATGTAATTCAAACAAGTATTACTGGCAAAGCTCTTGAGAAGGGTTTATTTGAGTTTGACTCAATACAGATTCGCGATTTTGCCGTAAATGATTATGGCAAAGTTGATGATTATCTCTTCGGTGGTGGGAAAGGCATGTTGATGATGGCTGAACCTGTTTATCAAGCCTGGCAGGAGTCTATTAGCAGATCCGGAATTGATAGTAATAGGACTTTGACAGTCTACATGTCACCAAAAGGAAAAGTATTTGATCAACAGACTGCTGCAAGATTCAATGAATCTAATCATTTGATATTATTATGTGGCCATTATGAAGGTGTTGATCAGCGTGTTCTCGATGAAATTGTTGATGAAGAATTATCTATAGGTGATTTTGTTTTAACAGGTGGTGAAATTGCTGCATGTACAGTAATAGATGCCTGCGCACGCATGCTTCCCGGAGTTCTGCCAACAGCAGATGCGTACTTAAACGAATCTCATATGTCAGGTTTTTTGGAACATCCACAATATACAAGACCAGCTTCTTGGCATAATACAAATGTTCCTGATGTTCTTATGTCAGGACATCAGGCCAATATTGAAAAATGGCAAAAACTTCAGTCCTATTTGGAAACTATGAATAAACGTCCCGACATGTTCTGGAATCAGCATTTATCAGAACAAGAATGGCTGGACCTTATAGAGTTAATAAAAGATGCAAGCAAATAAAGCTTGCTAACATTCTAATTCTCTGTTATAATTCCGATGTTTGATTACGGACGGTCCGCTGCAATTGCGTGCATGAACGTCCTGAGAAGAGAGGAGGAACGCAATATGGACTTAGTAAAAGCAGTTGAACAGCAGCAGCTGAAAGGCGGCTACAAGGAAGTGGACATTGGTGATTACGTCAAAGTTCATCTCAAAATTAAAGAAGGCAACCGTGAACGTGTTCAGATTTTTGAAGGCACGGTTATTGCTCGTAAAGGTGCAGGGTTATCCGAGACCATTACAGTCAGAAGATTGTCATATGGTGTTGGTGTAGAACGTATCCTGCCAGTCCATTCACCCAAGATTGAGAAGATCGAGATCGTACGTAAGGGTAAAGTTAGAAGAGCCAAGCTCTACTATCTCCGCGATCGGGTTGGTAAAGCAGCTAAGGTCAAAGAAAAGTTGCCTACCGTTAGAAAGTAAGATTATAATTTTATTTGCAGGGAGACCCGGTAACGGGTCTCTTTTGTTATTCTTTTTGTTATTATTAGTATATATAGTTCAAATAGATGAATGAGGTGTGAAATGGATATTAACTGGTTTCCCGGACATATGGCCAAAACTCTGCGTCAAATGAGAGATAAGCTTAAAGCTGTGGATATGGTTGTTGAGACTTGTGATGCCAGAATTCCGGAGAGCAGCCGCAATCCTGAACTAGATAGTATAATGGGTGACAAACCACGTTTGCTGGTTTTAAGCAAAGCAGATCTTGCTGATCCTGCGGCGACCACGGCTTGGCTTAATTACTACAACAGCAATTCTCTGGAGGCTGTCGCCTGTGAGAGCACAAGTAGAAGAAGCCTCGATCCGCTGCGCAGACGGATAATTGAAATTAATCAGCACAAAATTGACAAGGCAAAAGAAAAGGGACGACTGATCAGACCTATAAGAGTAATGATAGTAGGTATCCCTAATACAGGTAAATCGACTTTGATAAACAGCTTGAGTGGACGCAAAGCTGCAATTGTTGGCGATAAACCAGGTGTTACCCGTAATATTTCATGGACAAGATCCGGTACCGAAATGGAGCTAATGGATACTCCAGGTGTATTATGGCCGCGTCTTGGTGAAGACAGGTTTAAAATAAATCTGGCGGCCTCCGGTGCGATTAAAGATGAAATATTACCTATAGAGGAAGTCGCGGGATTGACATTCTTGCGTCTTGTGAAAACTTACCCCGATTTAATTATGGTCAGATATAAGATAGAAAAGCTGCATGATGACTATGATGAACTTCTACCTCTCGATGAACTGCTCGAAGAAGCAGCAAGGAAAAGAGGCTGTCTGCTCTCAGGTGGCCGAGCTGATCTAAATCGTTTCTCAAATCTATTTCTGGATGATCTTCGTTCCGGCAGAATAGGACGAGTCACACTTGAACTTCCACAGGAGTTGAACTGATGAAAAGTCAAGCTGAGCTTATGAAAAAATATCAGGAAATGAGTGAATTTGAAAATTCTTATCGACAACAGGGGTATCTTAGAATAGCAGGGGTTGATGAAGCTGGCAGAGGACCTCTTGCCGGACCTGTTGCCGCTGCCGCATGTATTCTAAATCCTGATAAACCAATTCTTGGTCTGAATGATTCCAAGAAGCTTACTGCTAAAAAACGGCAGGAGTTATACGATTTAATTATTAAGGAGTCGATCGCCTGGTCAGTTATTCTAATTGATCCACATACTATTGATATGATTAATATTCTTCAAGCAACAAAGAGAGCTATGACGCAGGCTATTAACAATCTTGAACCAGCAGCTGATTTTTTATTACTTGATGCTATCAAACTTGAAGAGTGTCATCAGAGTTATGAATCCCTAATCAAAGGTGACGCCAGATCAGTTTCAATTGCCGCAGCATCAATTCTGGCAAAAGTTACAAGAGACAGATTAATGCTGGAATATGATGAAAAATATCCGGAGTTTGGCTTCGCGTCCCATAAAGGTTATGGTACTAAATCACATTATGAAGCACTACTTAAATACGGACCTCTGCCAATTCATCGTAGGAGCTTCTTACGCAATCTTGAAGATAAAAGAAATCAGGTACAATCCAAATGAGTGTTTCTGATCAAGAACGCAAGCGGAGAGGCCGGGCTGCTGAGGAGTACGTGTGTCAACAATTAGCAAGACGTGGCTACAAAATCATCGCAAGAAATTTTGCTGCTTTGCCTTACGGCGAAATAGATATTATTGCCAGCAAAGATGGTGTACTGACCATGATTGAGGTTAAGGCCAGAAAAATAACATCAAATTTTGGCGGTCCACTTGCGGCTATAAATACAAGAAAAATGAACAAAATGCAGAATTGTCTAAATATTTATCTCAAGCAAAATCAAATAATGAATAGTGAGATCGCTATTCTTGCAGCAGCCGTTTATCATAATAATTATGGAGAAATAATAAAAAGCGAAATTATCCCGATTGAAATCCTTTAAATACATGTATTTGCGAGTTGATTTTTTCTTGATCATATGATATCTTTCCCCTATAATGTATACAATCTGTTTTAAAATATGCAAGGGGGATAATCCATGCCGTCAAACAAGACCGCTGTTATGAAAGAAATTGATGCTCAAATTGCTGAGCTTGAAATGAAGTACGCTGAATATAAGTCAAGAGGACTCAAATTGAATATGACCAGAGGCAAGCCTTGTGATCAGCAGCTGGATATTTCAGCTGAAATGAATTCGGTTTTACCTCCAGAGGATTATCTCGCAGAAGACGGAACCGATTGTCGCAATTATGGTGGTCTTGACGGTATCCCAGAAGCGAGAAGGCTGTTTGCAGACCTTCTTGGAACTAATTTTGAAAATGTAATGGTAGCCGGAAATTCGAGTTTGAATATGATGTATGACAATATGCTGAGAGCATTGCTTTTCCCGTTGCCCGGATCAGAAAAATCATGGTCAGCACAGGGACAGGTTAAATTTTTATGCCCGGTTCCAGGATATGACAGACATTTCTTCGTAACACAGTCGCTTGGTATTGAAATGATAAATGTACCAATGACTGAGCAGGGACCAGATATGGATGTAGTTGAAGCTTTGGTTGCATCTGACCCGATGATTAAGGGTATGTGGTCTGTGCCTGTTTACAGTAATCCTGATGGTATTGTTTATTCAGAAGAAGTTTGCCGCAGACTTGCCGGTATGAAAACTGCTGCTCAGGATTTCCGTATTTTTCTGGACAACGCCTACAATGTACATCATTTATATTCTGATAAGAAAAACAGTATTCCTGATATGATATCTTTGTGCGCTGAACTTGGTAATCCCGATAGAGTTTTCGAATTTGCTTCGACTTCAAAAGTAACATATGCCGGTGCTGGTATGGCTGCTATAGCCTCAAGCGAAGAAAATCTCAACTGGATGCGCAAACATATGAGCGCGCAGACAATTGGTCCTGACAAACTTAATCAACTTAGACATGTAAGATTCCTGAAAAACGCCGAAGGTGTTTACGAAGTAATGGATAAACATGCCGCAATACTGCGCCCGAAGTTTGAACTGGTTCTCGACCTGCTGGAGAAAAATCTGGCTGATTTTGATGCCTGCCATTGGCAAAAGCCTGAGGGAGGCTACTTCATCAGCGTGTATGTTAGTGAAGGTACAGCTTCTGAAGTTGTAAGATTGTCTAACGAATGTGGTGTCGCTCTCACTCCAGCCGGTAATACTTATCCTTATGGCCAAGATCCGGCTAACAGTAATATTCGGCTTGCTCCTTCATTCCCTCCTCTCGATGAGCTTAGACAGGCTATTGAGATTTTCAGTGTCTGCGTTAAGCTCGCTTCACTACGTAAGCTAAAAGAGCAAAGCAATTAAACGCATGATATAATACAGAGGATAAACTGCAATCCGAAGGGAGGAGGACAGTGCGACATGGAGTACTTGGGGAGTCGTACTGTCAGTATTATGAAAGATCGTTATGAGAGTCCGCTTAACAGCCGATATGCCAGTGCTGAAATGCAGGAACTGTTTTCACCAGACCGAAAATTTCGAACCTGGCGCAAGCTATGGGTTGCTCTGGCGGAAGCTGAGCAGGAACTTGGCTTACCTATAACCGCTGAACAGATCGAGGAACTCAAAAACCACCTTGATGACATAAATTACGACACAGCAGCAAAAGAAGAGGCCAAGGTTAGACATGACGTGATGGCTCATGTTCATGCCTATGGCGAACAGTGTCCTACAGCCAAAGGCATAATTCATCTCGGTGCGACATCCTGTTATGTTGGTGATAATACTGACTTGATTCTGATGTCTGATGGTTTGAAATTGATAAGAAAACAGATTGTCGCGGTAATCGCCAGATTGGCTGATTTTGCAGATGAGTATAAATCCTTACCAACTCTCGGTTTTACTCATTTCCAGCCGGCTCAGCTTGTTACTGTTGGTAAGAGAGCCACTCTGTGGATTCAGGAGCTTCTGCTTGATCTTGAAGATCTTGACCATTTGTTGAGTGGTCTGAAGCTTCTCGGAAGCAAAGGTACAACAGGCACACAGGCCAGCTTCATGAGTCTATTTGATCAGGATCATGATAAGATTAAGAAGCTTGATGAAATAATTGCCGCCAAGATGGGGTTTAATGGAGTATATCCGGTTTCCGGTCAGACATATTCGCGTAAAATTGATTCGCGTGTTTTAAATATACTTGCAGGAATTGCCCAGTCAGCAGCAAAATTCAGTAATGATATTCGACTGTTGCAGCATATGAAAGAAATTGAGGAGCCTTTTGAATCTGGACAGATTGGTTCTTCTGCTATGGCTTACAAACGTAATCCTATGCGCAGTGAACGCATAGCGTCGTTGGCAAGATATGTTATCGCTGATGCTCAGAACGCGGCTATGACGAGTTCTGCACAGTGGTTTGAACGTACACTTGATGACTCAGCCAATAAGAGGATATCGGTTCCTGAGGCATTTCTGGCTACTGATGCCATTTTAAGAATATATCTGAACATCGCAGGTGGTATGGTTGTGTATCCAAAAGTTATCGAGAAACACATAAACGCTGAATTACCATTCATGGCTACAGAAAACATTATGATGGCTGCGACCAGAGCCGGTGGCGATAGACAGGAGCTGCATGAGAGAATTCGCCAGCATAGTATGGCTGCCGGGGCGCGCGTTAAAATGGATGGTCTTGAAAATGATTTGCTCGAGAGAATTGCTGATGACCCACTGTTTAATCTGTCTCGTGATGATCTTAGCAGTATGCTAAACGCTTCTGACTATATTGGCAGATGTCCTGAACAAGTATCTGAGTTTCTTGAGAATTACGTTAAGCCCATTATTGATAAAGAAAAAGGACTCTTTGATGTTTCTGATGAGTTAAAAGTCTAAAAGTCCGGCCCATTAAAATTATGGAACATATTTATGTTTCCCTTCGTCTAAACAGTATGAAAGACGAAGGGAGGCATTTTTTATGCGAAGAAAAAACTTATTTGCATTGATCATTACCCTCGCTGCGATGATGGTTTTAAGTAGTTGTACTGCTTTTACCGGTGTCAGAAGTGATGGACATTCTGATCTACATCATGCGGAGGATTATGATTCACTACTCAAATTAATGCGTGCAATGAAAACAAACAATGTGACATACAATAAAAACTTCGACTTCGCATTGGGAGCTGAAGAAACAGTCCAGGAAGCAGCTTCGGCTGCTGATTCTGGAGAGAATGGCAGAAGTTTTACGGGTACCAATACGCAAACCGCAGGAGTTGATGAAGCCGATTCTGTAAAAACCGATGGCCGATTTCTCTATGTGATGGCTGGCGAAAAACTTAGAATAATTGATGCTGAACAACCTTCGTCAATGAAGTTGATTTCAGAATTAAGCTGGAATGAGTATATTGAATCAGAAAATGGCGTCAGAGGTGAGACTCCGATGGAATTTTTCCTGGACGCGGAGAATAATCAGTTAATAGTTCTGACACAGTCTTTTGCCAATAATTACGAAGTTTATGACAAACCAATGATAGACATCGAAGAAACATCTGAACAAATCGAGCAGGATACAAGTGCTGAAGATGCGGCTTCTGAAACGGCAAGAGACATATGGATTGGTCCGATGATATCTGAGCGCACATCAGTAAACACAATCATTTATGATATAAGTGATAAAGCTAATCCGGTTGAGTTCAAAAGATTTGCTCAGGAGGGCAGTTATAATAGCGCGAGAAAAATTGATCGTGCGGTTTATGTTGTGAGTCAGAAATATGATTATGGCATATATTCGAGAATTGAAGAAGATGGTTTAACAGCTGAACAGGCATTACCTTCAATCAGTAAAACTGGAAACAGTGAAGACTATGAGTTATTGCCGGTTGATGCTATTTCTATTTTGCCTCAAGGCAATATTGAGAATCAGACAATTATCTCAGCCATAGACACTGAAAACCAGACGTCTGATACCGAGGCACTGGCGATTATTGGTAATTCAGGTATAATCTACAGTTCATTAAATAATATATACATTGCTGCAGTGCGCTATTCTAATGATGAACAATACAAGGCATACACTGATATTTACAGATTTAAGCTTGATGCTGCGAGTATTACAGCTGACGGTAGTGGTACAGTTAACGGATGGCTATTAAATCAGTTTAGTATGGACGAGCATGATGGTTACTTAAGAGTGGCCGTTAGCGAGGGCGCCTCCTGGACGCAGTCAGAAGATAGTTCCAGTAATAGTCTGTATATTCTCGACGGTTCTCTAAATGTTGTTGGCAGTATACTTGACCTGGCCGCCGGTGAACAGATTAAATCTGTCAGATTTATGGGAACTCGTGGATGGATAGTGACCTTCAGAACTACTGACCCTCTCTTCGGCATAGATCTAAGCGATCCAAACTCCCCACAATTACTCGGAGAATTAAAAATACCAGGATATAGCTCTTATCTTCACCCTATTTCTGATAACTCGATGCTCGGTTTAGGCCGTGATGTAGAAGTCGATGGTGAAAACGCCTATGACAGAGGTTTAAAAATATCTTTGTTTGATATCAGCAATCTAAACGACCCTGTTGAAAAACAATCAATTATACTTGGCGGTATCGGTTCATGGAGTGAAATACTATATCAACATAAGAGCTTGATGGCGGATCCTGCAAACAACCTCTATGGATTTCCGGCACTATTGGCAGACTACAACAATCAAGAATTTGAAAAGATTAATGGTACATGGTTTCAGGGATTACTACTGATTAACGCGGATGACAATCAGATATCGGTAAAAGGTGGTATCTCGCAGATTGAAGGTCTGGGTGACTGGACCGGACAGACTCCGGTAGCTGAAGAAAACGAGCAATTTCTTTATGGGAATAAATCAGTCTATCGCGGCATACGTATTGGTGAAAATATATTCACTATTTCTTTTGATTGTATTCAAGCTAACAACATGAATAATCTCTCCCTTGTCGGCAAACTAAATCTGACAGAATAAGATTGATTTGATAACTCTATAGTGCTATTATGCTATGATGTAAAGACATCATTTACCAACTGCCGTTGTTGCATAACAACGGCAGTTAGTGTGTCTTGTGCCAGCTTCGTTGCGTATGGATAATTGGACAGAGTTTAGATGGAGGTTAGTTATGAAGCTTGATAAACATAGCAGTGTTCCGCTTTATGCTCAGCTGAAGGAGCTTATTCTTGAGAGAATAGATCGAGGTGATTATGCGCCGGGCAGCCGAATTCCATCTGAACTTGTATTATGTGATGAACTAGATCTAAGCAGACCTACAGTTCGTCAGGCGATAGCCGAACTTGTAGCCGAAGGAGTCCTGATCATCGTTAAAGGCAAGGGGACTTACGTTGCTGACACGGCTGAGCAGGCGGAAATATCCAAATTCAGTGCTTTTTCTTGTTCATTTTTGCTGCTTAAAAACCTTGCTGATCACAAGCTTGATTCAATCGAGAGAGTTGATTCAAACGAAGAAACAGATAAATTATTTGCAAATATACAGGGGATACAGGGAGGGTTCTGGCAGATTGACAGACCTATGACAGGCAATGGCCAGCTGATTGGTTTATGTCGTTCCTATATTCCTGTGATGATGTTTCCTGATCTTGCTGAAGATATTAGACTTGGCAAACCAATGATTGATATTGTAGCAAATAAATATGCCTATCTGCCACAAAAAGGAAATCTTAAACTACAGGTAAGAGCTGCCGGCAATCAGGAGGCGCTGTATCTTGATATTTCACGACGCGCGCCGGTAATTGCGATGAGTAGTATTCTCACATCACGCAGTGGGCATATATGTGAGGCAATAAGAATTGTACTGCGCCCGGATGCAGCTATACTTGATTTTGAACAGAACAGACTTTGAAATAAGGAGTACATTTTGATTTACCTTGATCATACAGCGACTATGGTTCCGAAGAAGGAACTGTTGGAATATTACCTCGAAATGGCAGTAGATTTCAGCGCTAACCCTGCCTCTATGCACAGTGCCGGTTATGCAGCGCGCAAAGCACAAGCAGCCGCGATTAATGAGATGGCTCAGATATTTGATTGCCGTCCGGAAGAAATTCTTATAACGTCAGGCGGTACTGAATCAATAAACACAGCTCTCAAAGGTACATTATCCGCAAATAAGAGATTGGGCAAGAGAGTATTGATAAGTGCAGGTGAACATGC
>JAQVJP010000064.1 GCA_028695145.1 Eubacteriales bacterium
TCGTGGCGGTTTACCTTAGTGAGTTAATTCTCTGGTAATCTCTGGAGCTTGTTTATACTTTAACAGATTAACAGATAATAGTCAAGAAAAAGTTGTTAATTTATCACACAGGTTACGCTTTGGTTTTTGTATTTTAAATATATATTCTTCGAAAATTGAATCTATGTGGATTATTATGCTGCTTATCCACATAAAACAGCACTTATCAACAGCGTCTGTGGATAAGTGCATGTGTTTGTGTATAAAATGTGGATATTTATGTATAAAGTAGTTTATTAACAAAAAAAGAGCTCCAGCGAACCCTTTTGATCTTTTACTCTTTATCGGTACCCTATTGCGATTATCTATCAGTTCATTTTGACTTTGATTTCTCTAATCTTTCAGATTCAGGGTTTACATCCTGTTTCTTACTCCTTTATTGATATCTTATGTCTTTACTGATTAGTGATTTGTCTACATCTTTCAAATGTTTACTTAATCACTTATCGCTTCCACTTGGTTTTCGTGGCGGTTTACCTTACTTAGTAATCATCTCTGGTAATCCCTGGAGCTTGATTTAATGATATCATATCCAGCCAGGAAGTCAATGGTTTTTGTATATATTATCTACGATTTGTAACATTAGACACATTCACTTGTTTAATTTGCACAATAATTAATTTATCATTAGGTTTTATATTCTCCCGGTATGTGGCGTGCTTATCAAGTAAATGATAAAATCTTACTTATTGCTTTTTATAGTATCTTTTTTACTTCACATACCGAAAGGAGCTTCGCCATATGCGAGTTATTACCGGACAGAGATATTTTGAGGCCTGGCCCTTCAACAATCTTATGGATATGCTTAGGCAATGTGCTGATAGACATGCTGATCTCGTTGCATATAGATTCCGCCGTAAACCAGAAGAAGCTGAAATAACAAAAACCTACCCTCAGCTTGTTAATGATATTAATTTTCTTGGTACAGCACTTATGAGTCTAAATTTATCTACTGATGCCAAAATAGCGGTTTATGGTGATAATTGTTATGAATGGGCTGTAGCTTATAATAGCGCTATTAATGGATGTGGTATTGTTGTACCACTTGATAAGCTGCTTCCTGCCAGAGAAATAGAAATTCTGCTTGATAGGTCATCTTCTGAGGTTCTGTTCTATGGTCTCAAACAAGCTGATACAGTACATAAGATAGCTAAACACAATAAGAATCTGAAGTATTTGATTTGCCTTGATAACGAATCTATCAAGTCAGAAGATACTGGTGCTGATTCTCGTTATTTGAGTATGTATGAACTTCTAAACAAGGGTGAACATCTCCTTAAACAGGGTGATCGTTCTTTTGTTGATATAACTATTAACCCTGATGCCATGGCTGCGATTTTTTTCACCTCAGGAACTACAGCCTCTGCCAAGGGTGTTATGTTAAGCCATAAAAATATTTGTGCTAACATACGCAGTATCAGCGGTATTTTACCACTATATCCTGGAGAACGTTCTCTTTCGCTTCTTCCACTTCACCATACGTTCGAGAACACTGTTGGCATGCTCTACATGCTCTATAGCGGTGTCTGTATCTGCTTCACTGATGGTTTGAGACATATTATGAAGAATATGCAGGAATGGCAAATCGAATGCATGATAGCTGTACCAGTATTGTTTGAGAATATGTATACAAGGCTACAGAAAAATCTTAAGAGTAGTGGAAAAGCTGGTCTGATAAGTGTTCTTAGACCTATTGCCAGAAGGCTGTCTTATCTTGGACTTGATGTCAGGAGAAGAATATTCAGTGAGATACTTGCGGCTTTTGGTGGTAAACTCAGACTTGTAGTAGTTGGTGCTGCCAATATTGATTCTGAAATTATTCAGACCTTCAATGATTTTGGAATTGAGTTCTATATGGGTTATGGCATGACAGAAGCTTCACCTGTAATAGCAGCATGCCACCGTCAACACAATACAATAGGAACCGTTGGCCCGCCGTTACCAGAAGTTCAAATAGCTATCGACGCCCCTGATGATCAATCGGAAGCTATTGGTGAGATACTCACACGAAGTGACTGCGTGATGCTCGGTTATTACCATGATCCCGAAGCTACTGCGGAAGTTATAACACCGGATGGATGGTTGAGAACCGGAGATATTGGGCAGATCGATGATAAAGGGGCTCTTAAAATTACAGGACGTGCCAAGTCAATGATTGTTCTTAATAATGGCAAGAAGGTATTTCCTGAGGAGATTGAACAGCTTCTTAATCAAGTTCCAAGTATTACTGAGAGTATGGTCTGGGGACAACCAGGAGCACGCGATGGTGTAGATATCTGCGCACTTATCAGGATTGAACGTGAACAATTACCTGAACTTACCGGTGCTGATGACGAGACATGGGTTAAACATATCAAGAAAGCTGTACAGGCCATTAATCAGGGTATGCCAGTATATAAAGGTATTAGATATATTCTACTTACTGATCAGGAATTAATTAAGACAACAACACTTAAAATTAAGAGACCTAAACAATTTCAAGCAGTACAAAAAATACTACAAGATAAAAACCTAACAATGCAACAGGCGCAAAATAGATTTTTAGAATCCCTCTAATTCTTTTTATAAGAAATAATTGGTTAGTGAATTTAGAGTTTACAAAAAAGTGACCAGGTTATAACTAATGATAACCTGGTCACTTTTTGTGGCGGAGAGAGAGAGATTCGAACTCTCGGAAGGCTATTCACCTTCGCCGGTTTTCAAGACCGGTGCCATAAACCAACTCGACCATCTCTCCGTAATTTGTCGTGCTGATGTATTTTATAATAACAGCTATATTTTGTCAATAGATACAATTTCATTTCAGAATATCAATTAATCTCTCAAGATCTTCACTTGAAAAATAATCTATGACAATACTTCCTTTGCCCTGACGATCTTTTAAATGAACCTTAGTACCAAGCGAACGTGCCAGCTCATTCTCAACATTTTTTATACTGAGTATATATGCCTCACTCATTTGTTGCTTAGACTTCTGTTTAGGCTCTTTTTCCAGTTTTTTAACTAGTTTTTCTGTTTCTCTTACGCTTAAATCCTTCTCGATAACCATTTCAGCCGCTTTTATCTGTATCTCTTGATCACGAATTGCCAAAATAGCTCTGGCATGTCCAGCTGATATATCTTCATTCATAACATATTTTTTAACTGTATCCGGTAAATTTAGAAGCCTTAAGGTATTCGCGATAGCAGGACGACTACGGCCTACAACAGCAGCCAGCTTCTCTTGAGTAATTTTATGTTCTTTTATCAGTTTATCAAGTGCATCCGCTTCTTCAATTGGATTTAGATCCTGTCTCTGAATATTTTCAATTAACGCATGTTCAAGCACCTGCAAATCGGTCAAATCTCTGACAATTGCTGGGATTAATTTGAGACCGGCAAGTCTTGAAGCTCGCCACCTTCTCTCACCTGCGACAATTCGATATCCTTCACCCTCTTGATTACGACATACTATAATAGGTTGAATAATACCATTTTCTTTTATAGATGCCGCTAAATCCTCAAGCTTATCCTTATCAAATCTCTTACGTGGCTGTTCTGAATTCGGATTTATATCAGTTATTTTCAATTCCATAACAGCATCTTGTATTTTGTCATCCGGGATATCAACAGTTTGCAGCAGAGCTCCAAGACCCTTACCAAGACCTTTATTTTTAGCAGGAGCCTTAGCTGAAACATTTTTTATATTACTACTTGATGAATTTTTCACATCATTTCTGTTTTTTGATGTCGCTTTAGCTGAATCCACTTTTGAATTATCATTTACTCTGGCCATCTTTGCACCTCATTTTGTTTTAATATTGATTATGATATGCAGTAACTTATTATATGGAGGAATTTCGTTTTATTACTTCTTTTGCCAAGCTATCATAGCATTCTGCGCCTTTTGATTTAATATCATACTCAAGAATGGATTTTCCATAGCTTGGTGCTTCACTCAATCTTACATTTCTGGGAATTATTGTTCTGAACACTTTGTTCCCAAAGTACTTTCTTACTTCATTTGCAACTTGATGTGCCAACTGAGTTCTTGAATCAAACATTGTTACAATAACACCAAATATAGATAATTTAGGATTCAAACTCTTTTTAACTAAATTAATAGTTTCCATTAACTGAGTTACACCTTCGAGCGCATAATATTCACCTTGGATTGGTACAAGCACACCATCAGCGGCAGTCAAGGCATTTAGAGTCAACAAACCAAGCGAAGGCGGACAATCCATCAATACAAAATCAAAATCATTTTTTATCTCATTCAAAGATTTTCTGAGCCTTGTTTCACGTGAAACAACATTTACTAATTCTATTTCAGCGCCTGCTAATTGTATGTTAGCAGGGGCCAGATGAAGATTTTTTCTTCCCGTATCAATAATAACTTCTGTAAAATCTGTTTCGTTTATAAGAACATCATAAACTGTATTTTCAAGCTCATTTTTATCAAATCCAAGACCTGATGTAGCATTTCCTTGCGGATCAATATCTATCAACAAAACCTTTTTACCTTTTCTGGCAAGAAACGCTGCCAGATTAACGCATGTAGTGGTTTTGCCTACACCACCTTTTTGATTAACAAGAGCTAATACATTCGACATTTTATGAATCTCCTTACCTTATATACGCGTGATTTATATTCTATCATATGAAACTACCTACTGCATTAAGTCTTAAAGACATTTTGGAAGTTTCACGTGAAACAAATGGCATGAGATTAACTTCACAAAGGTAAAATAATCTCATGCCATATAATTCATTGATATTCAAGGGTCTCATTGACAAATCAATTAAACCCGTTACTAAAACACTGCATTTTTATCAATTAGACATCTGTAATCGCATATTTAGCGTTAATTTGTATAAATTCCTTACGCGGTTCAACTTTATCACCCATTAATAATGTAAATGTCTCATCAGCGGTTTGCGCATCCTTCAATTCAACTCGCATCAGCTTCCTTGATTCAGGATTCATTGTTGTCTCCCAAAGCTGTTCAGAACTCATTTCACCAAGACCTTTATATCTTTGAATCTTAGGATCCTTCCAACCTGTCTGTGCTTTAATTTCTTCAACATCTTTATCACTGTATGCATAGAAGCTCGTCTGGTTATCATAAACTCGATAAAGAGGCGGACAGGCTACATACACATGTCCATTTTCTACAAGTGGTCTCATATGACGGAAGAGAAAAGTTAACAGCAATGTTCTGATGTGTGATCCATCAACATCGGCGTCAGCCATCAAAATGACTTTATGATATCTCAATTTTTCTACATCAAAATCTGATCCAATCCCTGCACCGAGTGCCATAACTATAGGCTGCAACTTCTCATTATCGTAAACTTTATCAATTCTGGCCTTCTCAACATTAAGCATTTTACCCCAGAGAGGAAGAATTGCCTGGTACTTACGTTCACGTCCACCCTTTGCCGACCCTCCTGCGGAGTCACCCTCAACAATAAACAACTCACAGAAAGTAGGGTCTTTTTCCTGGCAATCAGCAAGTTTGCCCGGAAGAGCGTTAGAATCAAGTACATTCTTACGCCTGGTCATTTCTCTTGCTTTGCGCGCTGCATCTCTTGCCCTTGAAGCAGATAAGCATTTATCTATAACAGATCTCGCAACAGATGGATTTTCTTCAAGAAAGGTTGCCAGCCTATCATTCATAACACTCTCAACAGCAGTTCTTATTTCAGAATTACCGAGTTTGGTTTTTGTCTGCCCTTCAAACTGTGGTTCAGGTAATTTAACGCTGATGATTGCGCCAATTCCTTCCCTTACATCTTCACCTGCGAGATTTTTATCATTCTGCTTAAGCATGCCATACTTACGGGCATAGTCATTAATTACTTTTGTAAGCGCAGATCTAAAACCAGTCAGATGTGTACCACCTTCAATAGTGGCTATATTATTAGCATAGGAATAAACATTTTCCGTATAAGAATCATTGTATTGAATAGCTACTTCTACAAAACTGTCATTAAATTTACTCGATATATAGATAGGTACCTTATGTAATACTTCTCTATGCTTATTCAGATATTCAACAAATGAAATGATACCTCCATCATAATGAAGATTCTTATTTACAGGTGGTTCTTGTCTATCATCGCATAAATTTATAGTAATCTCTTTATTTAAAAATGCCATTTCGCGATATCTCGACAACATAAGATTAAAATCAAGTTCCAAAGATTCAAATATCTGTGAGTCAGGCTTAAATACTGTTTTCGTTCCTGTTATATCTGATTCACCAATTTCGGTTAATGGGAAAACCGTGACACCTCGTTCAAATTTAATCTGATATGCCTTGCCGTCTCTATAAACTGTTACTTCCATCCATTCAGATAGCGCGTTAACTACAGAAGCGCCGACACCATGTAAACCACCGGACACGCTATAGGCACCACCACCAAATTTACCACCGGCATGAAGTATAGTATGAACGACCTCTACTGTTGGTATACCGACTTTTGGATGTAAACCAATCGGAATACCACTACCGTTATCTATAACAGTGATAGAATTGTCAGCATTTACAGTAACATTAATAGTGTCACAACGACCAGCAAGAGCTTCATCGACAGAATTGGCTACGATCTCATAAATCAAATGATGCAAACCACGAGAACTTGTATCACCAATATACATACCGGGTCTCTTACGTACGGCTTCCAAGCCTTCAAGTACTTGTATATCATTCTCACTATATGCAGAAGTGTTTCTCGTATCGAAACTCTCACCATTGATTTCTGTCTGATGCTCTGTGAAATCATCATCAATTAGAGAATGAGGATTTTCTGCCAAATTAACAACATCTTCCTCATTTGCAGCAGCATCTTCTTCTGCTCGCTTGAGCAATTCATTTAAATTACCATCTTCTGCCATTTTTCTTACACCTCTTTATAATAATCATTGCTTATCATACGTTGTCTCAACGTTGAAGCAGATACAGGCGACAAATATACTCTATCATCAGTTAAAATAAATGATCGAGGAATATCTGGTGATACATACTCAATCATTTGCTTCTTTTCAGATGACTGAAGAAACTCAATCGTAATGGAATCTGCTTGCGTTGTAGCATCAAAATCAAAGATGCCAATAATATACTTTTTTGACAGTGTATATTCTCCGCCAATATGTAAAAACATAGTTAGACACCTCTGTTAAAATGAATACACCTATCCTTGCCATTATACCACATCCAGGTACTTATTTCGATTGCTCAACCGGCCTGACTGATCCAGAGTCAACTTCGAAAAAACTATATTCTCTGATCTTATAACTATGACTATCTTCACCTAAATAACATGCGGCTTCCATTTCAGAAACAACGTGATTTGCTTCAGTACAAGTTACAAAAACCTGAGCACTAGAAATATTCGCTAACAAACAAGACCGTCTATTTTCATCGAGTTCAGACATAACATCATCAAGAAGCAGAACAGGATATTCACCGATATCTTCTTGTATAATTTTAAGCTCAGCCAACTTCAACGAAAGAACGACTGACCTCTGCTGACCTTGTGACGAATATGGCTTGAGAGGTTCTTGATTAAGAAACAATTCAAGATCATCACGGTGAGGACCATAACTTGTGCTTCCTCGATATATATCATCGTAAACTATAGTTTTTAGTTTTTTATACAACAATTCAGAAATATCATCTTTACTGCTATTAGGATCTATACCTGAAGTAGATTTATATTTTACGGATAACTTCTCTTTTCCGGATGATATTTGATCAAGTGCGGATGAAGCTATTTTTGTTATTCTATCTGCATATTTTATTCTTTGAATTATAATAGAAGCGGCTGTATCGGCAAGCGTTCTTGTCCAAATATCAAGCTGAATCATTAATTGATCATTTTGTGATAATTTTACGTTTTTATCTCTAATTGATTTTAATAATTTATTGCGCTGTTGCAGCATTTTTGAATATTGCTGAAGATCACGAAAATAAGAAGGTCTGATTTGCGATATTAACAAATCAAGATATCTCCTTCTCGTAGATGGCCCTTCTTTTACCAACATTAAATCTTCAGGAGCAAATATAACAGCATGAAACAAACCCATCAGATCACTAATTTTATCTACTTTCATCCCGTTATGATGAATTAATCTAATTGGTTTCTGGCGATTACCATAATCTCCGGATTTTCCTTCTAAATATTGAATTGAAAGTGTATCAGCGCTACCATTGTCATTTGTATAACTTATAGTAATCTGATAGAAGTCTGAATTATGTTTAATTAATTCTTGATCTTTGCTAGTTCTGTGAGATCTAGCGCAGGCACATAAATATACAGCTTCGAGAATATTAGTTTTACCCTGAGCGTTATCACCATAAAACACATTAATATCAGGGCCGGCAGCAATATACTGATCCTCATAATTTCTAAATTGTTCAAGTTTTATATCATTAATAAACATCAGTACTTTTGCTGCCCGCCCATTTTATTTCCCTGATAACAATCAGTTCGAATAACAATCATTTTTTATCTTCTAAGTGGCAATACAAGATAAGCAAATTCATCGCTATCAAGTGGCTTGAGGACACAAGGACCCATGTTGCCATTGAATACTATTGCTATTTCATCTTCATCAATTACCTTAAGAGCATCAAGAAAATATCTTGGATTGAAATCAATATCAATTTTACTTCCTTGACTACTGACATTTATTTCTTCACGAAGTGTTCCAATTTCGGTACTGGCGCTAACAGTAAGAATATCATCATCGTCAGTTGTCAATCTTACAGGGTAACGTCTATCTTCAGAGGAAATAACAAGAGATGCTCTCTCTACAGCAGCCATCATGGCAGCAGGAGAAATTGTAATGGTTGTTTCAGCAGTCTGAGGTAGAATACTACGATAATTCATATATTCACCCTGTATTAGTCTGGCAACAAGTTTAACTCTACCTGTGTTAAACATTATGTGATTACGTGAAGGATATATCTCGATAGTCTCATCCTGTGTACTTACAAGAATTCTGCCTACTTCGGCAAGAGCCTTGCCAGGAACTATGAAACTCATTTTAGGAAGATCTTCTTCAAATTCATTTCTTCTCAGAGCAAGACGGAAACCATCTATAGAAACCATTTCAACTGTTTTGTCTGTACTACTGAAGAAAACACCATTAAGAGTAGGTCTGCTCTCATCAGTACTTACAGCAAAAATTGTTTGTCTTATCATATCTTTTAATAGATGTTGTTTCATTTTCAGCTGCTCAGCATCTTCTACGACAGGAATTTTTGGATAATCTTCAGCTGATTGACCTTTTATAGAAAAATGTGCGCTGCCGCATTCAATTCTAACGGCAAAATTATCAGCTGATTCAATAGTAACAACATCTTCAGGTAGTTTACGTATAATATCACCGAACATACGTGCGTTTATAACAATACTCCCTGCATCGGGAACATCAGCTTCAATGTTGCATTCAATACCAGTTTCCAGATCATAGCCAGTCAGTTTAACTCCATCACCCGCTTCAATAAGGATACCATCAAGAACAGGTAATGTTGATCTTGTTGCTACAGCCTTCTGAACAATACTGATCGCTTCCATTAGTCTCTCTCTGGAACAGATAATCTTCATTGTATTTTCCTCCTGTATGTTGTTGAAATGTATTGCAGTAATTAACTTATATGTTTTTCTTCGTGTTCTTCTTATGTGCTGTGAATTATGTGCAAAACCGGCAAAAGCTCTGTGGATACGGATTTTATGCTGTTGATACTCTGGTGATATCTATCGGGATAAGCCTGATCATCTTCTGCATGTTTTCCCCCTCTGTTTTTATCCCAACTGTTTCCACATGCTAATCCACGTAACTTTTTCCACTTATACACATTTTACCTGTGGATAACTGTTCATATGTTCGGATTCGCTCCATCAGTCTCAACCGGCAAGTCTCTTCTTTATTTCATCAATTGCCCGGCCAATTTCTGGTTTTTTTGTAATTTCATCATTGATTTTATTACAGGCGTGCATAACCGTCGTATGATCTCTGTTGCCGAATTCCTGACCAATTTGTGGTAATGTCATATTGAGCAGGTTGCGGCACAGATACATTGCTATCTGCCTTGGACCGGTAATTTCTTTGTTTCTACGATTGCTCTTAAGATCTTCCACACTCACATGGAAATAACGCGAGACCACATCCATCACAACTGAACAGGTTACCTTACGCGCTGAGGCTGGTTGAATCTGATCCTTCAGCGCTTCCTTGGCTATATCTATAGTAATGTTTCCTGCAAGAGCGGCATAACATAGAACTGTATTAAAAGCACCTTCAAGTTCTCGTATATTTGAAGCTACATTCGAAGCTATATAATCATATACTTCATCTGGAACTACAGAATGGCTTAACTGCGCTCGCCTGCGTAGAATAGCAACACGTGTTTCGTAGTCCGGTGGTGTAATATCAATTGTTAAACCACTGCTGAATCTCGTGCGTAATCTCTCTTCAAGAGAGGCCAGGCTCTGCGGCGGTTTATCACAAGTCATAATTATGTTCTTGCCTGATTCATACAATGTGTTGAATGTATGGAAAAACTCAATCTGCATTTGCTCTTTGCCTTCGATAAATTGTATGTCATCTATCAGAAGCATGTCAGCGTTACGATATTTGTTACGGAAATCATCATATTTATTTTCTTTGATCGTATAAATGAACTCGTTAACAAATTGCTCGCACTGAACATAAAGAATTCGTTTATCGGGCTGAGCTTCGACTACATGGTTGCCGATAGCATGCATAAGATGTGTTTTTCCAAGACCGGATCCTCCATAAAGGAAAAGAGGATTATAATTTCTACCGCCCTGTGTCGTAGCCACACCAACACAGGCCGCATGAGCGTAACGATTACCGCTGCCAACAACAAAAGTGTCAAAAGTATATTGTGGATTAAGCCTGCTCTGGCTGACAGGACCGGAAGAAGCGGAATTATCACTGTCGATTTGACTGCAAATTTCAGCTGCCGGTACCGGATCTGGTTTACCAACAATAATCTCGACAGAAAAATCTCTGGATGCCGCGACTTTTATCGTGTTTTTGATCAGAGGGACATATTGATCAACAAAAGTCTTATGGAAGTCATTTGGTACGGATAATAAAAAAGTCCCGTTATCCGCCGATACTGCTTCCATCGGTACAATCCAGGTATTAAGACTGATTTCCGACATCTCGTTTTCGAGTAGTTTTAGCGCCCTTTGCCAAATGGCTTCGGCATCTGTATGCATCATTAATTACACCATCCTGTTATAATAAAAGCTACCCTATATATTAACAGAAATACACCTTTCTTAGAATAGTGAAAAGGAAGCTTGTTATGATATACTCGATTGATAGGTATATGTAAGGAGGCAGGTTCTGATGGATTATCTGTTTTTTATCAGCAACTCAATCTGTTTTGCTGCGTCTGTCCTGTTGCTGTTCTGGCGAATGGGACATAATCACAGCGGTCTGCTCTTAAGGCACTGGGTAATTGCCATCCTTACAGGTGTTGTTTTCCATATATTGAATCAATATATTTTCGGTCGTCTTGCTGTAATGTATTTTATCATTAATATAGCTGTACCAATAATGTTTCTTGCTATACTGTTCTGGTTATTCTGGCCGCACGACGCCATTGATTAAATAGTAAGTTGGAGATATATGGATAGAATTATTGTTTTTGATCTTGGAAATATTCTTGTAAAACTCAGAGGTGTCGAATTATTCTGGCCGGAGTTTCAACATGACCCTGTCTATTGTCAGAATTTATGGAGCAGCAGCAAATATGTATATGAGCTTGAAACGGGAAAAATTAATGATCTTAGGGAGTTCTATAACCTTATAAGTCAAGAACTGAAAATAAATCTTGATTTTTATGATTTCAAACAAGTTTTCCTGCACATTATAGGTGAGCCTTTTGCCGGTACGGAAAGCATGCTCGCTAATCTTGCGCGGAAACACAGATTGATGATCCTATCAAATACCAGTCAGGTGCATTGGCAGCACTGTGAGAAAATGCTCAATTTGAATAAATATATCGAGAAGGCCTGGCTCTCGTGCGATCTTGGCTTCATGAAGCCAGACAATAGAATCTATGAAGCTTTTTTGCAGAAAATAGGGACCGATCCGCATAATATTTTTTACTACGATGACAAAGAAGAAAATGTAATTGCCGCCAGAGCCTTTGGCATTAACGCGTATAAATCATGGGGTGGCGAAACTCTAAAAGAAGATTTATTAGCAACTAATTTCAACTTAGAAGCAGAGATAAAAATACAGGAGAAAGATTATGAGTGATATAGACTATTTTTCTGAAAAACAAAATCCATCAAGCTGGTATCACCTGGCTGACTTGTCTACCGTAAAAAAATGGCTTGGTAGTGATATGGTCTGCCCTGCATGTGGCAGGACACATAGCATCAGTACAAAAATGATGGAAGAGAGTGATAACATGGCCGGCAGAATCGCTGATTATCTGCCGGAACTTGGTCTTAGTGGTAATTGTGTCGTAGTAATGGATGAAAACACAAAAAGAGCCGCCGGGAATAAACTTATGTCCGGGCTGGAGAAATATAATCCAAGGGCAGTGACTTTTGCCAGGGATGATTTACATGCAGATGAGCAGGCATTGGGCACATTGCTGATGGCATTGGGCGAGAAACCTGATTTCCTCGTTTCCTGTGGCAGTGGAACAATCACAGATATTACAAGATATAACGCATATATGACAGATTTGCCTTTTGTTTCCTATGCGACCGCTGCGTCGGTTGATGGATTTGCTTCCGGTTCTACTCCCCTGCTTGTGAATGGCTTCAAGACAACCTGTCCAGGTAAGGCTCCGGTTGGAATTTTCTATGACGCAGGTGTTCTTGCAGGAGCACCGGACAGTATGACAGCGGCAGGCTTCGGTGATGTTCTGGCAAAAATTATCGCGCTTATTGATTGGCGACTGGCATATGTTGCGGAGGACGAACCTTATTGTCCGATGATAGCTGCGATTGTTGATAAGGCAGTTGAGCAATGTCTTGATCTTGCAGATGATCTGGCAATTGGTAATGATAAAAACAGAGCTCAGGCGTGTATTAGTTTGATGGATACACTGTCGCTTACTGGTATTGCTATGCAGATGATGGGTACATCCAGGCCGGCCAGCGGATCAGATCACCATATTTCACATCTTCTGGAAATAAATGATATACGGAATCATAAGAAGGGTAGTTTGCACGGAGATAAGGTAGGTATAGGCACTCTTATAGGCATGTCCATGTATCTTAAGCTTTTCGGAAATGGTGATATTCCGGAACAGAGGCCACATCTTGCGGCAGATTTATGGGAGCAGGAAGTCAGACGTGTCTATGGACCCCTGGCTGATCAGGCTATAGCCAAGAACACTCCTTATCCTCCTCGTGGAGAGGAATGGGAACGACAGAAGAAACAGATATCTCATGCTATGGACTTGTATGGATATAAATATGTTGATAGATTCAGGACTCTTCTTCCTTACGCTCGTGATCGAATTACAGCTATGGGTGGACCGGTCAGGCCGGATCAGCTTGGCTATACAAGACAAGAAACCTATGATGCTATCGCTTATGGCAAGGAAGTAAGACCGAAATTTACGACGCTTAGATTGGCTGAGAGATTCGGCTGGTTATATGATCTGGCTGAAGAAATCGCAAATGGTTTACCGGAGGGTAAGATTTACTGATGCAGGAGATTACAAACAGTATACGGGCAAAAGAGACACGCTTGCAGTGGCTCTATTTTCTGATGTTTGTAATCAATTTCGCGATGATTGGTTTCCTCTCTATTATTATGTATATTACAACTATGAAATCTGCAATGATTATGAGGCGCGCAGTTTTCTTGAAACGGCAAAATATCTGCCTTTGATTCCCTGGCAGATTCCAACATATTCGCTCGGGTTCCTTGCGCTCATGGCGCTGACGACTTTTGCCAGGTATATATTATGGCAATATCAGAGACAGTGAGCTTAATTTCAGTGAAGGTACAGTTCGCAACTATATCAGTACAATTCTTAAGAAACTTGATCTGAGGGATCGTACACAGATCGCGATATTCGCGCTGCAGTCAAGTCTGATGCTCAAGGATACAGGTGATAATGACAAATAAGGATGGTAAGAAGAGTCTAATAGCAGCAATCCATGAGAAGATAACGGGTAGAAAATTTCTGGCTGTGCTTCTTATTGTGCTGATGCTGCTAATGATCGCTGTTGGAATAGCTTATGATCATCACAGCCGTCGGCAGCCTGTTGTGCTGGAAGTAGCTTTGTATTCCGGAACCAGCTGGAATGTGCCGCAGAAGAACGCTTTTTATCAGCGGGCGCTGCAGGCCGGACAATACTATGGCAGCCAGTACACTCTGCCTTTTCTCGTGGCACCAACCTTCATGGTTGCCAATAAAACCTTACTTGAACAGGAGAACATTG
>JAQVJP010000190.1 GCA_028695145.1 Eubacteriales bacterium
CATACAACATATCGGAAGTAGCAGACGCGTCAGGTACACCGATTTCTTCACTGTTTGAGTACTATGTAAATGTGCATGATTCTCAACTAACCATAAATGATCAGAATCCCGAGTTGGCAACAGATATAGAAAATACGATCAAAACAGGATCAATAACCATCAATAAATTGCCAGGCAATGACACGATATTAACTTCTGAAGATGTCTTCTATGTAAGACTGACAGGAATCACAAATCAGTATGAAATGATCAAATCCTTCACAACAGCAGCACCGGCAGTGTTTGAGAATGTTCCTCTTGGCAGTTACACGGCAACTGAGGTTCTTGATGCTCAAGGTACAGCTTTGCCGGGCAATTTCAGATACGAGGTTACAGTCGATAAGGCGACATTGACCGTCGCGCCTGCGGCGCTCAATGACAGCGCGACGATAACGAACACTCTGAAGAGAACAGATGTCGCAGGCAGCAAGGTCTGGGAAGATCAGGATGATTTCTTCGGTTTGAGACCAGACAGTATTGAAGTAGATCTCTATCAAAATAGCGGTACAGAACCGTTCAGAAGTATCACAGTAACAAACACTGATGTAGATCCGGAAAATGATAACATCTGGCATTTCAAATTTGAAGATCTGCCAGAATATAACGAGAACAATGCAGCTTACATCTACACACTTGGAGAACAGCCGCTTGTATCGATTGATTATGAGCCAAACGTAGATGGAAATACTATTACAAACACTCTGCTGACAGTTCCGATTCGAGTATTGAAACTGGATGACAGAGACGCTGAGACTCCGCTTGCGGGAGCTGTATTTGAACTCTGGACGGCTGTGCCGACAGAGAATGGCGAACAGCTCATACCACGCGGTTCGATTCCAGGTACGCTTGAACCTGGTATGAAACTTGAAACGATAACAACAGGATCTGATGGCTATGCTACAACAAACGGGGCATATCCTGCTGGCGAATACTTCCTGGTAGAGGTTCAGGCGCCTACCGGATTCTATCTCGTAGATCCGATACGTATCAGCTTGACAAGCGGTACGGTCATTGAACTTGCGGGACTGCCGTTTGAGCTGACAGTCTATAATCAATTCATCAATTTGCCGTCTATTGGACTTACAAAAACTGTGGCTAATTTGACAAGTGGTACCGCACAGTCTGATGAGGCAACAGCTGAAGCCGGAGATACCGCGAGGTATCAGGTTGTAATTACTAATGATGGCAATGCTAATCTCGTCGATGTCGTATTTTTCGATGATCAAGCCTATGATGGTCAAACAGTAACCGATAACAACACAAATATTTATACTTTTGCCGAGGATGAGGGTGGGGTATTATTTATTGAGTTGCCGGATATGGCAGCAGGTGAGACGATCACTTTGACATACAATTATCTGACAACTGCTGCCGATGCAGACAGAAGCCCGATAGTCAACACCGCAAGAGTAGAAGCACAGATGATTGAAACACCAGATTATCCGTACGGCTGGCAAGGATACGCTGAAGATACCGCGACACTGACAGTTGAACAGATTACCAGCCAAATAGAACTATTGAAACTCGATGCCAGAGACGGAGAGACACCACTGGCCGGAGCGGTATTTGAACTATGGACAGCGATACCTGCAGAAGATGATATGCAAATGAATCTGATACCACAAATGGTTATCCCGGGTACAATGATTCCAGGTATCAAACTTGAAGAAATGACTACTGGAGAAGATGGAAAAGCTCTTAGCAGCGGCTATTATCCAGCAGGATTATACTTCCTGCTGGAAACCGAGGCGCCTGAGGGATTCCATCTGATGACAGAACCTATTCTGTTCCAGATGATGCCAGATGTAATAATGCAGCTCGAAGGTACACCGTTCTCGTTGACTGCTTATAATAATTTCATCTATGAGCCTGATATTACACTGACGAAAACAGTAGCTAATCTGACAGACGCAACGGCTCAGGGTGAATCAGCAGAACTTGATATCGGCGAGATAGCTGGATATGAAGTAATAATCACAAACAACGGTAATATTAGACTGGATAATGTGGTATTCTTCGATTCCGAAGTAGTTGCTGATATGATAGCGACTGATCAGGATGACAATGAGTATACGTTCCTTGAAGATACAGAAGGTAACGTATATATTGAGCTTGGTCCGATGGATCCTGAACAGGTATTCATATTGACTTACAACTATACCGCTGCTGCTGCCGACGTAGACAGATCACCAATAATAAACACAGCAGCTGCCGAAGCGGAAATCCTTCCATTACTGTTTGCGACAGATTATGAAGGTGAGATGCCATTCAATCCATATTATGAAGGCTGGAGCAAACGCGTCGAAGACACAGCTGAGATATCAGTCATCGCACCTCCACCGGAAACGACGACAACGGAAACTACCACAACAATACCGACGATCGTTGTGACAACAACATCCATACCGCTGGCGGAACCAACAACCACGACAGCACCAACCACTATACAGACGATTGACATCATTGAAGAAGAAATACCCAAGAGTGTTGAGGACGCCCCGCTATGGCCGCTTGGCTTGGCTCTGATTGGAATAGCCGGAGGCCTGATGCTGATATTGCATAAATCGAAGAAGAATCACTTGGCGGAAAACAGATCTCAAGATGAAGATGGCGATTGAAGTAGTTAGCTGATTAGCAGAAGTATAGCAAAATAGTTAGCCGGGACACCGGCAAAAGGAGCCGCAGCTGTGCTGCGGCTCTTGCTATGTCCTGCGAAAATTATTGTTTTAAGAAGCATTCTGATGTATTAATATAATGTGATTAATGTGATTAATGTAATTAATGAGAATAGATTTGAGGTGGCATATGCTCGAAAACAACGCAAGGACTGATTATAACTGGCTTATCATGATGCTTGTAATTGCCTCTGCCGCGATGATCGATGCCGGCTTCGATAATGACATACCTCTATTTATGTCGGTGCTACTTATTTGTACCATGATAATAAATATGGTAATCAGTAGAAAAAGTGTTTTGATAGACAAAACCGCGATTTCATTCGGGTTATATGTAACTTGGGCAGGACTAAGCATTATCTGGTCGGTTACTCCTATCAGGACGGTTATAGAATCGTGGCGAAAACCCATAGGCTTGCCTATGGGATGAAAGTCACTATTCTTTGGGTTGACTTTAACATAGAGCAGATATATGATATACGCATAAGGAGATAATTGCTATGAATAAGTTAGTGTGTAGCATTTGCGGGTTTACCAGCGAGCAGAAAAAGTTTAAATGGTCTGATATAAATGAACGTTTTGACAAAGCAATTAAGAGATATTGGATTACATAACT
>JAQVJP010000065.1:0-13041 GCA_028695145.1 Eubacteriales bacterium
ACCGGCTATACCAGCTGTATAGATCAAAACACCATAACCAACACTCTTCCAAAAATTCACCAGAATAATTATGAACGGCCAATATTTCGGGCTGAAATACCAGTTAATTTCTTTCATGCCAAGAGCTGGAAGAATTGTATTGTTCATCATGCCGTTATCGCCACTGAGAAAGGCATATACGATGTAGGACACAATAACATATGACATTAGGAAAGGAAGTAAAACCGAGCTTTGATAGACAGTTTTAAATTTCTTTTGTCTAATTTCACTAATTAAAATAGCAATCAATACGCCCATCACCATGTTAACTATAATGAAAGCGAAATTATAGAGCAGGGTGTTTCTCGTTATAACAAAAGCATCTTTTGTTTTGAACAGGAATTCAAAGTTTGTAAGACCAGCCCAGGGGCTTCTAAATATGCCCAATTGGAAATCCATATCTTTGAAAGCAATCACAAGCCCGGCCATCGGTATATAATTGTTTATTAATAGATAAACAAGTCCAGGAAGCATCATAATGTATACTGGAAACCATTCCTTATAAAATGGTTTCCGGTTCCTGTTCATTCTCTTAGATAAGTCTGTTTTCTCCCTGGAAACCATACAATCTCCTCCTGAAATCACAAATAATATAGGGTGGCTGACCAATCTAAGTGATCAGCCACCCTTCAGGTTCTATCTTCATCTAAAATATTTCATACGGTATATTACTGATTTGCTTCAAGCCATGCATCTAATTGCTGCTGCTTCAGATCAATAACATCCTGCAAACCAGCACTGTAGAGCGCTTCATTAAAGGCCGGCACTGCCTCCTCTGGATTAACCGAACCAGTGCCTATGGCATCATAAAACTGATTTCTAACGTTTGTGAGAGCAGTCAGCTGATTGGCGACATCTGTGGAATCATACGAGAATCCAAGGGCCTTCGATCTTGTTGCCGCATCAATATACTGTCTTTGCAGCTCCCACTTCTCTTTTGTTTCACCTTCCCAGACATATGAGATTTCTTGGTTTGGCAGAGCCCAACCGAAATTCAACATATATCCTGTTGATTGAGCATCAACACCATCAGCGAAGGTAATTGTCATGTTATCTTCATCTATAACCTTATAGTGTTCGCCTTCGATACCCCAGTTCAGCAAATTCATAACTTCTGGACTACCATACATGAAATCAAGCACCTGAAAAGCTTTTTCCGGGTTTTTAGAATTTCGTGCAATACCCCAGGTGAAGAAATTAACTGAATAGGAAGTGATATATGGATCACCAAAGAGCGGAGCGGCAGCCAGGTCATAGCCACTATTGAGCTCATCCTGTTCAACAGCCCCAGCCTTCAGCGGAGTGAAGAATGAGAAGGTCGTGCCTGATTTTATCTGATTTTGCAGAGTTTCTGTAGTTGTCGCGGCATCCTGCGAGAGATAGCCTTTTTGATTCCAATCATACATAGTTGTAGCAAAATCCATAAATTCATCTGTCTCAAATAGATTGACTACTTCAAGAGATTGTCCGAAGTCCATAAGAACTCCATTACCATCAGTTAGGGCGTCAAAAACTTCCCAGCGGAATAGAGGGGTACCAGCTGCTGTACTGCCAAGCATGACCATATCAGGATGAGCGGCTTTTACCTTCTCATACACCAACTCAAGATCATCCATACTCTCTACATCCTGAACAAAATTATCTTCTACTGTATAACCAGCTTCTTCAAGAAGATCTGTTCTCATAAGAACACCTTCCCAGGTAATTTGTTCTCTCATGGACGTTACTCCATAAGTGAAGTCACCAATTCTGGGACTCTTGATGAAGTCAGCGTCAACATATTCCTTGATATTATCGCCATGCTGTTCAATCAAATCGGTCAGATCAATAACCTGACCATTATTAACATATCCGGCAGCGTTCGTAATTATGATTGGTGTGATATCGAAGGCTTCAGAACCTGAGAGAACCAACTGTAGTTCCTGCTGATACCCACCCCAGGAAAACTGTCTCAGATCAAGTCTGGCATTTAATTCCGGCTCAATAATAGCGTTGATAGCTTCTTCAACTTTTTGTTCATCTTCCTGAGCATCACCTATGTAACCCATAACAACTGTATAAACTTCTTCATCACCATCAGTCTGATCATTACCGTCAGCAGATGTAGAACCGTTTGCTTTTGTTGTTGTCGTACCATCATCTGATCCACCGCAGGCAGAAAACCCAAGAGTACTAATCGAAACAATCAGCAGCAGAGCAAGCAATCTCTTTTTCATTTACATTTTCCTCCTTGTTACTAAACATGTACGGAAACCAACTTACAGTCAACCATATTTTTGATTTTATTGGACAACCTCCACAAATTTCCGTTACAACATCTGTTAATCCAAGTCTAACAAATACAAAAATCCGGACTATTACTTTCAAGACTTGAAAATGTAAAAATCCGGACATTTTGCTTATTCTCTTACTTTTACCTGTGCTTCCAAATATACTTGAAGATAATCTCGAAATATATTTGTCTTAATTAGCGTCCAATAACAAAGGTACATATAGAGTGACTGTCAATATTTTCATTGATTACTCCTTCACCGTAATCAAATATGAAAGTCCGCTCTCTGTCCATACCATTACCAATTACAATAACAATACTATTATCCGGGTTTCTGAAAACAACGCTGCTTGCGTTCCATTGTCCAGATGTACCAAGAACAACCGCTTCAGGATCTACATAAGCTGAAAAATGCTTCATCAAATAATACTCAGGATGATATAAAATCGTGTCAGTTCCTTGATCATAAGCGCAAAGAGCGTTCTGTTTCCACCCCCAAGTTGATTCCCCTCCCACGGGTAATATCATATTCCAGTAGATATAACGTTCTGCGCCCTGATGAAAATAATATCTCATCTGAGTAAATATGTACTCAGCCTGAGCCCAATCATTGAGGCCATCACCACATTCACTCTCTGTCTGCATGATCCGCATGTCCGGATAGCTTGATCTAACTTGCTCAAGCTGGTGTTTACCGCCCCATTGTACACCAACTCCGGAAATGTACTTCCTGGCCTCATGATCTGAGAGAATGGTATTTGCGAATTGCTCATAAAAATCATAATCAGGTGCGCCATAGCCTGGCCAGCGAAAATCAACAAATGGACCATTGATCGTTCCCAGCCAGATTTCAGCTTTCAGATCATTGTTCTTAAAAACCGGACCTATATAGTCGCGAATGAAAATCCTCATGTCTTCACCATACCAGAGGCAAGAAGGAAATTTTTGATCCGCCATGGGTTCATTCTGAATATGAACCTGATTTATTGTAATGTCTTCTTGTTCATAGGCTTCAATAAACAACCTGAAATAATTAGCGTAAGCCTTAAGCACCTCCGGTTCCATTTTGATTCGTCCGTAATTATAAGCCTTCTTCGTTTTCATCCAGGTCGGTGGACTCCATGGAGAAGCAAATAGATACAAGTCCGGTTGATATTTCATAGCTTCGCGTATATATGGAATTGTGTATTCTTGGTCACGATCGATGTTAAAATGTGTAAGTTCATAGTCACCATCAACCTCGTCACAGCTATACCATTCCAGGCTGTAATCATTAGCGCCAATTGGCAGTCTTCCTGAATTAAATCTGCAACCTTGTTCACCAAATAATTCCAGAAAAAACTCATCTCGTTTCTCTTGTGGCAGTTTACGCAATATATCCCAGCCCATCTCATTAAAACAGCCGCCAAAACCCTTAACGGACTGTTTGATCCCGCCAGTTAATATCAAAGAATCATTCTCATAATTAATATTTTCCCCATTCCAGGGTTCGACATTAGCCTCTACCATTTTCTGGTGATTTGTTGAGACTATTTTTCGGATTTTCATTTATCTGCAGCCTCCTGCTCTCTCTGGAAGAATTCAGGCAGCAGCCAACCGGCAGCAACACATCTGCCCAGATCCCAGCTGTCCCAACCTATCCACTCAGGCTGATTAACCGTATCAATCAAGAGCTTATAACTCCAATAAAAGTGACCGGAGCCCCTTCCCCACGCCGATAGTTGTGCTTTTGCAAGATACTGGTAAATATGACTTTTTTCAGAATCTGATATCCTGGCTTTTGCCAGTGTCTGATCAGCTGATTCGATAGAAGGTCCGGCAGCTGACATGCCTGTGCTTGCAAGACTGTTAAACAGACACCATTCACCACAGATTACTGGGAAATAATTCTCCATTTCTTCTATACCCTTGATGAATACTTCGTCTATCATCTTGTCATATCCATTTAAATCACCGGAATAACCCATCATTTCGGCCATCATCAGATACTGATGAGTATCAAGAACAACGTTTTTAAATCTATTCTCCTGCATAAAATCTTTCCACATGGTTATCCTAAACCCATCATGGATAACGACATACTTATCTTCAGGCAGATATACTCTGATACGTTCATACGCGTCAGTATAAAACTGTCTTAAGAAATCAATTGGAATGCCTTTGCTTCCTGCTGCCATTTCCTGATCCACAGGTGGATATTTTTTCTGTATTTCGGCAAGAGTCCACATTTCTTCAGATACAGGCTCATTTAGAACCTCAATCCCCCATAAACCATCTCGTTTAGCATATCGTTCAGCAAGCCGCTCAAGCACAGTCAAAACAAACTCGACTTCTGAAGGATTCTGAGCCCATTTACAAACACCTGAAATCCCACCGTTATCGAAACCGTTTTGACCCTCCGGTGCAGTATGAAGATCAATTAATATTTTCAGTCCATATTTTTCTGCCCAGGCAAAAGCCTTATCCAATTCTTCGATACAACCAATAAACGGCTCCCTATCACCAAATATAAAGTAGGGTACGGGAATGCGAACAGTATCAAGGCCCCATGATTTAATCGTCATGAAGTCTCGTTCATTTATGTACTCACTTCTATGTTGACGGATTCGAGCTTCGTAGACATCACGTGATAATCTTCTTGGCAACCAATATTCATCCTCAGCATCTGTGCCTGCAAACAACTCAGGACTCATCCATTTTTCAAGAACAAGCCAATTACCAAGGTTTACACCATTTATCTGCATTACTGTGACCTCCTGATTTTAAAATTAATACGGAATTTAATTAGACATGTGTGATTATTTTAGATCATCTCATCTCGCTTCTATATCACTTTTATTGCCCCTATATCATTTTTATTGGCTATTATGGTATATGTGTAATATAATTACTCTAATTCCTAATCAAATGTGTTTTGTTTTAAGAAGGTGCAAGTTATGAATAAAATTAAAACTAATCAAATCGAAAAACTAATTAGCGAAAAAGAATCGATTGATGAGAGAGTTCAACGTAATTATCTGCAAATATATTTTGATTATCGGGAAAACGGCAGGGTGCATAATCCATATGATCAGGAAGTTCGCGAAATCTCAAGCATCAGAAATGGAGATGTTGAAGCACTCAAAAGAAGCTGGGATGAAGACTACACAGGCACAATCGGAACACTGGCAAAAGATCAGTTAAGACATTTTAAAAATCTGGCAATCGTCTTGATAACACTTGGCAGCCGGGCTGCGATTGAAGGCGGGGTGCAGGCCGAACTGGCATTTTCTCTTAGCGACAGTTACATTTTAAGGGTTGAGGACGCTCAATCACCTGAAGAAGCATATAAACTGGGGAAAGAGGCGGAATTACATTACACGAATCTTGTAGCAGATATGCAAAACAGAAATGATAATAATAAAAATCTACTTATCAGCAAGTGCAAGGATTACATTTTTCAACACTTGCTTGAAAAAATCAAAGTACAGGAAATAGCTGACGAACTTCACGTGAACGTCAGCTATCTATCAGATTTATTCAGCAGAAATGAAGGCTATTCAATCAGCAGTTACATTTCGAATGAAAAGATAAAACTTGCGAAAAATTTACTCAAATACTCAACTTACGCATATTCTGATATCGCTTCATATCTTGGATTTTGCTCGCATAGTCATATGGGTAGTCAGTTCAAACGCTCTGTCGGTTTAACTCCAGCTCAATTTCGCGAGAAATATGGAGTTAAGTACCAGACAAATGAAAAATAAACAACCATTTATCGACTAACTCGACATGAGTTATGATATGAAATGTTTACTGGAGTCTACGCTTTTTCCAGAATTATTTTGCATGTCCAGGGCGCAAAATCCATATCATCGTTTTCATTAATCTGTTGATCATCAAGCAGCGATATGCCATCCAAGTGCAAATACCTCTGTTTAACTGCTTCGTCTGAATAATTAAAGTAGAAATGAACTCTTCGATCATCAACGGTTGTTCCATTTCTAATTATGATCGGGAATGCGGCCTGCTGCTCACATTCCCAGACATCAGCGGTTTGGGCGACCAGTTTCATTATTTCGCGAGTACAGGCAGCAGTTGTCAGACAGGCAACATATGTAGCGGTTCCTGAGCCGTAACGGTTCCTGGTTACAGCCGCATATTTACCCCAGAATTTGTGGTCATAATGTGCCAGCACTTCTGCTCCAACTGTCTCCACTAACTCCATAAATACACTTGTCGACAGCGCTTCAGGATCGAGTTTAAATGTTTCATCTGTAAGTTTAACATCGATTGGTTCAGTAAACTCATCATAGCGTATACCAAAACAATCACTCAGTCCCGCCGGTTGCTGTTCATGCCGCACAGTGAGAAACTCATTACTGAATACACTTCGGAAGCTCATTAATATATGACCACCGTGCTCTACAAATGAATTAAGCGCGTTAATTACTTTTCGCTCAGCACTATAAAACGCCGGCACCACAAGCAGATCATAATCCGCAAATCTATCATAATCTGTTGGGAAAATTATGTCACATTCAAGATTCTGCTCATATAGAGCGTCATAATAAAGACGAACTATATCATTGTAATCAGCCTCTACGTTTGCTGAAGGAAAGCCGCTGGGAATCGGGAATTGTTCAAGACCCGTGAGTGATTCATTGCTTACCAACAGGGCAATTCGATTTTTCTTCTTCATTTTGTTGATAATCGGACTCAGCTTCTGGAAGTCTGCTCCGATAGTTACCGCTTCATAGTATGGCCTATTTGGCTTAAGGTCATGACTGAGTAAACCCTTCCAATATGTTTCGAAAGAGTTATGAATCGAATGCCAGTGCCAATACATAACTGAAGACGCCCCACTTGCCAGGTGGCTAAAAGCATGAAGCCGCAACTGACCATCATATGGAGTCCAGCTAATGTGTCCCTGAGCCTCAGTTTCCAAAACAAGATAATTGTCCTGCTTCAAGCTTCTTATCAGATCGCCGCCAAAGGCAATTTCCTTACCTGTCAGATGAGATTGTGTCGGGTGATAAATATCACAACCAGCGATATCGAGGCAGGCCGATGCTTGCTTATGGTCAACATCAGGTTGGATACCATAAGAAAACCCTCTCCAAGCAAAATCAAAATTATGCGTGATAAATTGACCATCTCGAACATATTCTTTGATAATTGAACTCTGCCAATTTAGAAAATCCGTAACAAGCTGTCGTCTGAACTTCTCAAACTCAGCTCGATAGCTGCCATTAATCGCACCGGTAGGATCAGGAACGTTTTCCCATGAATCTATTCTGTTACTCCAGTAATTGAAGCCAAACTCACGATTAAGTTCTTCAATGGAGTCAAACTTCATTCTCAAATAGCTATTAAATCTCTTTAGAACATTGGGTCCTGCTGTATTATAATGTTTCGTCTCATTGTCTATCTGAAACCCAATAACATGGGGATATTTTTGTACACACTCCAGCAAGCGGCGGATAACACGTTCGCCATAAAACAAGTAGGCTGGACTTGTTATATCCATTATCTGTCTTGCGCCATACTTGCCATGACCTCTCTCGGTTATTGCCAATACCTCGGGATGTTCAGCCGCAAGCCAAGGTGGTACCGCATACGTGGGGGTTCCAACAATAACACTAATACCAGTATTTTCAGTTGCTTGCAGGACTCTCTCCACATGCGAAAAATCAAAAACCCCATTTTGAGGTTCTTCTGTTGCCCAGGTAGACTCAGCAATTCTGATGACATTGATATTAGCTGCCTGCATCAGCTTAATATCTTCATCAAGTCTGTCCAGAGGCATATACTCATCATAGTAAGCTACCCCGTACAATAATTTGTCCATTTACACATCAGCCTCCATATTAAGCTATCATTATCAGTCTATTAAACTGTTTAATATACCAAGCAAAAATTACATAGTATAAGTATATAACTGGTCATATGGAGAAAAAAGACAAATATCCGGCTTAAAGTATGATTTTTCAGACTATGCTCATGATCAGCAATGTGAACTAATAGAAATCAAACAGTCCTGCTCGCAAGCCACTTAACCGAAAGAATATCCTGCTCTTTGAAATCAATGTTCTTATATGGTTTTACAATCTCCGTTAATTTATCAAGTTCATCGAAGCCTATAAGACATAAATGTTTAAGAGCCATAACATTTTTATGATTGTTCATAGCCTGAAGATACTGTTCGGCTTCCAGTAAACTTGCACGTATATAACCTTCAGATCGCATATAGGCATTCCAACGTTCATGTTCGGCTCTGGCTTGATTATCAAGATTAACTGGATTTTCAATATAGCGAGCGTAGTCTTGACTGGATTTAACCCCGGCACTTCTAAGTTTATACTGCATATGCACGACTGCTGCAATCGATGCCTTGCGATTATATTCCATCGCGTCGAAATCAACCGCATCATACCCCAGCCAGTTATGCATTTCGTATGCGAGGCTTTCCCACTTATTATTGAATATTACATCTGATCTATATAATTCTTGATTACTGCCAAACGGCGTAAAACCATAGCGCTGTTTCTGACCATTAATCAAATTGCTGACGAGATCTGATTTCTCGGGACTACCAATCAGAACATGAATACGTGGTATCCGGCCATTGAAGTTTATTCTTTCATAACCGGAACGAATGTTAATAGCCGTCTGAGAATTACTATCATCACTTGTTCTTGCAACTACAATATAGGTCGCGCTAATATTCTCATAAATCAAATCCCACAAATCGGGGCTATCAAGATTAGTGATGCGCAACTCGATATCATATGCTTCCAACAACTCAGGGCAGCTTAATTTCAGTTTTTCAAAAGCAGCCTGATTATTGTCAGCGCATGTGATCTTAAGCTTATAACCAGCCATCTGTCCACACCATGCAGCGGTTTTGATACATTCCAAACCGATATCACTGGCACCAACTATAAGAACGTGGATGCTCTTGTTTTCACCTGTATCATAGAGTGGATGCTCGGTAAACAGTTTGAAGACAATAGACTGCCGGTCACTTACACGCCTGATCTTGAGCTTATCTTTTTCCATTGTATCAAGAAGCATCTCTGCCTCCGGCTGTTCGGAAAACACATACACAGCACCGTTATGACTTGATTTATAGAGCTCATTTACTGCAATAGCCTGCTGCAGGTTCAGCATCTGATCTTCTGAAATCATCACCCAATTAACATTCTTTTTCTTCATACTCTTAATCCAGCGAAGCTCAGAAATACTGTTTTTTTGCATCAGAGCGCGACATTTCTTCGCCCTATCCACCAGATCGTAGAGTTCACCTTCAATAATCTCTGGTGCAGCAGCAAAAACGCAGCAAATTTCTTTTTGCTGCCGACTTCTATTCAGATCTTCTGCAAGCAGCACACTCTTCTCATTTATCTCCGAGAAAACAAAAATCTCTCTTGATCTTACACGCATGAAAAAAAGCCTGATTCGCGAGGATAACTCCATCAAATACGCAATTAAAGAGCCAAGTAGTAATACTGGCGCTATAACATAAAGTGTTGAAATATATAGATGCAATCTCTGATCAGAAATTCCATCGAGCACAAAACTCAGATCCTCATTAAACAGAAACACTCTGAAAGTGTTAAACAGAGAGGCTGATATAATAGATGGATTTACCTGATCATTATTCAATCTGAATGAGACAAAAATTAGAAAAACCGCAACAGCTGTGCCAAAGAGCAATGGATTTAGCGATTTGCGTTTATAACCGGTATATACACAGCCGGCTAAGAAACAAGTTATTGATACTATTATTGATAAATCAGCCAGATATTCCATAATCAAACTGTATCCTCCCTAAAGCATACCGGCAAAAGGAACTGGCCGTTTGCCATTGTTAATATCATCATATAATTCACGCGGCCCTACATTAAGTACATTGTCATGGCTGATTTTACTGATGACTGCCGGCGCAAGTTGTTTGAATCCGTATTCAGAAATGTCTGGCAATCTGGTAACATAAGGATAATGTCTGGCAAAAAACAGCAATGCCTCGCCCTTGTCCTTTTTTAGTTTCTGCAACTCGGAAACAGTTATTAATGGCCTAATAATTTCATGCGGTTCATAGGTTCGCGTATTGCCGCACATTTTGCTCAATTCTTCGAGAAGATTAAGTTCTTTGCTCGCAAGGAAAACCCAGTTTTCGCAGTTACCTTTAATCGTCTCAGAGTCAAGACCATAGCGTTTAACCAGCTGATGCATACTCTGAACAACAAGATAAAAACGAATATTTCTACTTCTTGCAGCTGTTATCATAGCCGGCATATCAGAAATCGCCGGTGTGTTGGAAAACTCATCAAGAACGAAATTAACACGTACCGGCAGGGATTTGTTAATCTCTTTTTGTGCCTCAGTTATCAATAGCTCATAGCACTGCTTAACAAACGAGGTTACTATGAAATGATAAGTACTACGCTCATCAGGAACAACTATATACAGAGCAGTTTTCTTGCGTCCCATGCTTCTGATATCGAATGTCGTTTCCGATAAATTTCTGATTAATCTGCGTTGAAGCAAAAAGGGTTTAACAAAAGCAAACAGCGATGATTGCATATCGGCACGTGTCTTCTCATGAGAGCGACCGACAGCGAAGTAGTTCAGCGCAGCAATACTCGATTGCGGAATTATTTTCATAATCTCATCAAGATAATTCTTTTCCCATTCTGACTCTGGTATTTCGAGCATTTTATTGGTGACGGCATCTTCAACCTTACCAAACTCAACACACATTCTGGAAAAAGTATTCACATTAATCTCGTCAAAACTGCAAATATCCATCATGACCAGAAGGACAGCAAGTGATAGCATTCTCGCCGAATTAACCCAAAAGATGTCTTTTGTCGATTCAGCAGCCTCCATAGATATTGCCTCAACAAAATCATTCAGCATAGCTGTTGCTTCGTCAACATGACCTTGTTTATACAATAGAGCGGGTTCTTTTAACGGGTTCCACATATCACCTTGTTCAAGATCCCGATAATTTAACAAAACAACATCGTAGCCAAGTTCCTGTGCCATCCCGGATGTAGCGTCAAATATTTCACCCTTGGGATCTGTAACAACGAAGGATTCGCCAGCTCTAATCATGGAGTGAACCATAGGCATACAAAATAGTCTGGTTTTTTTAGAACCTGTTGAACCAATAATTAAACTGTGAGTATCCGAATTATCAAGATACATTCTCTTAGAGTTGGCAATCAACGGCAACCCGCAACCCTCATAATTATCAGCAGAAATAACTACTCTTGTGGCACTGCTCTTGATTTCATCTTGTGTAGCCCAGCGGGTTTCCTGAAAACCACTGTTATATTGAGATATTTTGTACAAATCATGACTCATCTGATACCTCCCGGTTCCAAATCGAAACCGATTCTTCTCTTATGGACCATTTCCTTCAACCTGTTGATAAAGATGCCATCCCTGCTATAATCATGTAGCTCTTGAGAACTTAGAACTCGTTTCTGGTCAAAATCATCTGCAGCACAAATCTCGAACACAATATCTTCACACATAAGATTTAAGGTTTTAAAACCATCGAAACTATCACTTGACCTGAGAAAATCTATAGATGTACGAAGCAGTCCAATTGCGTCATCTTCAAGTTTAAAATCATAATTAGACAGCCAATCAATTACATAAGACAAAAAATCCTCAACAGGAGGGTATGATGATTCAACTTTATCTATTCTCACATACTGAGCCAGAACTCTCTCAAGATCAGAAAGATTTTTCTGATCCGCGTTCTCGAGAACGAATATAATACATAGGGAATTATCCATCCCTGACAAATATGTCATCAGACGTTTGAAATGCTGGGAATTAAAATGATCAATCCATTGATCCAACTCAACTGATAACACACCTTTGAAATCACCACGGTAACCAGTCGCGGCTTTCAGCTCGCGCATCAGGCGTCTTAGTTCAGAAAAATCTACCTCGTCCGGGCAATAGTCGAGCGCGAACTCCAAGCTCTTTACATTACCGTAAAATGACATTAACCTGGCCGCACTAAGATACTCGGCAAGCAGTTTTATATAACAGCTCTTACCTATGCCAGGTTTTGTGACCCAGAGTAAATTTGGCAGAATAACAGGCATATCATTGGCATATTTGAGGTTACGAGATACGTTGCTCCATTTTCGCAGCACTATTTTCATTTCATCCAGACCGTAAAGCTGCATAATCTGGTCATAATAATATTGGCACTCCATATTAATCCTCCGATTAACCCTTCTTACAATAACTAAAACAAAAAGCAATTAGGCAAAACGATCAAACCCATGTATAAATGAAATATCTTCAGCCTTCTCATCATATATTGCCGCTTGCACAGGTTCATCAACAGCCTCATATGCACGATAAATCATATCGTACAATTTCATGAGAAGACGATGGTGATTTCTCGTCATGGCCGAATCTCCAAGCTGCTCAATCTCTTCTGCTGTAGATTTTGCCATTGCCAGCACACCATAATACTGCTCATCTTCAAAGGATTCTATTAAAATTTCATAATCCTGTTGCCACTTCAACAATCCAACATGCTCTATCGGTGGGATATCGGTTTCTGCCAGAAATTTCGTTCTTAGTACTTCAGCAGAAATGAAGGTTGCATCAGCCGCTTCGAGAAGATTCTTTTCCTGCTGAATCTTACCGATCTCAGACAACAACTGAAACTTCAGCTTATGAAGGTCAAAAGAATCATCACTTTTATTAAG
>JAQVJP010000065.1:13141-14433 GCA_028695145.1 Eubacteriales bacterium
CTTCAGCAGAAATGAAGGTTGCATCAGCCGCTTCGAGAAGATTCTTTTCCTGCTGAATCTTACCGATCTCAGACAACAACTGAAACTTCAGCTTATGAAGGTCAAAAGAATCATCACTTTTATTAAGTAAATCAACGAGATGTAATGTTTGGGAAAAAACACTCCATGCGGAATCCAACTCATTTTCTCGACGTAATTTAATTCCATATTCGAATAAGTCCTGAACATCAATCATCCGCTTTGTCCTCCAGCAGTCGACTGCCAATATCATCCAAACCAGCAAGCGACACTATTTCCGCCTCATACTCCTCAGAAACGGATTGCTCTTCATCCAGCTCTACAAGAAGAACCTTGGAGTTATTGGTAATTGTGCTGCGCACATCAGGATTTATAAAATCGCACATGACTATCGTACGATGGTTTTTTACTAAAAAAGCATGCATTCCACCTGAATAATAGAACAATGGATTTGTCGGCTCTCCTGGTATTTTGAAAGGAATCGCAAACAATACCTCCTCATCCTCATTAACGAGAACATCATAATATCCGACGATTCTTGTTTTGGCCTTGATCGCATCGTAATCCATTTTATCGAGCATAAACATAATCCTCCTGTCTCTATTCCATTAGAGCTTCAGCTCGCCGACGAAACACCCATGCTTGTTCTTCTTCACCATTCTTCATATGTATGGCATAGAGGTTTTTCAGACAATTAGTAAGACGTTCTCTACAATCCACCTGCGAATACAAACTCATCATAGTTTCAAACACACTTAACTGCTGTAAAAATAGTTTTTTTGCTGTTTCAATATCATTCACCTTGGCATAATCTTCAGCCAAACAGCCTATAGCCAAAGCATAGTCCAAGCTGATCTGAGCATCAGTATCCTTCGCCTGTTGCCAGACCATACCATACAATTCAACAGCCCGACCAGCAAAATGAATGGATGGTTCCATCTTGCCAAACTCATTCAACAGTACACTGAGCTGCCGGTTGAACTCGGCAATTTGACTTATGGTATCAGCATCAAGTTTACTTGCTGATCGCAGATATATTTCCGTTTGCTTAACAGATGCAATCATCCTATCATAAGCTTCTTGCCAGCGCTTATTTTGATAATAGAAAATACCGAGTCGAAAACTTATATAGTAGGCTCGCTTAAGGTCTGATAGATCATTTATCTGCTCAAACAGCTTCTCGCTTAGGCTTACTGTTTCGATCGCAAGAGATTCATCTAATTCACCGTTAGACTTCAACTCAATTAGACTGCTCATGTATACCAAAACCATGT
>JAQVJP010000191.1 GCA_028695145.1 Eubacteriales bacterium
GAGGCTCAGGCCATTAAGAATCCTTCAACCAGACAGGCGCAGGCAGCGCGCAAGTTTGATGCTGCCTTCAGATTGGCACTGACTGGAACACCAATTGAGAATAATCTGACAGATTTGTGGTCTCTGTTTAATTTTCTTAATCGTGGACTGCTTGGCTCGGCAAAAGAATTCGCGGCGTTTTTGCAGCGTTTAAGACAGAACGATGAAGGCTATGGAAGACTCAAGCAGATGATCAAACCTTTTGTTCTGCGCAGGTTGAAAACTGATCGAGATATTATCCAAGACCTCCCGGCAAAAGTTGAGCTTAAGTCGTATGCCGGTTTGAGTAAGAAGCAGACAATCCTGTACAGTAAGTTGGTCGAGGATCTACGGGTTAAATTAATGACATTGGAGGATCCCATAGCACGGCGCGGGCTGGTGTTGGGAGCAATAATGAAGTTTAAACAGATCTGTAATCATCCCGATCACTATCTCGGCCAGAGCTCATATAAAGAAGTGGAGAGCGGGAAGTTTCTGCGCTTGCGTGAGCTGTGCGAAACCATATATGAGAAGCGGGAACGCGTTCTGGTATTTACGCAGTTTCGTGAAATGACGGAACCTCTGCAGCGATATCTTGAGCAGGTTTTTGAACATCCGGGACTTATTTTGCATGGCGGAACACCTGTTGCCAAGCGTAAGAAAATAGTTGATGAATTTCAGGGAGAGGCTTATGTGCCGTTTCTCATTTTGTCGATCAAAGCCGGTGGTGTTGGTCTCAATCTGACGGCTGCCAATCATGTGATTCATTTCGACCGCTGGTGGAATCCCGCAGTCGAAAATCAAGCCACTGATAGGGCATTTCGAATTGGCCAAAGCAAAAATGTAATGGTGCATAAATTTATTACGAGCGGAACAATCGAGGAGAAGATTGATCAAATGATTGAGGAGAAAAACAAACTCGCTGGTGATATTATTCCAGATAAACAGGAAACCTGGATAACAGAGCTTGATAATCAGCAGTTGATGAGTTTATTTACTCTTAGTTAGTCGTGGCTGAACAGTTATTATCGGAGGATGTGCGGATGTACGGTTATGGTGGTTATAAGAAATATGAGTCAGTGGAATCCAAAAAAGCAAAAGCGGCTAAAAGCATGCAAAAGCTCTTGAAGAAAAATCCGAATTTGGCACCGATTGAGGTTTCGGGACGTAAGTTAACAAAAACCTGGTGGGGTATGGCCTGGACTGAAAATCTCGAGCGTTACGCAGATTTTGGCAATAGAATTGGACGCGGCCGGTCATATGTACGCCAGGGCGCTGTCCTTGATTTGCAGATCGAGTCAGGACGCGTGCGGGCAATCGTTCAGGGAAGCCGCGCCAAACCATATGATGTGGTAGTGGAAGTCAAACCACTTGATCCAGTCAGCTGGCATAACATTATCGAAGCTTGCTCAGGCAATCTCAGCTCACTCGAGCAACTGATCAGCGGGAAATTCCCAGCCGAAATGGCAGACCTATTTATGACCACTAAGACAGGACTATTTCCGTCACCGCGCGAGATCGATTTCGGCTGCAGCTGTCCGGATTGGGCTGACATGTGTAAACATGTCGCAGCCGTGCTCTACGGAATCGGCGTTCGCTTCGACGAAGACCCGACCCTCTTTTTCAAGCTGCGCCAAGTTGACATCGATGACCTCATCAGTGACGCTGTCAAGAAAACATCCGACACGCTAATAGATAAATCTCGATCAGCCGGCAAAAGCAAGCGCGCCTTGTCCGCTACCGGTGACGATCTTGCCGGCTTGTTCGGCGTAGATATGAATCTTGATCAGCCGCAGTCTGATGTGAACGCGAGCGCACCTGTGTCCGCGATTCCGCCTGCGCCCGCAACTTCGCCTGCGTCGGCGCCCGTGAATCCGCCCGTGTCCGCGAATCCGCCTGCGCCCGCGCCCGAAACTGCACCAACGACTCCGTCTGCGCCGAAGAAGCGCGGCCGTCCTCGTAAAAGTGAGAAATTGTGATTGGGCTTGCATAAACTGACTGCGTAATAAGGCGAGCGTGCGTGGCGGTACCAACTTGGGTGTTGATGCCGGCGTCGGGTGTTGAGTGTTGGACGTAGGTGTCGAAATACGTGAATCGTAGCGCGACACACTTGGCTCCGCTTGGATGTCGATATCGTTTTTTCGATCTGCACATTTCGACCACCAGTTACTTTAGATGCTCGATATGGAATTTGCGAGCTTAACCTTAGGCACATAGCAGAGCGGGCGAGCTTCCACAGGAGCGAAGCGACGAGGACGGTCGAGCTAATTCCATATCGGCATCCCCACTTGACGCCACTTGGCTACACTTGGATATAACGGTAAAAGCGCCTATAACGCAGTTATATCAACCTTCTTGAGCTGTTAGATTGAGCGGAGCAAGCGTAAACTTGTTTACGTTTGCATTTTTAATAAAATCGGCTGAGACGCTACGCGCCCAGCCGATTCTATATCGTCAGTCTCCGCTTGCGCACATGACTCGTCGCATGATCACAAGCATATTAGTTAACTGCAAAACAGTTGTAATAATTTTGTCTTAAAGTTTTACTTAAAATAATCGTATAGTATATGTAGAATACATTTAAATAAAGCGAATAATTATATATATAGATTTAAATAGCAATAAAAGTATATGTTATTTGTATTTTTATTAATTAATTGATCTATTAAAGTTGGTTACGGCGCTTTACCTTGATTTAATATTTGTTGAATAACAAATGATTGGGCTGAGCTTACAGAGAAAAATTTAAAGGATAGTGTGCCAACATGAGTGATAATGAGAGAAAGTATGTTAAAAAGCATGTTAATCCGAATAGTATAATCGATAACAGCAAAAGCTATAGAAAAAATAAGCGTATTGTTTCTAAGAGTAGATTCTATGTGTCAAGTTCTGTGATTCTTCTTGCAATATTTCTTGTGATAGTCACATTTACAGGTTCTTTTGCTGTGTCATTAGGTTTGCGTTTTGGAAGCCATCATGATGCCAATGCTTTGCGTAAAGCTGAGGAGATTCAATCTCAAACCATTGAGCCATCATCTGAGATGTTGACAACTAAGACTGCGATTATTACCAGAAATTGCGCCAGAAAGCCCAAACCAAGCTTGCTCGGCTTTAGCCGTGGGATGAATGGCGCTTGCGCAGCAAAATATGTTGTGGTTCGAATGACGCAGTGATACACTGTATTTATGAGTCAAGCATATAGAAGAATCCAAACAACTGTATCGCTGATTAATTATCATTTTGTTTTTTGCCCAAGATATCGTCGAAAAGTATTGGTAGGAGCAGTTGAAGAACGTTTG
>JAQVJP010000192.1 GCA_028695145.1 Eubacteriales bacterium
TTGAATGCTTGGCGTCGGGCCGCAAATTGAGAGCATATTGTAATCAAGATATTGATGACACAGCTCTTTTGGAGCTTTTTCCATCGCGCCTGCGGCATAGCCGGTTGGGAAATGTTTATCATCAAGTATCCAAACCCGCATACCCAGTTTCTTTGCTTCGTCGAGAATAGCATCCATATCCGCCCACCATTTCTCGCCAAGAAAATCTGGATGTGGTCTGCTTTCTACACAGACTTCACGAATGTTTGAATCATGTATGACCTGCATATATTCGCGTAATTTAGCCTCGTCTTCTCCGTGCTGCCAGAAAAAAGGCAAAATATAATTTCCGCCTTCATTCATGAGTACATCTCTTAAACGATTTTCAATAGTCATTTTGACACCTCAAATTCTGTTTTCGCTATAAATGATATTGCCTATGCGTCCATCGAGCCTGTTGAGATTTTCATCGACAGCTGCGGCTCTTAATGCTTGCTTATCCATAAAAGCGAAGGGCATAGCATCATCTGTTCGTTTTATGATTTTTTCACATAGTTCGATGTTGTCTTCAAGAACCTGCTTGCTCCCTGTGACCGGTCCGTGTGAGAAGAGGACCGTATCATAAAATTCATCGTATTTTTTGAAATCAAGAAGAGTTTCGTAATAACCACTAACTGTGCTGGCGTTTTCATCGAAGAGAAAAGTATTACTGTTACAGGCATCGCCATATATCATAATACGTAACTCCGGTACAAGAAAACACATCGAGCCTTGAGTGTGTCCGGGTACGTGTATTGCTTCAATCGATAATCCGCCAAGGTTGAAAATCTGACCAGATTCCAATGATTTATAGCCATCGGGTTTGAGAGGAGCAAAATCGTCACTGGCAAAAGTCTGCTCTTCGGGTGGTATGGCAAATCTGGCATAGCCCATGCGCATATCAAGGCTGCAATGTTTTTGCACAAGCTGCCAATCCAGACGATTGAGATAAACCTGGTCAAACCAGGCAGCACCACCGGCATGATCAGCATGTCCGTGGCTAAGCAGAACAAGGGGTGAAGAGACTGACAAATCTTCAAGTGCCTGCAATAACTGTCGCATGCCTGTACCAGTATCAATAAGAACTGATTCTTGAGATCCTTGTAGTAAAAAACAGGATACGCCTGTAGGATCAATTATTTGTGTTAAATATTGATTCAGTGGTATTATCTGGCATGACAACATAGTAGCCCCCTCGTATTATAAGTTCATAGTAAAAATGTTTTGTGGGAATTATGGCACATATTCTGCCGCGATGCCTATCGTTACTGCGCTGAAGGTCGCGATTGTGATATAAACAGTCGGAATAATAGAGCTAAGAATAGTTTATCTTATAGATGTTAGTATAAGCATCGTATAATCATAGATGATAAGTAGAAGGATCGCGTAATCAGGAGGAAGTAGATTGATGAATAATCTGTTTGGTAAAATCAAGCGCTTCATAGATTCTATTTCCGGTAAGATAACAGTGATCATGATTATCGCTATTTTGCCACTGAATATACTTGTAATTACCTCAACTTACAAGTCTATCGATGTGATTCAGAATCAGGCATTAACTTCTTTGGCAAACACAGCAAATCAGTACATGCAGCAGCTGGATAGCAGAATTTTTACCAGCGATTATTACTTGTATGATTTGAGCAATACAGATGAGTTTTTTATCAGTTTGAAATCACAGCAAGGTGACAGCAGATACTACCTTTCGCAGACTAATGTAGCGCAGAAGCTGCGTACAAACGCGGAACATTCTCAGAGCTCTGACGGTTACTACTTTTTTGCCAAGTCATTAAATGATTTCAGTTTAATCATGCCAAATCCCGTTTCGGCCAACTCAGAAGTGTCAAATAACCAAATAAGACAGGAGATTACAAATTTTCTGATTGATGCGGATTATGACAACATGAAATTGTGGAACCGGGTAGAAACCAGCTATGGCGATTGGCTGGTTCAGGTGATGTCTGACGATAATTTTTATTTTGGTGCGCTTATCTCTTTGGACAAACTATCTATACAGATTAGAGAAGCTATAGATCAGACAAATCTGAATATTGAGACAAGTGTTGAATACCCGGTGCTGCAGGATAAACAAGTATTACAAGTTGTTTCATCTTCGATAAGAACTGATCTTCATCTTGTGCTGTCTGTACCTCGTAATGACGTAATCAAAAGTCTGCCGATAATTCAGTGGGTTGGCATCTTCCTGGCATTTGCCTATTTATTAGTTGTGCCATTCCTTCTGCTGTTTCTCAACAGAAACCTGATTAGACCTCTTAATATGATACGTGACGCTCTTGTCAGGCTTAAAAAAGGTGACAAGGATTATCGTATCGTCGCTTCTGATTCTGCAGAAGAATTCCGTACAATAAATCAATCATTCAATGAGATGGCTGATAATATCAACAATTTAAAAATAGAGAATTATGAGAAGGATATGGCCAGGCAAAAAATGGAGTTGCGTAATCTGCAGCTGCAGATCAGACCACATTTCTTGCTGAATATGTTCAAGCTGGTCTATAGTTTGGCGCAAATACAGGAATACCAAGGTATACAAAGATTAGCGCTGTATCTATCAAATTATTTTCGCTATATCTTCCGCAGCGGTAAGGATCTCGATGATTTTGGCAACGAACTTAAATTAATTCAAGAATATCTTGATGTATCAGCAATAAGATATCCCGGTAAATTTACTGTTGAGTATGATTTTGATGACCGGGTGAAACAAATTGTAGTTCCTCCGCTGCTTGTTCATAATTTTGTCGAGAATATTATGAACCACGCACTTGAAGTTGACAGAGTTGTGAATATAAGACTTGCCGGAAAAATCATGAATAATCATGTGTTTTTCACGATTTCAGATGATGGTCGAGGCATGAAACAGGAAATCGCTGAGAGAATCAATCAACAGAATTTCCGCAGTAATACAGGAACCAGAGTACACGTTGGTATCTACAATTCTTATCAACGTTTGAAACATTTTTATGGCAAGAGCAGTATATTGAGGGTTGAGTCAAAAGCTGGCGAAGGAACCAAATTTACTATCAGTTTTCCGCTTGAGTAGAAGGAGTACTAATAATTATGAATGTGCTTATAGTTGATGACGAATTGATCGCGATACAAGGTATGAAAAAAGGTGTAGATTGGAAGAACTGTGGCATATATGGTGAGGTACACGAAGCCTACAACGCGGCTGAAGCTTCCAAAATAATCGATAGCACACCGATTGACATTATTCTCTGTGATATAGAAATGCCAGGAGACAATGGTATTGAGCTTCTGCGCCAGGTAAAAGAAACTA